>JAQSWF010000253.1 GCA_029266775.1 Pseudonocardia sp.
GCGCGTGGGGACAACTGCCACTCGACGAGGGGACGCGAAACGGGTCGGGCCGGGCCCCGGCGTATGCTGGAGCAGCACCTCGAGCACGTGAGGTGACTTCGCGCGTCCGCGTGCCCCGCGGCTCCGGCCTTGGCCGGTCGCTCGGGACGGCGTCCGGGCGGTCCCGCGCGCCGCGGCTCTCGACATCGTCGACGGCCTCGACGGCGGGTCCGGGCTCCGGCGCGGCGCCAGGGCGGTGCCGCCGGCCGGCGCGCCGCGACAACCGTGAGCGCGACCCATTCGGTCGCGCCGGACCGAGAGGTGAACACCGGCAATGGCCGTCGTCACCATGAAGCAGCTGCTCGACAGCGGCGTGCATTTCGGGCACCAGACCCGGCGCTGGAACCCGAAGATGAAGCGCTACATCCTGACCGAGCGCAACGGCATCTACATCATCGACCTGCAGCAGACGCTGTCGTACATCGACCGCGCCTACGAGTTCGTCAAGGAGACCGTCGCGCACGGCGGCTCGATCCTGTTCGTCGGCACCAAGAAGCAGGCCCAGGAGGCCATCGCGGACGAGGCAGGTCGGGTCAACATGCCGTATGTCAACCAGCGCTGGCTGGGCGGCATGCTCACCAACTTCCAGACCGTCCACAAGCGGCTGCAGCGCCTCAAGGAGCTGGAGTCGATGGAGCAGACGGGGGGCTTCGAGGGTCGCACGAAGAAGGAGATCCTCATGCTGACCCGCGAGAAGGACAAGCTGGAGAAGACCCTCGGCGGCATCCGGGACATGGCGAAGGTGCCGAGCGCGATCTGGGTGGTCGACACGAAGAAGGAGCACATCGCCGTCGGCGAGGCCCGCAAGCTGAGCATCCCGGTCGTGTCGATCCTCGACACGAACTGCGACCCCGACGAGGTGGACTATCCGATCCCGGGCAACGACGACGCGATCCGGTCCGCGGCGCTGCTCACCAAGGTAATTGCTCGCGCCGCCGCGGACGGCCTGATGGCCCGGTCGCAGCGCGCCCGCGGGGAGGGTGCCGACGGTGGTTCGGCGGACGAGCCGCTGGCCGAGTGGGAGCAGGAGCTGCTCACGAGTGGCACCGGATCGGACGGCGCCAGCCTGACCGACACCGGCGTCGAGGCGCAGAACAACACGGCCGCCACCCCGGCCGCGAGCACGAACGGCACCCAGCAGACCTCCGGCTGACGCACCGGCGGGCGCCGGCTGTCCGGCGCCCGCTGCCGTCACCAGCACCGCACGACGAGAACGGACGAAGAGACCAACGATGGCGAACTACACCGTCGCGGACGTGAAGCGCCTCCGCGAGCTCACCGGCGCCGGCATGATGGACTGCAAGAACGCCCTCAACGACGCTGACGGCGACATCGAGCAGGCCGCCGAGGCGCTACGTGAGAAGAGCGCCAAGTCTGTTGACAAGCGCCTCGAACGCACCACCGCCAACGGGCTTGTAGCGGCCACCGGGGGCACAATGATCGAGCTGAACAGCGAGACCGACTTCGTCGCCAAGAGCCCCGACTTCCAGCAGCTCGCCGACCGCATCCTGCAGGTGGCGGTCGACCAGCAGCCGGCCGACGTGGAGGCCTTGAAGGCGGCCCGGCTCGGCGACGGCACCGTGCTCGAGGCAGTGCAGGCGTTGGCCGGCCGGATCGGTGAGAAGCTCGAGCTCAAGCGCTACGTGCACCTCGACGGCCCGGTTGTGTTGTACCTGCACCGTCGCTCCACCGACCTGCCGCCGGCGATCGGCGCGCTGGTCTCCTACGACGGCACTGACACCGACACCGCCCGCGGCGTGGCGATGCACATCGCCGCCACCCGACCGCGCTACACCAGCCGCGAGGAGGTGCCGGCCGAGGTCCTCGAGGAGCAGCGCCGGGAGTCCGAGGAGGCGGCGAGGGCAGAGGGCAAGCCGGAGCAGATCGTGCCCCGGATCGTCGAGGGCAAGGTCAAGAAATTCTACACCGACTCGGTGCTGCTCGAGCAGGTCTCGGTGCTCGACGAGTCCAAGACGACCATCAAGGCCCTGCTCGACGAGGCCGGTGTCACCGTCAAGGAGTTCGCCCGCTTCGAGGTCGGTCAGGCCTGAGCGCGTGACCGCCCCGAGGATCGACGCCGAGGCCCCCCGTCCCGGATTCCGCCGCGTGCTGCTCAAGCTCGGCGGCGAGATGTTCGGCGGCGGGGCCGTCGGCGTCGACCCGACGGTGGTGGACATGGTCGCCCGGCAGGTTGCCGACGTCGTGCGGAGCGGTGTGCAGATCGCCGTCGTCATCGGAGGGGGCAACTTCTTCCGCGGCGCGGAGCTGCAGCAGCGCGGCATGGAACGCTCCCGCGCCGACTACATGGGCATGCTCGGCACCGTGATGAACTGCCTCGCGCTGCAGGACTTCCTCGAGCGCGAGCACCACATCGACACCCGCGTCCAGACGGCCATCACCATGGGTCAGGTCGCGGAGCCCTACATCCCCCGACGCGCGATGCGGCACCTCGAGAAGGGTCGGGTCGTGATCTTCGGCGCCGGGGTCGGGATGCCGTACTTCTCCACGGACACCGCGGGTGCCCAGCGCGCGCTCGAGGTCGGGGCCGAGGTGTTGCTGCTGGCCAAGAGCGTGGACGGCGTGTACACGGCCGACCCCAAGCTGGACCCCGGTGCGAAGATGTACGACGAGATCACCCACCGTGAGGCGCTCGAGCAGGGGCTGAAGGTCGCAGACGCCACCGCCTTCAGCCTCTGCATGGACAATGCAATGCCGATCATCGTGTTCAACCTTCTGGAGGAGGGCAACATCGCCCGAGCGGTCGCGGGTGAGAGGATCGGCACGCTGGTCAGCACACCCGCACCGGGCCCGGCGCCCGGTGGGAGCCCGAGGGAGCAGCCGTGATCGAGGAGACGCTGTTCGACGCCGAGGAAAAGATGGAGAAGGCGGTCGCGGTCGCGAAGGACGATCTCGCGAGCGTCCGCACAGGGCGCGCCAGCCCGAACATGTTCTCCCGGGTGGCCGTCGACTACTACGGGTCGATGACGCCGCTGAACCAGCTCTCCTCGATCAACATCCCGGAGGCGCGGATGGCGATCATCAAGCCGTACGACGGCAGCCAGCTCAAGGCGATCGAGAAGGCGATCCGCGACTCCGACCTCGGGCTCAACCCGAGCAACGACGGGCAGATCATCCGGGTGGTCATTCCCCAGCTGTCCGAGGAGCGCCGCCGCGAGATGGTGAAGGTCGCTCGCAGCAAGGGCGAGGACGCGCGCGTCACGATCCGCAGCATCCGCCGCAAGGCGATGGAGCAACTGCACCGCATCGTGCGCGACGGCGAGGCGGGCGAGGACGAGGGCACGCGCGCCGAGAAGGAGCTGCAGGGCACCACGGACCGCTACGTGCATCAGGTCGACGACCTGGTCAAGCACAAGGAGAGCGAGCTGCTCGAGGTCTGAGCACCAGTAAGGCAGTGCCCGCCCGTAGAAGGCAGTGCCCGTGGAAGGCAGAGAGAAGAAGGTCGTAGCCGGTGGCCGCCTCCCCTGACGTCCCCGCCCAGGGCCTGCACCCCCGGGAGCCGGCCCCCACCGCGCCGACCGACCTTGCGCCGCAGGCAGCCCCGGTGGCGCGGCGCCCACCACGCGCCGGGCGGAACCTGGGTTCGGCCATCGCCGTCGGGCTCGCCCTCGGCGCGATCATTCTCGTGCCGCTGCTGACCGGGCGGCAGTCCTTCGTCGCCGTCCTGGCAGCCGCCCCCGCGGTCGCCACCAGGGAGCTGCGCGACGCGCTGCGCCGCCGCGCCGGCATCGACGTGCCGTTCGCGGCCACCGCGCTCGGCTGCCTGGTGTGGCGGATGCGCGCCGGGGCGGCCCACTACCTGCGCGACATTTCCGCCGCGCTCTTCACGGCCGTCTACGTTCCGCTGTTCTGCTCGTTCGCGGCGATGCTGACGGTCGCACCCGACGGGTTGGGCCGGGTGCTCACCTTCATGCTGTGCGTGGTTGCCTCGGACGTGGGCGGCTATGCCATCGGCGTGCTCGTAGGACGTCACCCGATGGCTCCGTCGATCAGCCCGAAGAAGTCGTGGGAGGGCTTCGCCGGCTCCGTGATAGCCGGGATGGTCACCGGCGTCCTGACGGTGACCCTGCTGCTCGACGGGCCCTGGTGGGCCGGCGTCCTCACCGGTGCGCTGCTCGTGTCGAGCGCCACCCTCGGTGACCTGGTCGAGTCGCTGGTCAAGCGGGACCTCGGGATCAAGGACATGGGCCGCCTGCTGCCGGGGCACGGGGGCCTGATGGACCGGCTCGACTCGATGCTGCCCACGGCCGTCGTGGCGTACTTCGTGCTCGGTCTGCTGATCCCCGCAGCGTGAGCGCACCGCCGTGAGGCGCGCCTTCCGCCGAGCCGCGCTATCGCGGGCCGCCCCGGAACGACTGATCCCGAGCCCCAACATCTGGAACTGGCCCGATGTCTACGAGCGGGAGAACCTCGCTCACGATCCCGACGGCGCCATCTGGGCTGCGCTGCGGGACGCCGTGCCGTGGGCGGGCCGGCACGTCCTCGACGTGGGCTGCGGCGACGCGTTCCATCTGCCGTTCTTCGTCGGGGCTGCCTCCGTAACCGGCGTGGAGCCGCACCTTCCGCTCGTCGCCCGGGCCCGCGCGCGGATCGCCGGCCGCCCAGGGCTGCGGGTCCTGCAGGGCGGTGCGGCCGCCCTTCCGCTTCCCGACCGCACCGTCGACCTCGTGCACGCCCGCACCGCGTACTTCTTCGGCCAGGGATGCGAGCCGGGGCTGGCCGAAGCCGACCGCGTCCTGCGGCCGGGCGGGGCGATCGCGATCGTCGATCTCGACGCGACGGTGTCGCCCTACGGCGACTGGATGCGTGCGGACCTGCCGCGCTACGACCCGCGGGCGGCCGAGGCCTTCTTCGCCGCGCAGGGGTTCACGCTGCGCCGGATCCCGACCGTGTGGCGGTTTCCGGATCGGGCGACGCGCGATGCCGTGCTCCGGATCGAGTTCGGGCGGCCCGTCGCCGAACGCGCGGTCGCGGCCGCGCACGGGCTGGAGATCCCGGTCGGGTACCGGCTGCACGTGCGCCGCTGAAGGACTCACCCGGCTCTGAGCAGGCCTGACGGCCGACTCCGGCCCTTCCCACTGGCGACCTCGTCCCGATCGGTACCGTCGATGTCCCGTGGTGAACGACGGAGATGGGACGGTCGTGCGCTCGCAGGTCGAGGTTCCGGGATCGGGGGTGCTCGCTCTCGCGGGCGGCGCCATGTGGCTGGTCGGCTCGTCGGCGCTGCCGCCCGGTGCCGGCACCGTGGTACTCGCGGTCGGGATCGCGGCGACGGTCTGGCTGCTGATGCAGGGCGGTCGCGACCGCGGCGGGCCGCGGCTGGACCGGCATCGGCGGGGCCGGGTCATCCGCCTGGTGGTCGTCGGTGCCGCGCTCGTCGCGCTCGGCGCGACGCTGCTGCGCATCACCGGCCGCGCCGAGCTCACCGTGCCCCTCGCCGTCGGGGTGTGCGGGCTGCTCCTCCTGCCCCTCGCCTCGCTGCTTGAGCGCCGCAGCCTGACCGCGCTGGGCGGGGTGCTGATACTGCTCGGGGCGGCTGGGGGAGTGCTCGCGCTGAACACCGCAGGCAGCACGGGCCCGCAGGGCCTCGTCGGGCTGGCCGCCGGGCTGCTGCTGTGGGTAGCCGCGGCGACGCAGTCCGGGCTGACCGACCGCGTCCGCTCCCTTCTCCGCCGCTGACCTGGCGCTGACCCACGCCTCCGCGTCCCGACGCCGAGGCGTTCCTGACCTGAAGATGGCTCCGCATGCCGGCTCGGCCGCCCATGTGTCGCCGCGAGCCGGGATGCGTCCTGCGGGCTGGCAGACTGGGTAGGTCATGGTCGCCTTGCCCCTCGTGTTCGACGCCCCCCGCCGCGCCGGGCCCCCGCGCCACCTCGCCGATCTCGATACGGCCGAGCGGCGCGCCGCCGTCGTCGAGCTCGGCCTGCCCGCCTACCGCGCGGACCAGGTCGCGCGGCACTACTTCGCCCGGCTGACCGCGGACGTCGACGCGATGACCGATCTGCCCGCCGGTGCTCGTCGTGCTCTCGCGGAGCTCGTCCCGCCGCTGGTCACACCGGTCACCGAGCAGACGTGCGACGACGGCACCACCCGCAAGACACTCTGGCGCGGTCACGACGGGACCCTCGCCGAGACGGTGCTGATGGGCTACCCGGACCGGGCGACCGTCTGTGTGTCCAGTCAGGCCGGTTGCGGCATGGTGTGCCCGTTCTGCGCCACCGGGCAGGGCGGGCTGCAGCGCAACCTCTCCACCGCGGAGATCGTGGACCAGGTCCGGCAGGCTGCGGCTGCGGCCCGCGACGGAGCGCTCGGCGTCCCGTCGCGCGTGTCGAACGTGGTGTTCATGGGCATGGGCGAGCCGCTGGCGAACTACCAGCGGGTGGTCCGGGCGCTACGGCGGATCATCGATCCCGCCCCCGACGGGCTCGGCATCTCGGCGCGCGGCGTCACGGTCTCCACGGTCGGGCTCGCCCCGGCGATCGACCGGCTGGCAGCCGAGGGCTTACCGGTGACCCTGGCCGTCTCCCTGCACGCCCCGGACGACGAGCTGCGCGACACCCTGGTCCCGGTCAACAACCGCTGGAAGGTTGCGGAGGTCCTCGACGCCGCGCGCCGCTACGCCACCACCACCGGCCGGCGTGTGTCGATCGAGTACGCCTTGATCCGCGACGTCAACGACCAGCCGTGGCGCGCGGACCTGCTCGCGACGATGCTCAGGCAGCGGATCGGGACCAAGCGGGTGCACGTCAACCTCATCCCGCTCAACCCGACGCCGGGCAGTCAGTGGGACGCCTCACCGCGGCGGGTGCAGGACGAGTTCGTGGCCAGGCTGCAGGCCGCGGGCGTGACGTGCACCGTGCGTGACACCCGCGGTCGGGAGATCGCCGCCGCCTGCGGCCAGCTCGCGGCGGACCGAAGCAGCACGACACCCTGACGCGGGTCGACGCCGAGTTCCCGCCGCTGGATCGTCGCGGCAGACTGGGACATGTGCAGCTCCCCGTGATGCCGCCCGTCAA
>JAQSWF010000254.1 GCA_029266775.1 Pseudonocardia sp.
ATGCGAGCCGAGAACTTCGCCGAGGCGATGGACCTGATGTTCTACGGCGTGCTGCACCCCGTGCTGGCCGCGCTCCCCGTGATGCGGGAGCGCGGATCCGGGCGAATCCTGGTCATCACGTCGATCGGCGGCAAGCTGCCCGCGCCCCACCTGCTGCCCTACGTCGCGGCCAAGCATGCGGCCGTCGGGTTCGCCGAGGGGCTGCGGGTCGAGGCGATCCGACACGGCATCACCGTCACCTGCGCCACGCCCGGACTGATGCGCACAGGGTCACCGAAGAACGCCCTGTTCACCGGCAACCAGGCCGCCGAGTACCGCTGGTTCACCCTCGCCGACAGCCTGCCGCTGGTGTCGATGGACGCGGCGCGGGCGGCCGAGCAGATGGTCCGCGCCGCGCTGAAGGGCAAGCCCGAGGTCGCACCGACCCCGCTGGCGAAGGTCGGGATGCGGGTCCACGCCGTCGCCCCGTCGACGACGCTGCGGGTGCTCGGACTGGTCAACCGGTTCCTTCCGACCGACGAGACGCCGCGCCCGCTGCGTCCGGGGTGGGCGGTCGCGAAGCCCTCGCGGTGGTTCGACGCCCTGACCGCGCTGACCCGGCGCGCCGCGGTCAACCACCACCAGGACGACGATCTCGTGCCCGACTCTGCGCGCGACGCAGCAGGGAAACCTCCGGAATAGCGGACCCGGCGGTCACGTCCCGGGTGGTCGGTATCGGATGTCGCGGGCCCGCTGCATTGCATCCATCGTGTCCTCGACCGTCAGCAGGACGGTCGTCTCGTACTTGCTCAGCGCACCCCCGCCCGAGATCGCCATGGCCACCGCGGCCATCGACACGTTGTCCGGCGCCTCCCACAGGTTGTAGGCGTCGTACTCCCCGAACGCGTACCAGAACCCGTGGAGCTTCCCGCCCACGGCCTCGACGTACTGGCGCGCCGCATCGCGTCGATCCTCCGGTTTCTGCACGAGGCTCGCCCACGTCTCGGGCGTGTAGCTGAACCGCGTCAGGTACAGCGCCATCTCGACCTCCGCGCTCGTCGTCGCTCGGCGCGACGACCATAGACCAGGCCACCAGGGGCGAGAGTTCTTTCGCTGGAAGGCCGAGCGGTGGGGACTCAGGCGACCAGCCGCCGCGGTGCTACGCCGCCGGCGGCTCCGCGGCCGGCCGCCCCAGCAACGTCTGCCCGTCCCGGAAGAGCACCCCGTCGCGGCAGCGCGCCTCGACCTTCCCGCCGGCGAACTGCTCGGTGTACAGCCGCGCGTAGAGCCCGCCCCGCGCGAGCAGCTCGGCATGGGTGCCGCTCTCGACGACCCGTCCCCCGTCGACGGCGAGGATCATGTCGGCGCCGAGGATCGTCGAGAGCCGGTGCGCGATCGCGATCGTCGTCCGCCGGTGGGTCGCGGTCTCCAGCGCCTGTTGCACGAGCCGTTCGCTCGTGGTGTCCAGCGCGCTCGTGGCCTCGTCCAGGATGAGGATCCGCGGGTCTTTGAGCAGCACCCGGGCGATCGCGAGCCGCTGCTTCTCCCCGCCGGAGAGCCGGTACCCCCGCTCGCCGACGACGGTGTCGTAACCCTCGGCGAACGACACGATCCGGTCGTGGATGTTCGCCGCCCGCGCAGCGGCCTCCAGCTCCTCCTGCGTGGCGTCCGGCTTGGCGTAGCGGAGGTTCTCCGCGATGGTCGCGTGCAGCAGGTACGTGTCCTGGGTGACCATGCCGACCACGGACGCCACGGACTCCTGCGTCAGCTCCCGCACGTCCTGGCCGTCGAGCAGAACCGCGCCGCGGTCGGCGTCGTAGAGCCGCGGGACCAGGTAGGAGATCGTCGTCTTGCCCGAGCCGCTGGGCCCGACGATCGCGGTGAGCTGCCCCGGCTCGACGGTGAAGGAGACGTCCTCGACGGCCCACCGCCGCGTGTCGGTCTCGGCGGGCGGGACGGCCGGCGCCACCGCGGGGACCTCGGGTGCCGGGTAGGCGAACCACACGTCGCGCAGCTCGACCTGGCCGCGGAACGGACCGGGGTCGAGCCGGCGGGCGTCGGGCGCGTCCACGATCCGCGGACGCCGGTCGAGGTAGTCGAAGATCCGGGAGAACAGCGCGAGCGACGTCTGCACGTCCAGCGACACCCGCAACAGGTTCACCGTCGGGAAGAGCAGCCGCCCCTGCAGCGTGGTGAACGCGACGATCGTGCCCGCGGTGACGCCGGAGCCGGCGGTGATCAGGAAGCCCGCCACGAGGTAGACCAGCGCCGGGGTGACCCCCAGGAACGTCGTCACCACGGCGAAGAACGACTGCCCGGTCATGGCCTGGCGCACCTGGAGATCGATCTGGCGCGCGTTCTCCGCCTTGTAGCGGGCGATCTCGTAGGCCTGGCGGTTGAACACCTTCGCCAGCAGCACGCCGGACACCGAGAGCGACTCCTCGGTGATCGCCGTCATGTCCGACAACGACTCCTGGGTGTGCCCGGCAAGCCGTCGCCGCACGCGTCCGACCCGCACCTGCAGCACCACGAAGATCGGCATCAGGGCCACCGCGACGAGCGTGAGCTGCCACGACAGCAGCAGCATCGCGATGAGCGACGCGACGACGGTCACGGTGTTGGACAGGATCGAGCTGGCCGTCTCCGACAAGACCGACTGCACGCCGCCGACGTCGTTGGCCAGCCGCGACTGGATCGCGCCGGTGCGGGTGGCGGTGAAGAACGCGAGGTCCATGCGCTGCAGGTGCTCGAAGAGCCGGCCGCGCAGGTCCGCCATCACGCGGTTGCCGAGCAACGTCGTCAGGTACGTCTGCCCGACGCCGATCAGCGCGGTCACGACCGGGATCGCGATCATGCCCGCGACGAGCCAGCCCAGCAGCGGCAGGTCGACCGGCCCGCCGCCGACCGGGAACAACGCCCGGTCGAACGCCATCTGGGTGAGGAAGGGCGTGACGATCCCGAGGCCGCTGGCGACGAGGACGGCGGCCCCGATCGCCACCAGAGTGCCTCGATACGGGGTGAACAGAGCCCACACCCGGCGACCGAGCCGCTGCTGTTCCATGTGCCGGGACGGTAGTGGCGCGCGTTAGGCTCGACGCCGCCTGCCGGCGCGCGACGGGAGGAGGCCAGCGTGTCCGACCTGCTGACCTGGTCCGCAGGCCTGCCCGAGGTGACCCATCCCGCCGGCTCGGTCGTTCTGCAGGAAGGGGTCGTGCACGGGCTGCTGTTCGTGCTGGTCGACGGCGCGGTCGAGGTGTCCCGGATGGGCGTCCCGATCACGGTCGTCGACCATCCCGGCGCGATCTTCGGCGAGATGAGCGCTCTGATCGGCGGCCCGGCCACCGCCACCGTCACCGCCGTGCGCGACAGCCGGCTGCGCCGCACCGACGACCCGCACGGCTTCCTCGGATCGCACCCGGGGGTCGGCAACGCCGTCGCGACGATACTGGCCCGGCGCCTCGACACGATCACCCGTTACCTCGCGGACCTGCGCCGCCAGTACGCCGACGAGGGCCACAACCTCGCGATGGTCGACATCGTGTTGGAGTCGTTGCGCCACCACCAGGTGCGCGAGGTCGATCCGGGCTCGGACCGGCAGCGCGACGCGCCCTACTGACGGCACGCTTCCCGCCGGCCGGGAGCCCCTCGACGACGTGTCACCGGGACACCACGATGGCAGTCATGGCGGGTCTGCAACTCAAGCCGGGGACGTCGTGGTCGGAGACCTACGCGCGGTGCGTCGCCGAGGCGCCCGAGGCGTTCGAGTCCGATCGCCTGCTCAACCTGTTCGACGGGCGGTGGCAGCGG
>JAQSWF010000056.1 GCA_029266775.1 Pseudonocardia sp.
CTGGCCGGCGCGGTGCTCGGCATCTGGCTCGCCCGGCGCGAGGGGCTGCGCGTGGCGCGCGCGTTGGCGGAAGCCGCGCGCGATCGGCGGGTCGCGCACGTCGAGACCACCGATGGGATGCTCGTCGCGGCCGGTGGGCTGCTGCTGCTGGTGCCCGGCCTGGTCACCGACGTCGCCGGCTTGATCCTGCTGCTTCGGCCGACGCGCGCGGTCGTACGCCGCCGGATGGTGCGCGCGGCCGAGCGCCGAGCGCCGGGGCTGCGCACCGCACGGATCCGCACCGAGGGTCCGGTGGTCGACGGCGAGGTGGTGGTCGACGGCGGGGTCGTCGATCGTGACGTGGCCGATCGTGACGCGGCCGATCGTGACGTTGTGGACCGGTTGGTGCTCGATCGCGGAGTCGTCGAGGGCGAGGTCGTCGACCCCTCTCCCCGCACTTCGGAGCCATAGTGCTGTTCAGGACGCCGGGCTCACTCGCGGGCGACGGCTCACCTCTCGCGGGTCACCGCATCAGGCGAGGAGCGTCCACGTGGTCGTGCAGCGGACCGTGACGCGCACGGGCTCCGGTTCCAGCCCCAGCTCCCTGACGTCGTCCCCGGCCACCTCGGCCCGTGCCGCCATCCGGTACGCCAACGGCGCCGCCGGCTCGCCCACCTCGGACAGCCGGCGCAGCGGCCCGAGCCGCGCTCCCAGCGCGGCCGCGTAGCCCTCCGCGCGGTCGCGGGCGTCGGTGACCGCGCGCTCCTGGGCCACCCGCCGGGCCGCGGCCGGATCGGAGAGGTGCCAGGAGGGGCCGTCCACGGTCGTCGGCTCCGCCGCGACCAACAACACGAGCGCCCGCTCGAGGGCGCCGACCTCGAGGAACCGGATCACGAACGTCTCGCCGGCCCGGCACCCGACGACCTTCCTGCCGCGCCACTCGTCGTGCACGTTCAGGCGGCGGTGCCGCACCTCGAGCCCCGGCAGGGTGAGCGCGGGTGCCGCGGCCTGCACCCGAGACCCCAGCTCGGCCACTGCGGCGGAACGATCCCGGCCCCTGCCCGTGAAGCTCACCTGCAGCTCGGCGCGGTCAGCGAGCTGCTCGTGCCAACCCGACCCCTCGGTCAGGATCTCCGCTCCCACGACGTCTGCGCCGGTCACGCCGCACACCCAACCAGATCGGGGTGTATCGGCGATTCTCGTCTCGCCACTAGACGTCGGAAGATTCGCCGATCGAGGCGTGGTAGCGCTTTCTGGAGCCCTCTAGCCCGATCGCGAGAATGACCGATACGCAGCGATCCGCGACACGCCATTGCGCTCGATACCCGCTTCTACGGAATCGGCGAGAGACGCCGATACCGTCCGATCCATGGATCCCGTCCGCAACCCGTTCGCGCCCGGCGCGGGTCAGCGTCCGCCCGAGCTGGCCGGCCGGGATCGGGAGGTCGACGCGTTCGAGATCGTGCTGGAGCGGGTGGCCCGCGGACGCCCCGAGCGCAGCCTCGTGCTCACCGGGCTGCGCGGCGTCGGCAAGACCGTCCTGCTGGGGGAGCTGCGCTCACTCGCGGTCCGCGCCGGCTGGGGTGCCGGCAAGATCGAAGCTCGACCCGAGTCGGACCTGCGGCGTCCGCTGTCGGCCGCGCTGCACCGCGCGATCCGGGACCTGGCGGTCCGCCACAGCGACCCTGACCGGGTCGACGAGGTCCTCGGCGTCCTCAAGGCCTTCGCCCTGCGCTCGGCACCGGACGGGGCGCGCCTGCGCGACCGGTGGCAGCCCGGCATCGACGTCGCCGCCCGCAGCGGACGCGCGGACTCCGGGGACATCGAGATCGACCTCGTCGAGCTGTTCACCGAGGTCGCCGCGCTGGCCGCGGACGTCGGCACCGGTGTGGCGATCCTCGTCGACGAGATGCAGGACCTCCGCCCGGACGACGTCTCGGCGCTGTGCGCGGCCTGCCACGAGCTCTCCCAGTCCCGTGCACCCCTGGTCGTGGTGGGGGCCGGGCTGCCACACCTGCCAGCGGTGCTCTCGGCCTCGAAGTCCTACTCGGAGCGGCTGTTCCGCTACGTGCGGATCGGGCAGCTCGACCGTGCAGACGCCGACTTCGCCCTGCTGGCACCGGCGGAGCGGGAAGGCACGACGTTCGACGTGGACGCGCTGGACGCCCTGTTCGAGGCCTCCGGCGGTTATCCCTACTTCGTCCAGGCCTACGGCAAGGCCTCGTGGGACGCCGCGGTGCGCAGCCCGATCACCGCGGCGGACGTGAAGATGGCCGCGCCCGAGGCGGAGGCCGAGCTGGCGGTCGGGTTCTTCGGCTCGCGCTTCGAGCGGGCGACGCCGTCCGAGCGCGAGTACCTGCGCGCGATGGCGGAGCTGACGGAGGGCCGTGACGAGCCGGTCGGCACCGCCGGCGTGGCCGACCACCTCTCCCGCCGCGCGTCGTCGCTCTCCCCGGCCCGCGACAGCCTGCTCAAGAAGGGCCTGGTCTTCTCCGCGCAGCGCGGCCAGATCGCTTTCACCGTTCCGCATTTCGGTCGCTATCTGCTCGCCAACGGGGCGTGACACGCGTCGCTACGTGGGACGGGCGGACTGGGAACGCGGCGTGGTAACGGCCGGACGACCTGCGACGACTTCCAGGCTGCCCCGCGGCGCTGTCGGACCCCCGACCTGCCAGCCCCGCGGGGCCTCGCACGTCTGCGGAGCCGTACGGCGACGGGCCCGTCATTCCCGGCGACGGCGGGCCGTAGCATCGGTGCGGTGCATGACCCGAAGCTCCAGATCCAGATGCTGCACGACCGCGTCATGGTCCGGGTCAGCGACGCCGTCGGCGAGCGCCGGAGCAGCGCGGGAATCGTCATCCCGGCAACCGCCGAGGTCGCGAAGCGTCTGATCTGGGGGGAGGTGTTCGGCGTCGGACACCATGTGCGCACGGTGAAGGTCGGCGACCGCGTCCTGTTCGGCTCCGACGACCAGTACGAGGTCGAGGTGCAGGGCTGCACCTACCTCGTCCTGCGGGAGCGGGAGCTCCACGCCGTCGCGGCCGAACGGACCGAGCACGGGACGGGCCTGTATCTGTAGCGATGGGGTCCCGGCAGGAACCGTCGAGGGGAAGAGAAACACCGATGCCCGAGCGGCAGAGCGCGCCCGACGAGGTGGGCGCGAGCGAGGTGAGTCCTGACGAGGCCACCGGGACCCGCCGCGAGCCGAACGGCACCGCAGCGTTGCCGGATCGGCCCGCCGAGGACAGCAAGCCGGCCGCAGCGCCGACCCCGCCGGTCGAGCAGGGCGCGAGCACAGCCGCCGAGGAGACGGTGCGCGTGGAGTCGGCGAAACCGACGGACGCGAATGCGCCGACCGAGGTGATGACCGCGCCGCGGGGCCCGGGAGTCGGCTCGGGATTCGGCTCAGTGTTCGGCGCTGACACACCCCCGCCGGACGACAGCGCGACGGCCGTCATCGCGAGCACCGTCGCGGAGGAGGCCCGCGAACCCCGCCACAACCGGCGCCGTCGCGTGCTCCTCGTCGCGGGTGTGATCGTGGGGTTGCTCGCCGTGCTCTACGTCGTGGACCTGGTGCGGACCTCGGGCACCTTGCCGCGCGGCATCACGATCGCCGGGCAGCCGGTGGGCGAGCTGACCCCGGCAGAGGCCGAGCAGCGGGTACAGGCGACGATCGAGCCGCGCACGGTCCGGCCGGTGGCGGTCGCGGTGGGTCCGGTCCGCAGTGAGGTCGACCCGCGCGCGGCGGGGCTGGCCGTCGACTGGGCGGGCACGATCGAGCAGGCCGGGACGCAGCCGCTGAATCCGATCACCCGGATCCGGTCGCTGTTCACGTCGCGCGAAACGGGCGTGGCCAGCACCGTCGACAACGAGGCGCTCGACTCGGCCCTGCAGCAGCTCGTCCCGATCGTCAACAGGCCGCCGACGGAGGGCACCGTCCGCTTCGAGGGCGCCACGCCCCTGCCGGTGCCGCCCGTCGACGGGCAGGAACTGAACCTGCCGGCCGCGGAGACGGTCCTGGTGCGTGACTGGACGAGTGGGACGGTCGTGAACCTGCCCGTGACCGTGCTCGAGCCGATCACGACGGAGGACGACGTCGCCGAGGCGCTCGCTGCCGTCGCGACCCCGGCGGTGTCGGCACCGGTCGAGATCGTCGGGGAGAACGTCACGGGCACGCTCACCCCCGAGGTGATCGCGTCCGCGTTGTCGTTCCGTGCCGACGCCAGCCGCGGTCTGGTGCCCGAGGTCAACAGGCAGGCGATCGAAGAAGCGGTCGACCCTCAGATGGCCTCCTCCGAGCAGCCGGGCCGGGATGCCTCGCTGAGTTTCTCCACGGGCCAGCCGGTGATCACGCCGTCGCAGGACGGCCGGGGCATCGACTGGGAGGCGACGCTCACGGATCTGCTGACGGTGCTCACGACGACCGACGGGGACCGCCGTATCACCGCGGTCTACGCGGCCCAGCCCGCCGACCTGACCACCGAGGAGCTCGAGGGGCTCGGCATCACCGGTGTGATCGGCGAGTTCACCACCAGCGGCTTCGCCCGCGACTCCGGGCTGAACATCCGGCGCGCTGCCCAGGTCATCAACGGCACGATCGTGGAGCCGGGCGAGACGTTCAGCCTGAACGGGGCGACGGTGCCGCGCAACGCGTCCAACGGCTACGTCGAGGCCGGCATCATCTCCGACGGCCACCCGTCCCGTGGCGTCGGCGGCGGCGTCTCCCAGGTGGCGACGACGCTGTACAACGCCGCGTACTACGCCGGGATGACCGACGTCGAGCACCAGCCGCACAGCTTCTACATCAGCCGCTACCCGCCCGGCCGCGAGGCGACGGTGTTCGAGGGCGCGATCGACCTGCGGTTCCGCAACGACAACCCCACCGGCGTGCTCATTGAGACGGCGTGGACGCCGCGCAGCGTCACGGTCCGGCTCTACGGCACCAAGCGCTACGACGTGACGTCCACGACCGGCCCGCGGACGCGACCGACCGAGCCGACCAAGGTCACGATCCCCCAGGGAGAGCCGTGCGTGTCCAGCGACGGGGCGCCCGGCTTCACCGTCACGGACACCCGCACCCTGCGGGACGTCGGCACCGGTGAAGTGCGCACCGAGCGCCAGTCGACCGTCTACAACCCGTCACCGATCGTCACCTGCGGTTCGGACTGATCGGGGACTTCCCGACGGCACCTCCTGATTCGTAGTCTCATCCCACCACGGGCAGCGGAGACGGGGGTCGGGCATGCGGATCGCGGACGTCCTGCGGGGCAAGGGGACACAGGTGGCAACGGCAGGGCCGACCACCACGGTCGTCGAGCTCCTCGGCCTCCTCGCGCAGTACAACGTTGGTGCGCTGCCGGTGGTCGATGAAGATCGGTTGATCGGCATCGTCTCCGAGCGCGATGTCGTACGCCACCTGCACGACCGCGGCCCGGACATCCTCGGATCGCAGGTGACCGACGTCATGGTCGCCGAGGTGGTGTCGTGCACCCCGGACGACGAGGCCGTCTCGCTGGCCCGGATCATGACCGACCGGCGGATCCGGCACATCCCGGTGTGCCGCGACGGCGTGCTGTGCGGCATCGTCAGCATCGGGGATCTCGTGAAGGCCCGCATCGACCAGCTCGAGCAGGAGCGCGAGCAGCTCGCGTCCTACATCAGCCAGTAGCGCGCGCGTCAGAACCCGTCTTCGGCCAACTCCATCAGGGTGTCGTCGGCGTGCTCGACGATCGTCCGCTCGGCGCTGAGCAGCGGCAGCCGGGTGGCGGCGAAGAACCGCGCCACCGCGACCTTGCCCTGGTAGAAGGCGCGGTCCCGGCTCGGTGCGGCACCGTCGAGGGTCTCCAGCGCCACCTGGGCGCGCCGCAGCAGCAGCCAGCCGACGAGCAGCTCGCCCAGCGCCATCAGCAGCCGGACGCTGTGCTGGCCGGCCCGGTGGACCCGCGCCGGTTCGCGGGCGGCCGCGCCGACGTGCCCGGTGAGCGCGGCGACCATGGCGCGAACGTCGTCGAGTGCGCTACCGAGGAGTGCGCGCTCCTCCTTGAGCCGCCCGTTGCCGCCCTCGTCGGCGAGGAACGCCGCGATCTCGTCGACGACGTACCCGAAGGCCCGCCCTCGGTCCTTGACGATCTTGCGGAGCAGCAGGTCCAGCGACTGGATCGCGGTGGTGCCCTCGTACAGTGAGTCGATCTTGGCGTCCCGCAGGTACTGCTCGACCGGGTAGTCCTGCAGGTATCCCGAGCCGCCGAGGGTCTGCAGCGCCAGCATGAGCATCTCCGACGCCCGCTCGCTACCGACGCCCTTGACCAGCGGCAGCAGGAGATCGTTGACGGCCGCCGCCCGTGCTGCGGCCGGTCCGCCTGCGCGCACGACGTCCTGCTGCGTGGCAGCGTAGAGGTAGAGCATGCGCAAGCCCTCCGCGTACGCCTTCTGCAGCATGAGCATCCGGCGCACGTCGGCGTGATGGATGATCGTGACGCGAGGGGCGGTCTTGTCGTCCACCCGGACGAGGTCGGGGCCCTGCACGCGCTCACGCGCGTACGCCAGCGCTGTGCGATACCCGGTGGACAGCGTGCCGATGGCCTTCGTACCGACCATCATCCGGGCGTACTCGATCACCTCGAACATCTGCGCGATGCCGTCGTGCCGATCGCCGAGCAGGTACCCGACGGCCGGGACGCCGTGCTGCCCGAAGGCGAGCTCGCACGTGGCCGAGGCGCGCAGCCCCATCTTGTGCTCGAGGGCGGTCGCGAACACGCCGTTGCGCTCGTTCGGGTCGCCGGTCGTCGGATCGAACCGGAACTTGGGGACGAGGAAAAGCGACAGGCCCTTGGTGCCCGGACGGGAGGCGAAGCCGGGCGCCTCGGGTCGGGCCAGCACGAGGTGCACGATGTTCTCGGTCAGGTCGTGCTCGGCGGAGGTGATGAAGCGCTTGACGCCGTCGAGGTGCCAGGTCCCGTCGGGTTGGGCCACGGCCCGCGTTCGCCCGGCGCCGACGTCCGAGCCGGCATCGGGCTCGGTGAGCACCATCGTCGCACCCCAGCCTCGCTCGATCATCACCTCGGCCCACCGCTGCTGCTCCGGAGTACCGAGGCGGTGCACGATCGCGGCGAACCTCGGACCGCCCAGGTAGAGGTGGACCGCCGGGTTCGCACCGAGGATCAGCTCGGTGGCGGCCCACTGCACGCTCGCGGGGACGCCAATGCCGCCGAGGGCGGCGGGCAGGCCGAACCGCCACCACTCGCCGTCGATCAGCAGGTGGAAGGCGCTCTTCACGGCGTCGGGCACGGTCACCGCGTGCGTCGCGGGGTCGAACGTCGGCGGGTGGCGGTCCGCCTCGGCGAAGCCCTGGGCGAGGGGCCCGGTGGCCAGTGCGTTGAGCTCGCGGAGGACGCCGCGCAGCGTGTCCGGATCGGTGTCGACGTCGGCGGTCGTCGGCCCGTCCTGGACCCGGAACACCTCGAACAGGTCGAACTCGAGATCGCGCAGATCGCTGCGGAAATGCCCCATGACCGCCCGCCGTCCTCGGCTACCGATCGGTAACCTGAGCGTATTACTCGCCGGTAACAACAGCAAGGCGCTCCCCCAGGGCCTCTCGGCCAAGATCACCCGTATGGCAGCGAACGTTCGCCGTCGCCACCGCGATGACCATCCGGGCATGGGGGCCCGGCACGGGAATTCAATAGTCAGGGGGAACCGCGGTGGCGCGGTTGGGGGCGGTCGTCGTCGGCATGGGTCTGGCGGCGTTGCTGGTCGCTTATCTGGGGTTCGGGTGGCCGGTGCTGCTCGTTGGGGTGCCCGCGCTCGTCGCGGTAGGGCTCGTCGTCCTGGCGGTGCTGGCGTGGGAAGGACCCGTCCGTCGGCTCGCCGAGCAGCGAGTGGCCCCGCTCGACCCCGACACGGACGTCGCCGGCGGTCTCATGAGCGGCTTCTTCGAGCTGTCCGCCCCGCAGCTGTCGTCCGAGCGGCCGGACTCGCACCGGTAGGCGGGCCGTTCGGGTCCGTCGCGCCTCCGAGCTGCCGGCGCGCCTCGTCGAAGGTCGCCCGCATCGACCTGAGCGCGGTGAGCAGGGCGTGCCGCTCCGGCTCGGGCAGCGCGGCAACGGCTGCGGAGACGCGCTTGCCGAGGGGTCGGTAGACCTCCGCGAAGGCCTGCCAGGTGGCGGGCATGAGCTCGACCGCGGTGGCCCGGCGGTCTCCCGGCACCGCCGCACGCGCAACGAAACCGGCGTCCACGAGCCGGTCGATGAGCGCGGTGACCGCCGACCTGGTCAGACCGAGCTGGTCGGCCAGGGCACTGGCCCCGACCGGGCCGTGTTCGAGCAGGTTGAGCGCGCGCAGATCGCTGCGGCCGAGATCGAGGCGCGCGCACGCCGCCTCGTCGAACAGGTCCATCGCCCGGCCGAGCTCGCGGCACGCGAGGAGGACCGGGTCGTCGGGATGCGCGTCGGTGCCGCTCATGCTTCGATCGTCTCACTATCAGACCCTCGAAGGAATGGTGTCGGCCGTGGAGTGGACCGAGAACATCGTCGTCGATCGCCCGCTCGAGCAGGTCCACCACGCTGTCGCGGACGAGCACGAGCTCATGCAGTGGTCCGCCTGGCCGGAGGCCACCGGGTACACCTGCGCCGTCGACGGCGACGGCCGGTCGACGGGTTCCGCGATCGTGTTCCGGGACCGGCGGGGCGTCGAGCAGGGCCGGCAGCGGCTGACGCGGGTCGAGCCCGATCGGGTCGAGTACCGGCTGCGCAACCGGGGGCCCTTCGGACGGATCATGACGCCCGAGCTCGACTTCCGGCTCGAGCCCCTCGGTCCCTCCCGCACCCGGGTGCACCTCGACTTCCGAGCCATCGCTCCGCTGCCGGCCGGCGCGCGCCACCTTGTGGAGCTCGTTCTCGGTCGGTGGGCCCGCCGCCTGCACGTCGAGGACCTTCGCCGGCTCAAGGTGCGCCTCGAGGCCGTCCCGTCGACGACGTGACCCGCGATCCGCACAGCGGACCCGTCCCCGAGTCCGCCTGGCACGCCGACGCCGTCGCCCGGCGGCGCGGCCGGGTGGAAATCATCAACGCGACGCGGCCCGGCGGCCTCGACGGCTGGACCATGGACCTCGAGCAGTACCAGCTGATGCGCTCGCACATCCTCGACATGGTCGACGACCACGCCGACGCGGACGGCAGCATCGCACTGCGGGACGTCGTCGCCGCCGCGCAGGACCGCTACGGGGCCCACCCGCTGTTCCCCGGCGGCCGCCTGCGCAACTACTGCACATACACGAAGGTCGATCTGGAGGCGCGCGAGGAGATCGAGCGGGTTCCCCGTGCCGTCCCGCAGCGCATCCGCCGCGTCAGGAGGGCCGCGGAGGGACCGGGGCGGGGCGGCTGATCATCGTGACCGTCGTGCCCACCCTCGTCGTCTCGATAGAGAGCTCGGAGACGCAGCTGCGCATGATGTGCAGGCCGTGCCCGCGGTGCGGGTCGTCCGGCCGGGGCTCCCGCCATCGCCCACCGTCGCGCACCGTGAACGCCGCAGAGCGAGTGTGGTTGCTGCCCGGGACGAGACGCGCCTCGACCGTGATCGATCCCCGGACGTCGCTGTCGTCCGGGTGCACCAGGTAGCCGTGCTCCACGCTGTTGCTGACGGCCTCGTTCACGGCGAGGACCAGGTCGTCGTTCTGTCCGGGCGGCCAACGCAGGGCCGCGAGCCAGCGCTGGACCCGCTCCCGGGCGAGCGAGGCTGCCGCCCACTCGGGCCTGAGCTCGAAGGCGAGCGACTCCGACGGCGCCGACGTGCCCCCCGCCGCGGACAGCGGTTGTCGACGGGCCCGCGCCGGCTGCTCGTCCTGGTCGGAGGGAGGCATCACCACGACAGTCTGTCCTCGTCGGTCCGGCGCAGCGAACGGTAGGCGCTCACTCGGCCGCCCGTCCCGCTATCGCGTCCGCCACGTCGTAGAACAGGGTGAGGACGGCGTCGAGGCCGACGATCTCCATCGGCCGGACGACCGGGCGGTTGTGGTCGACGACCACGCGCAGGGGCTCGAACCCCGACCGGGTCGCGGCCTGGTCCGCGCTCTCGGACATGGTGCGCAGGCCGGCCGAGCCGAAGAACGTGACCTCGGCGAGGTCCACGACGAGCGGCCTGCCGTCCAGCTCGTCGAAGGCGATGTCGATCGCCCGGCGGAGCCGGGGCGCCGTCAACCCGTCGACCGCGCCGTCGACGTGGAGGATGAACGCGTCGGTCCGGTCGACCCGGCGCACGCTCATCAGCTGCTCGCGGGCGGGCTGACGGACGGTTGCCTCACCGCCGTCCGACATGCGTTCGTCACCAGCAGGTTTCACGGTCGGGAGCTTATCCAGGCCGCTTCTTGTCGATCGTCGTGACGGGGCTCGTCGCCGGACGTCTACTGTTCGGGTGCCCGACGATCTGCGGAAGGGGCACGGTGGCCAGGCTCCTGTACTCGGCGACCATGTCGCTCGACGGCTACATCGCCGGCCCCGGAGGCGACATGTCGTGGCTCGCCGAGCACCTCGGGGGCGAGAACCCCACGGCCGACCGGCTGCTCGCGAGCGTGGGCGCGCTCCTGGTCGGCAACACCACCTTCGGCGGCGACGACCCGAACCGCGGTACGGACCGAGAAGGCGCCTTCGGCGGTGCGTACCAGGGTCCGGTGTTCGTGCTCACCCACCGGCCGCCGGCGGACCCCCCGGAGGGCGTGACGTTCGTCGGCGGCCTCCACGAGGGGGTCGCGCGAGCCGAGGACGCCGCCGGTGACACGTACGTCAACGTTCTCGGCGCCGATGTCGCCAAGCAGTGCATCGAGGCAGAGCTGCTCGACGAGGTCCTGGTCTTCATCGCTCCGGTGCTGCTCGGCGACGGCGTGCCGCTGTTCCGTCGCCCCGGTGGGACGCAGATCCGCCTGACGCCGATGCCCGGCGAGGCCGCCCACTGGTACAGCGTCGTGTACTGATCAGGTTCACGTCATGGGCGTGCGCTCGAACACGGCGACCTGGCTGGTGGAGTCCGCGGTGAACGGCTCGCGTCGCCAGCCGGCCGGGCACGCGTGTCGTCGTCATGTCGCCGACGGTCACGCGCACCGCGTCGGCGCCCGGCTTGGCACGCAGCTGATCGGCCATCTCCGGCGACAGCTCGATCCCCTGCACCGCAAGGCCCCTCGCGGCGAGCGGCAACGCGACGCGGCCGGTCCCGACGCCGAACTCGACCACCGGCCCGCCGTCGGCCAGCTCGGCGAGGAGGTCGACCATCGGGCCGAGGACCGCGGGCGCGAAGTCGTCCGCCGCGACGCGGTCGTAGGCCTCCGCCAGCTCTCGCCCCCACCTGATGGACACCACGTGGGGAGTATCGGCAGCCGCGGGCCGTGGTCTCCACCGAATTGCTCGGGTGCGCGGACCGGCCGCGATGGTCGATGTGGAGCGGACGACGGGAATCGAACCCGCATTCTCAGCTTGGGAAGCTGATGTTCTACCATTGAACTACATCCGCGTGGTGCGGCCCGAGCCTAGCATCGTGGCGGTGGGCAGGACGGCCCCCTCCGGGCCGCCGGCGTCGGGCCCCGAGCGCCCTGGCTAGGGTGACGTCCGTGCTGCTCTCGGACGTCGATCTGCGCAAGGAGCTGGAGTCCGGGCGGCTGGTGCTCGATCCATGGGACGCGGCGATGCTGCAGCCGTCGAGCGTCGACGTGCGGTTGGACCGGTACTTCCGGGTCTTCCAGAACTCCCGCTACACCCACATCGACCCCAGCCTGCAGCAGGACGAGCTGACGACGGCCGTTGAGCCCGACGACGACGACCCGTTCGTCCTGCACCCGGGCGAGTTCGTGCTGGGCTCGACGTTCGAGCGCGTTGGGTTGCCAGACGATCTCGCAGGGCGGCTAGAGGGGAAGAGCTCGCTCGGCCGTCTTGGCCTGCTCACCCACTCCACCGCCGGCTTCATCGACCCCGGTTTCACGGGCCACATCACGCTCGAACTCTCGAACGTCGCCAACCTGCCGATCACGCTGTGGCCGGGCATGAAGATCGGGCAGCTGTGCCTGTTCCGCCTGTCCACACCCGCCGAGCGGCCCTACGGCAGCGCGGGGGTCGGATCCCGCTACCAGGGCCAGCGCGGCCCGACTCCCTCGCGTGCGCACGTCAACTTCCACCGGGTGGACACGCGGCGTCATCACCCGTGAGGTGAATGGGAGCGCCCTCAGCTCGAGATCGAACGGCGCTGACGTGCATCTCGCGCGGCCCCATGGGGCCCGGAGCGGTCTGGGTGGATGGTCCGGACGTCGCTGCCGCGGGCACTGGGGAACCTCCGCGCCGCAGCCCGGGAACATCCCGCCCGGAACGCGCGTTGGTCGATGTAGACAAGTTGAGCGGTGTCGGCTCAAGGCCGGTTTGACGACCGGGCCCGGGGCCGCTACAACTTGAGCCAAGTCAACTCAAGACTCCCCGCTGTACCCAATCGGAGGAAAGCACCATGGCTCGTGCGGTCGGTATCGACCTCGGTACCACCAACTCCGTCGTCGCCGTCCTGGAGGGCGGCGAGCCGACGGTCATCGCGAACTCGGAAGGTTCGCGTACCACACCTTCGGTCGTCGCGTTCGCGCGCAACGGCGAGGTGCTGGTCGGCCAGTCCGCCAAGAACCAGGCGGTGACGAACGTCGACCGCACCATTCGTTCGGTCAAGCGCCACATGGGCAGCAACTGGACCACGCCGGAGATCGACGGCAAGAAGTACAAGGCCCAGGAGATCAGCGCCCGCGTGCTGCAGAAGCTCAAGCGCGACGCCGAGTCGTACCTGGGTGAGGAGATCACCGACGCAGTGATCACCGTCCCCGCCTACTTCGAGGACGCGCAGCGCCAGGCCACCAAGGAGGCCGGCCAGATCGCGGGCCTGAACGTGCTGCGGATCGTGAACGAGCCGACCGCGGCCGCTCTGGCCTACGGCCTGGACAAGGGCGAGCGCGAGCAGACCATCCTGGTCTTCGACCTCGGTGGTGGCACGTTCGACGTCTCGCTGCTGGAGATCGGTGAGGGCGTCGTCGAGGTCAAGGCGACCAACGGCGACAATCACCTGGGCGGCGACGACTGGGACGAGCGGATCATCAGCTGGCTCGTCGACAAGTTCAAGGCGAGCCAGGGCATCGACCTGACCCGCGACAAGATGGCCATGCAGCGGCTGCGCGAGGCCGCCGAGAAGGCCAAGATCGAGCTGTCGAGCCAGAACACGACGACGATCAACCTGCCCTACATCACGGTCGACGCGGACAAGAACCCGTTGTTCCTCGACGAGACGCTGTCCCGTGCGGAGTTCCAGCGGATCACCAGCGACCTGCTCGACCGCACCCGCGCGCCGTTCAACCAGGTCATCAAGGACGCCGGGATCTCCGTCGGTCAGATCGACCACGTCGTGCTCGTGGGTGGCTCCACCCGCATGCCGGCCGTGACCGAGCTGGTCAAGGAGCTCACGGGTGGCAAGGAGCCCAACAAGGGCGTGAACCCGGACGAGGTCGTCGCCGTCGGCGCCGTCCTGCAGGCCGGTGTGCTCAAGGGTGAGGTCAAGGACGTCCTGCTGCTCGACGTGACCCCGCTGTCGCTGGGTATCGAGACCAAGGGCGGCGTGTTCACCAAGCTCATCGAGCGCAACACGACGATCCCCACCAAGCGGTCGGAGATCTTCACGACGGCCGACGACAACCAGCCGTCGGTGCAGATCCAGGTGTTCCAGGGCGAGCGCGAGATCGCGGCGTACAACAAGAAGCTCGGCATGTTCGAGCTGACCGGGCTGCCGCCGGCCCCGCGTGGTATGCCGCAGATCGAGGTGTCGTTC
>JAQSWF010000255.1 GCA_029266775.1 Pseudonocardia sp.
CTGCGCCTGGGCGATCCGCAGCTCGGCGTCGGACGGCGTCGTGTCGGTGCCGAACGGCGAGCTCAGCCGGTTCAGCTCGTCACGCAACTCGGGGGCGAGTGCTTCCTCCAGCTCGCGGACGGACTTGGACAGGATCTCGCGCAACCGCAGGCGCGACGGGTCGTCCAGCGGTGCCGAGCGGACCTCCTCGAGCAGCTGCTTGATCATGGTGCCGATCCGCATGACCTTGGCCGGCTCCTCGACCATGCCCTGCACCCCCCGGTCGTCCTTGTCGGCATCGCCATCCTGACCGGGGCCCGGCACCCGGGCCATGCCGAGCGGGCGGCCATCGGGCCCGACGACCATGACCTGCTGCTCGCCGCCGTCGTCTCCGTTGTTCGGGCCTGGCTGCGTCATGCCCCCATCGTCCCCCACGTCTCCCGAATCATGCTCAGCGCACTGCTTACTCCACTTATGGATCTCCGCCTTGCTCCGCCGCGGCGTTGATCCATAAGACACGCGTTGGTTGCTCCACGCGTTGGTCACCGCCCGGGAACCTCCAGCAGCAGCTTGCCCACTACGCCGCCTGCCTCCAGCTGCCGGTGCGCGTCGGCGGCACGGTCCATCGGGAACCGCGCGTGGACCACCGGACGTACCCGGCCGTCGGCGAGCATCGGCCACACGTTCTCGCGGACCGAGGCGACGATCGGCGCCTTGCCCTGGGGTCCGTCCGCCGGCCGTCCACGAAGGCTCATCGCGGTGACGGAGCCGCGCTTCGCGATCAGCGCGCTCAGGTCGATCTCGGCCTTCCGGCCGCCCTGCATACCAATGATCATCAAACGGCCGTCGGCCGCGAGCGCGCTGAGGTTCGCCGCCAGGCCCTTCGCGCCCATGTTGTCGAGGATGACGTCCGCGCCATGGCCGTCCGTCGCCTTCTGCAGCTCGGTCGGAACGTCGTCGTGGTAGTCGATGACGATGTCTGCGCCGAGCTCACGGCAGCGTTCGGCGCGCTCCGAGGACCCGGCGGTGGCGGCCACGCGCGCGCCCAGCGCCTTAGCGACCTGGATCGCGTGCGTCCCGATCCCGCTGCTGCCGCCCTGGACCAGGAATGTCTCGCCCGCCGTGAGCCGCCCCGTCAGCACGACGTTGGACCAGACGGTGCACACCACCTCGGGCAGGCTCCCTGCCGTCACGAGTTCGATTCCGTCGGGGACGGGCAGGACCTGCACCGCCGGCACCGCGACCCGCTCGGCGTACCCGCCGCCGGCGAGGAGCGCGCACACCTGGTCGCCTGGTGCCCAGTCGGTCACTCCCTCGCCGAGCGCCGCGATGCGTCCCGCGCACTCCAGCCCGAGGATCTCCGATGCCCCGGGCGGTGGAGGGTAGTGACCTTGGCGCTGCATGAGGTCGGCCCGGTTGACCGCGCTCGAGACGACGTCGACCAGCACCTCGCCGGGGCCGGCCACCGGGTCGGGGACCTCGGTCCATTCGAGGACGTCCGGGCCGCCCGGCTCCCGCATCGTGATCGCATACATGGACCGCGACGTTATGCGGTGGGCCCGGCCGCCGCGATGCGGCACGCTGCCCCGGCATGGAGGCTCCCGATCCCTGGCCGCTGCGCCACCTCGTCCTGCACTCCCCGCGCCTGGAGCTGCGGCCCGACGACGACGCGGGCCTCCTCGAGCTGGCCGAGGAGGCCCGGCGGGGCGTTCACCCGCCGGAGGTGATGCCGTTCGTGGCAGCGTGGACCGACGTCGACCCGGACGAGCGCGCCCGCTCGGTGCTGCGCTACCACTGGGAGCGGCGCGCGACGCTACGTCCCGAGGGCTGGAGCGTGCACTTCCTGGTGCGCCGGGGCGGCTGCGTCGTCGGCGTGCAGGAGCTGCAGGCGGAGGAGTTCGGCCTGACCCGCGAGGTGGGGACCGGGTCGTGGCTGGGCATGCGCCACCAGGGCGACGGGATCGGCACCGAGATGCGCGCAGCCGTGCTGATGTTCGCGTTCGATCACCTCGGCGCCGACCTTGCCCGCTCGGGCGCGTTCGCCGACAACCCTGCGTCGCTGCGGGTGTCGGAGAAGCTCGGCTACCGACCCGACGGCACGACGACGCGCGCCCGGCGGGGACGGCGCGCGGTGGAGGTGCGGCTGCTGCTGGAGCGCGCCGCGTTCCGGCGACCGGACTGGGCCCTTCAGGCGGACGGCGTGGCGGGCTGCCTGCCCGCGCTCGGTGTCACCCGAGGTTGACCCCGCGGGCGAACGTGTCGCACTGCGCCGGGTCGCCGGTCTGGTAGCCGGTGAGGTACCACTTCTCTCGCTGCGCCGAGCTCCCGTGGGTGAACTGTGACTCGTCCACGGGGCCGCCGCCGAGGTTGGACTGGATGAAGTCGTCCCCGATGCGCGCGGCCGTGTCCAGTGCGGCGCTCACGTCCGCCTGAGTGACCTCGACGATCAACGGCTCGCCGGAGGCCGTCGGCGTGCTCGTGGCGTGGTTGGCCCACACGCCGGCGTAGCAGTCGGCCTGCAGCTCCAGCCGCACCGAGCCCGCGGTCGGGCCCGAGTCGCCCGCTTGGACCCGCCCGCTGGTACCGAGCAGGTTCTGGACGTGGTGGCCGTACTCATGGGCGATCACGTAGGCCCGGGAGAACGCGCCGCCCTCCGCGCCGAAGCGGGTCTCCAGCTCTCGGAAGAAGGAGAGGTCGATGTAGACCTCGGCGTCGGCCGGGCAGTAGAACGGCCCAACGGCCGACGACGCACTCCCGCAGCCGCCGGTGTTCACCCCGCCGCTGAAGAAGTTGGTGCGCGGCTGCTGGTAGGTCTGGCCCGAACGGGCGAAGGCGTCGCTCCAGTAGCCGTCGAGGGAGTTGACGACCGCGACGACCTCGCAGTCGAGCTGGCGGTTGGCCGAGTCGCCCGTCCGGCAGGCCTGGTCGATCTGAGTGTTGTCCGTCGCCTGTCCCTGCGACACCCCGCCGAGCCCGCCGCCGAGATCGCTCGGGCTGGGATAGCCGCCCCCGCCTCCGCCGAACTGGCTGAGGAGGAAGAGCAGGATCAGGCCGAGGATCCCGAGCCCACCGCCGCCGACCGCGACGCGGCCGCCGAGGCCGCCCCCGCGCCCCCCGCCGAATCCACCACCACCGCCCGAGCCGCGCAGGTCGTCGATCGACGACGTGTCGAGGTTGGCGTTCTCGTTGAACCGCACCCTGACCTCCCCCGCACTCCCCCCAGCACGCGACCGGCCCGCGCGCACGGAATCCCACCACAAACGGCACCCGCCTGCACCCGACTGCCCCGCCTCACCGGTCGAGCTGCGGCAAGTAGATCTCAGCGGCGGCGATCGGCGGCTGCTCGTCCGCCCAGGCCCACCCCTCGGCCGACGCGCGGCCCAGCGCGATGTTGAGGCGATCGACCTCGCCGTCGCGCAGCCGCGAGAGCCACACACCCTGGTCGCACCACAGCCACGCCAGCCGGTGACCCGTCCGCCGCGCGCGCAGGATGCGCGCCAGCGCCACGTGCAGGTTCGTGCTCAGGTACTTCGCAGCGCCGGTGTAGTTACTTCGAGCTGAAGAAGTAGCTGCACGTTTGGGCTTTGACCTGCGGAACGTCTCGGCGCGCCTGCTCGGTGGGGGGCTGAATGCGCGGGAGGATCTCCCGGCACGGCTGTGAGCTGGGGAGACGAGGGCTGATGCTGCGGACACGGGCGCCCGAGGTGAGCTTGTGGGAGGCGGTGCTGCCAGACCAGGTGGAGACCAGGTGCTGCGGCTGCCTGAGGAGCTGGCCCGGGTCGACGCGCTGC
>JAQSWF010000256.1 GCA_029266775.1 Pseudonocardia sp.
GCGGCAGGCGGTTCACGAGCCAGCCGGTCGATGTCCCGGCGAGACGCTAGATCACCTACCCGCGCGTCCCGTGGACCTCATACAAGTCGGCGGTTCACACCGGCACCGAGCCTGGTGGTCCTCCACTCAGGAGCACCGTAACGACACTCACAGACTCCACGCGGCCCATGAAGATCCATCCGGCGCTTCCGCGCGCACCGGTCGCTTGATGGTCGGGTCCGTAGACGCACAAGACGGGTGAGCCGAGCCGTGCTCAAGCGTCCTTGGGAGCGCCCGGCCGCTTGTACCTGCCATGCCGTGGTCGCGCCGTCCGGCGTCAGCGGCGGGCTGCGCGTTCCACGTCGCGTGTGGCCGCGCCGCCGCGTAGACCGCAGCACCTGCGCGGCGGTGAGCGCCACCGGGAACGCCAGCGCCCGCCCGAGGAGCTGGTGGCCCATCACCACCGTCACTGACTGGTCGATCCGCGAGCGTCGCGGCTCATAGTGCTCACAACAACACTAGGGTGCGGTCGAGAAGTCGGTCAGCTGGCGCGGCGAGAGGATCTTGTCAACCTGCTCGCGGGTCAGCAGGCCCTCCGCAACGACGATGTCGCCGACGTTCTCCCCAGTGGCCAGCGCCTGCTTCGCGATCCGCGCGCTGGTCGGGTAGCCGATGAACGGGACGAGCGCGGTGACGAGCCCTGGCGAGCGCCGCACGCCCTGCTCCAGGTGGTCCCGGTTGGCGGTGATGCCCGACACGCAGCGTGTGGTCAGGGTGTCCACGGCGGCGGCGAGGTGCGCGGCGGAGCTCATCATGCTGTAGGCGATGATCGGTTCGAAGGCGTTGAGCTGCAGCTGGCCCGCCTCGGCGGCCATGGTCACGGTCACGTCGTTGCCGATCACCTCGAACGCGACCTGGTTCACCAGCTCCGGGATGACCGGGTTGACCTTTCCGGGCATGATCGACGAGCCGGCCTGCACCGCCGGCAGGTTGATCTCGCCGAGGCCGGTGGTCGGGCCCGAGGAGATCAGCCGCAGGTCGTTGCAGGTCTTGGAGAGCTTGACCGCGACCCGCTTGAGGATGCCGGAGACGAGGACGAAGGCGCCGCAGTCTTGGGTGGCCTCGACGAGGTTGGCGGCCGGCACGACGGCCTCGCCGGTGATCTCCCGCAGGTGCGCGCAGGCCCGGGCCGAGTACTCGGGGTGGCCGGTGATACCGGTGCCGATCGCGGTGCCGCCGAGGTTGCTCTCCAGCAGCAGCCCGGCCCCCTCGGCCAGCCGTTCGCGGTCCTCACGCAGCATGATGCCGTACGTGGCGAACTCCTGGCCCAGGGTCATCGGCACCGCGTCCTGCAGTTGGGTGCGGCCCATCTTGAGCACGTCGGCGAACTCGGCCGCCTTCTCGTCGAACGCGACCGCGAGCCGCTCCAGGGACTCGCTGAGCAGCCGCAGGTATCCGACCAGGCAGACGTTGATCGCCGTCGGGTAGACGTCGTTGGTGGACTGGCCAAGGTTGACGTGGGCCAGTGGGTCCAGCTCGTGGTAGCTGCCACGGGGGGAGCCGAGGATCTCCAGGGCGCGGTTGGCGATCACCTCGTTGGCGTTCATGTTGGTCGACGTGCCGGCGCCACCCTGGATCGGGTCGACGCGGAATTGGTCGTGCAGGGCGCCGCGGCGGATCTCGGTGCAGGCGGCCGCGATCGCATCGGCACGGCGCGCGTCGAGCAGCCCCAGGTCCCTGTTGGCCAGTGCGGCGGCCTGCTTAACCGCGGCCAGGGCCGCGACGAGCTGGGGGAACTGCCCGATCGTCGAGCCGGTGACGGCGAAGTTGTCCACCGCCCGCACGGTGTGCACGCCGTAGTAGGCATCGGCCGGCACGGGTACCTCCCCGAGGGAGTCCCGCTCGGTGCGTGTTGCCGGCATGCTCATTCCATTCTCCAGTTTCGGTGGCGATGGTCTCCAGTTTCTGGTGGTGATGGCAGGTGTCGTCAGGAATCAGCTCCCCGATGGCGGGCGAGGCCTACCACGGGCTCGACGGTGCCCACCGGCACGCCGCCGCCGAGCACGTCGACCCGGCCCGCCGCCTCGAGGGCGGCCCCGTCCGCCCCGAGGGCGCGGAGCACGGCGGCGGCGACCGCGGGCAGCGGGCGGGAGGATCCGTCGAGGACCTTCAGTGCCATCGCCCGTCCGTCGGGCAGCGCCGCGGCGAAGACGCCGTCGGCCCCGTCCTTGGCGACCAGGCCAGGTACCGCGCGGACCAGTAGGGTGGCGTCGCGGCCGGTGCCGGCAACCCACCAGGGGTGCTCGCGCAGCGCCGCGCCGACCCGGCCCTCGGCGGTGCCCGGCTCGGCGGTGGCGATGCGGGCGAACGCGCGGGCTAGCCCGACCGGTGTGGTGGACAGCAGCGGGGCGCCGCAGCCGTCGACGCTGACGTGGGTCGCGGGAACCCCGGTCAGCTCCTCGACGGTGGATCGAATCGCGTGCTGCAACGGGTGGTCGGGGTCGAGGTAGCCGTCGATCTCCCAGCCGGCGGCGAGGCAGGTAGCCAGCATCGCGGCGTGCTTGCCCGAGCAGTTTTGAGCCAGCCGCTCCGGACCCCGGCCGGCGGCCCGCCACCGTGCGCCGGCGTCCGGATCGAGCGGGAAGTCTGCGACGTTGCCCAGATCGTCCTCGGCGAGCCCGGCGCGCTCGAGGATCTGGCCGACCCCGCGCAGGTGCTCCGGCTCCCCCGAGTGGCTGGCTGCGGCGAGCGCGAGCAGCGGCCCGTCCAGCTCCAGCCCGACCCGCAGCATGGCAACGGCCTGCAGCGGCTTGAGCGTCGAGCGGGGGAAGAACGTCACCTCCGGATCGCCCGCGGACAGAGCCAGCGCGCCGGTCGCGTCGAGGGCGACCACATGCCCGGCGTGCACCGACTCCACCACGCCGCCCCGGACGACGTTCGCGATCGGCTGCGCCCGCAGGCCGATCCCGGACACCCCCACGAAGCTCGGCATGTCGACGTGGCTCTGCCGACCGGTCACGACATCGCCGCCATCCCCGCCGCCGCCGCACCGACGTCTTTGTCATGCAGAAAAACAAGCCTGACCAACATTTTCACCTTCCTGAAAGCTGGAGAGGTTGCGCGCGACGCTCGTGATTGAGGCGAAGGGGATACCCTTAGGCACCGGGAATCGCGGACGTGCATCATTCGACGCGGGTCGTCGACTCCGACCTCCGTCAGTAGCGGACCTTGGGGCTTGGTTCACTCGTCGGCGGACGGCGGCTGAGCGAACAGAGCGTGGTCGTCCTGATTGCGGCGGAACCGCCGCGGCCCGGCGTACCAGCCCAGGGCCAGCGCCAGCGCGATCAGCGGCGCCAGCCCGAGGATCCAACGGCCGTCGTGGGTGAAGCCCATCAGCACCACGATCGCACCCAGCGAGGCCAACCCCACCCAGCCGGTCCACGGGTACCCCGGCATCGGAAACTTCGTCGGCTGCAGCTCACCCGAGTTGATCTGCTGCCGCAGCCGCAGCTGGCAGAGGAAGATCACCGCCCAGGTCCAGATCACCCCGAGTGCGGCCACCGACAGCGCGATCTCGAACGCGTCGCTGGGCACGAAGTAGTTGAGCACGACACCAAGCACGTACACCGAGGCGACCAGCAGGATGCCGCCGTAGGGCACGTGGTTGCGGCTCATCCGGTTGGTGAACGCGGGGGCCTCGCCGTCCGCGGCCAGGCTGCGCAGGATGCGGCCGGTCGAGTACAGCCCCGAGTTGCACGACGACAGCGCGGCGGTCAGCACGAT
>JAQSWF010000057.1 GCA_029266775.1 Pseudonocardia sp.
GGATCGACGCGGAAGAAGAGGAAAAGAAGACGCAGGTCATCGCCGATCGGCAGGCCCGCGCGCCGCGTCCGGGGCAGAAGCCGGTGCGTCCGGAGGCTGCAGCCCGGCCCGGGAACGCCACCACGACCCCGGACGGCAAGACCTCGGACGGCAAGACCCCGGGCGCGAAGCCGGTCGCGCGCCGCACTGAGCGCGCCGACGGCCAGGTGAAGGGCACCGCGAGCACGGCGGCGGACAGCACCGGCGCGGCGGCAGCACACGGTGCGAGCACCAACGGAGCAGGAGCGCAGCACCCGGCGAAGGGCGCCGAGGCGAACGGCGCGGGCACCAAGGGCACGGGGGCGTCGGCCACCCGCAACCGCACCGGTGCCTCGCGGCCCCCTGCCCGGCGTCCTCGCCGCCGTCGCTGATCCCCACGACCATCGGCGGCCCGCACCCCACGGCCGCCCCGGTGAAGCCTCGGCGAGGGGCCGGCGCTGCACCGACTGCAGAAAGGAGATCCATGGTGGCCAAGACCGCGCAGGAGGGCACGGCGGAGGGCACGGGCGTCCGGACGGCGGCGTCGGCCGAGGACCAGCTGGTCCGCGAGGGCGATGCGGCGGGTGACTACCTGGAACGCCTGCTGGACGTGCTGGACTACGACGGCGACATCGACCTGGACGTCGAGGCCGGCCGGGCCGTGGTGAGCATCGACGGCGGCGACGACCTGGACAAGCTCGTCGGCGATCGTGGCGCCGTGCTGGAGGCGCTCCAGGAGCTGACCCGCCTGGCTGTGCAGCAGTCGTTGGGCAGCCGCAGCCGCCTCATGTTGGACATCGCGGGCTGGCGCCGCGGCCGCCGCGACGAGCTCACGGAGCTCGGCACCCGGACCGCGAAGGAGGTCCTCGACAGCGGTCGCTCGGTCCGCCTGCGGCCCATGACGCCGTTCGAGCGCAAGGTGGTCCACGATGCCGTCGCCGGGATCAAGGGCGTGGTCAGCGAGAGCGAGGGCGAGGAGCCGCGTCGGCAGGTCGTCGTCTCGCGCAGTGCCTGATGGCGCGTGCCTGATCGCTTCGAGCCGATCGAGCTGATCCCCGGCGTGCCCGCCGATTCGCCGATGTTTCACGTGGAACCGCCGCCGCCGGCGGCCACGGACGTGTTCGGTGATCGGCTCGGCCTGGCCCGCCGCTACGCCGCGCACCTGGTGGGTACCGGCGTCGAGCGGGGGCTCGTCGGTCCGCGCGAGGCCCCGCGCGTGTGGGAGCGGCACCTGCTCAACTGCGCGGTCGTCGCGGAGCTGGTCCCGGACGGCGCACGGCTCGTGGACGTCGGGTCGGGCGCCGGCCTGCCCGGGATACCGTTGGCGCTGGCCCGGCCCGATCTGGAGGTGGTCCTTGTCGAGCCCCTCGCGCGTCGCGTCGACTGGCTGCGGGAGGTCGTGGAGGATCTGGGCCTGCCGGTGCGCGTCGATCGCGGCCGGGCCGAAGACGCTGACGTGCGAAGGCGATGGGAGGGTGCCGACGTGGTGACCGCCCGCGCCGTGGCTCCGCTCGCCCGCCTCGTCGGCTGGGGGTTGCCGCTGCTGCGGCCCGCGGGCTCGCTGCTGGCGCTCAAGGGCGCCTCGGCGCCCGACGAGGTCGTCCGGGACGCGACGGCCGTGCGCCGCGTCGGTGGGAGTCGGCCCCGGGTCGTGCGATGCGGTGTGGGGGTGGTCGATCCACCGAGCACCGTGGTCGTGGTGGAGCGGTCGCCGGATCCACGCAGAACCGCACGTCGACCAGCCAGGGAACGGACCCGGAAGGAACGGACCTGATGGCCGACACCCGGACACGCAGTGCGTCAGAGGCCGGTGTTTCACGTGAAACCACTCGCGGTGAATCACCGGGCGAGTGGACGCCGATCGCGGAGGAGGCGGCGCGGGCCGCTCAGGTTCTCCACCCGGACCGGTACAGCATGCCCCGGCCGTCGACCCGGAGGGTGCTGACGGTCGCGAACCAGAAGGGCGGCGTCGGCAAGACGACGAGCACCGTGAACATCGCGGCGGCGCTCGCCCTGCACGGCGTGCAGGTGCTCGTCGTGGACCTCGACCCGCAGGGCAACGCGAGCACCGCGCTGGACGTCGAACACCGGTCGGGCACGTTGTCGGTCTACGAGCTCCTGCTCGGCGAGCTGACGCTGCGGCAGACGGTGGCGCGGAGTTCGGCGTCGCCGAACCTGTGGTGCGTCCCCGCCACGATCGACCTCGCCGGCGCGGAGATCGAGCTGGTCTCGATGGTGGCGCGCGAGCAGCGGCTCAAGCAGGCCTTGACCGCCGAGGCGCTGGACGACCTCGGCGTCGACTACGTCCTCATCGACTGCCCGCCCTCGTTGGGCCTCCTGACGGTGAACGCGCTGGTCGCGGCCGAGGAGGTTCTGATCCCGATCCAATGCGAGTACTACGCGCTGGAGGGGCTCGGTCAGCTGCTGAGCAACATCGACCTCGTGCGCCGGCACCTCAACCGCGGGCTGCACGTCTCGACCATCCTGCTCACGATGTACGACGGGCGGACGAAGCTCGCCGACCAGGTGACGACAGAGGTCCGGCAGCATTTCGGCGAGACCGTGCTGCGGACGGTCATCCCCCGCAGCGTGAAGGTGTCGGAGGCGCCGGGCTTCGGGAAGACGGTCCTCGGCTACGACCCCGGCTCCCGCGGCGCGATGAGCTACGTCGACGCCGCCCGCGAGATCGCCGAGGCCGGTGCGCGGGTCGGGCGTCAGTGAGCGAGCGTCGCGGCGGGTTGGGCCGTGGCCTCGCGGCGCTGATCCCGACCGAGCCGACTCCGGATGAGGAGCCGCGGCCGTCGACCGGCTCGGTCACCGGACCCACCGCCGTGCTCTTCGGCGGCGGCCCGTCCGGCCCGGTTTCACGTGAAACCTTGCGTGACACCGATCTGAGTGGCTACTACCGCGAGGTCGACGTCGCCGCGATCGAGCCGAACCCCCAGCAACCGCGGACGGTCTTCGACGAAGAGTCCCTGGCCGAGCTCGAGCACTCGATCCGCGAGTTCGGGCTGCTGCAGCCCGTCGTCCTCCGCGAGGCGGGCGCGGGCCGGTATCAGCTGGTCATGGGCGAACGGCGCTGGCGGGCGGCGCAGCGGGCCGACCTCGCGCGCATCCCGGCCATCGTCCGGCAGACCGGCGACGACGTCCTGCTCCGCGACGCGCTGCTCGAGAACATCCACCGCGTCCAGCTCACCCCGCTGGAGGAGGCCGCTGCCTACGAGCAGCTGCTGGGCGAGTTCGGCGTCACCCACGCCGAGCTGGCCGACCGGCTCGGCCGCAGCCGCCCTGTCGTCACGAACACGATCCGGCTGCTCAAGCTGCCGGTCGGCGTGCAGCGGCGGGTGGCGGTGGGCGTTCTCTCGGCAGGCCACGCGCGTGCGCTGCTGAGCCTCGACGACCCCGGCCGGCAGGAGGACCTCGCCGCTCGTGTAGTAGCCGAGGGTCTGTCGGTGCGTGCGACCGAGGAGGCGGTGCTGCTGGCCCGCAAAGAGGAGCGGTCGGCGACGCGGCCCCCTCGGCGCCGACCGGAGCCCGGCCCCCTGGCCCACGACGTGGCCGAGCGGTTGTCGCACACGTTCGACACGCGCGTCCGGGTGGAGATGGGCCGGCGCAAGGGCCGCATCGTCGTGGAGTTCGGCTCGGCGGACGACCTGCAGCGCATCGCCGAGCTCATGGGCGGCGCGCGAGACTGAGCGACCCCCGCGGATGAGGGCGGCGACCCCAAAACCGCGCGCAGATCGAGGTGCCCGCGCGACGCATCGCCCGGGACAACACGGAGCGGAAAGCACCGTCCTGGACCGCTCAGGGACGGGCGATCGCGCGGTCGACCAAGGCGGCGAACAGGTCGCCCAGCTTCGTTCCTTCTGCCTCGGCCGCGATCGGCAGCAGCGAGGTCTCGGTGAGCCCGGGCGAGACGTTCACCTCGAGGATCTGCGTGCGCCCCTCGGCGTCCACGACCGCGTCCATGCGCGAGACGTCGCGCAGGCCGAGCAGGCGGTGCGCGGCGAGCGCGGTCTCTCGCAGTGCGGCGAGCGCGGAGTCGTCGAGCCGGGCCGGGCAGTGGAACGTCGCCGCCCCGGGCGTGTAGCGCGCCGTGTAGTCGTAGAACCCGCCTTTGGGCACCACCTCGACCGGCGGGAGCACGCGCGGCCCGCCGTCGTCTCCCCTGCCGTCGTCCACTACCGACACCGCCACCTCGGTGCCCCTGATGAACCGCTCGGCGAGCACCGTGTCGGCGTAGGCGAGGCAGCTCACCATCGCGGCCGGCAGGTCCGCGGCGTCCGTCACCACCTGGGCGCCGAGCGCCGACCCGCCCTGGTCCGGCTTGAGCATCAGCGGAAGCCCCAGCCTGTCCACCATCGCCTCGAGGACGGCCCGGGCACCCAGCTCGCGGAACGTGGCGTGCGGCAGCGCGATCCAGTCAGGAGTGTCGAGGCCCGCTCGCGCGAGCTCGGCCTTGGCGGTGGGCTTGTCCCAGGCGCGCCGGCAGGCCGCCGAGGACGTACCCACGAACGGCACGCCGAGCAGCTCGAGGACCGCCTGCACCGAGCCGTTCTCCCCCTCGCCGCCGTGCAGCGCGACCACGACGGCGTCCGGGGGGTCGGTCCGCAACCGCTCCATCAGCGCGGCATCGGTGTCCCACTCCCGGACGGCCGCACCGGCATCGCGCAGCGCGGCCGCGAGCCGGCGGCCGGAGCGCAGCGACACCTCGCGTTCGTGGGAGAGCCCGCCGGCGAGGACGGCCACCACGGCCTCGGTCCTGGCCGGATCGGTCCTGGCGACATCGGGCACGTCCGCATCCTGCCGGGTCGTCGCGACGGCTGTGCGACGGGGCGTGCGATGAGTTCTTCCCCGCCGGGAGGTCAACCGCGTACTCGACCGAGGAGGACCCCGTGGGCAAGATCGTCTCGAACTTCTTCATCTCTCTCGACGGCGTCGTCGAGTCCCCGCACGAATGGCACTTCCCCTACTTCAACGACGAGATGGGTGCGGCCGTCGGCGCCGGCGTGCAGTCGACCGCGGCGTTCCTCCTGGGCCGCGTGCTGTACTCCGAATGGTCCGAGTACTGGCCGGACCACGCGGACGACGAGCAGTTCGGCAGGTTCATCAACAACGTGCCCAAGTACGTCGTCTCCCGCTCGCTCGACGGCGCGGACTGGAACAACACGACCGTCGTCCGTCCCGAGGTGGACGCGCTCCGTGCGCTCAAGGAGCGCACGGACGGCGACATCTCGCTGTCCGGCAGTGCCACCACCGTCCGATGGCTGCTCGCCGCTGGCCTGCTCGACGAGCTGAACCTGCTGATCCACCCCATCGCGGTGGGCCACGGACAGCGGTTGTTCGAGGACACGCCCACCCAGCCGCTGACGCTCGTGCGCAACAGCACGTTCAGCACCGGCGTCATCCACGCGGTGTACGTCCCGGCGAGCTGAGCGCGATCAGGTGGTGTCCGGCGACGGTGCCTGTGGGCCACGCCGGAGCTGAGGGCGGGGTCCGCTGCCGAACGTGCGCACCACGTCCAGCTCCGCCTCCAGCACCCCGGCCAGCCGCCGCACCCCTTCGGTGATCCGTTCCGGGGTCGGGTAGCAGTAGGACAACCGCAGCTGGCGGCTGCCGAAACCGTCGGCGTAGAAGCCGGTGCCCGACGCGTAAGCGACCCGGGCGGTCACGGCACGCGGCAGCATCGCCTTCGTGTCGACGCCCTCGGGCACCGTGACCCAGACGTAGAACCCGCCGTCGGGGATGTTCCACGTGAAACCGGTCGGCAGGTACGCCTCGAGAGCGGCGATCATCGCGTCCCGGCGCTCCCGGTACGCCTCGGTGAAGGTCTTGACCTGGCTGCGCCAGTCGTGTGCGGCGAGGTAGCGCGACACCAGCAGCTGGGTGAACGTCGGCGGGCAGAGGGTGGCCGACTCGGCGGCCAGCACCAGCCGATCGCGCACCGCGGGCGGCACGAGCGCCCACCCCACCCGCAGGCCGGAGGCGAAGATCTTCGAGAACGAGCCGAGGTAGATGACGTCGGGCTCCATGGACCGCAGCGCGGGGTAGGTCTGCCCGGTGAACCCGAGCAGCCCGTACGGGTTGTCCTCGACGACGCCCACGCCTTGCTCCGCGCACATATCCAGGATCTCGCGCCGCCGCGAAACGGCCAGCGTGACGCCGGCGGGGTTGTGAAAGTTGGGGATCGTGGAGAGGAACGTCGGTGTGACTCCCCGCGCCGCGAGGGCCCTCAGCGCCTCCCGGAGCAGGCCCGGTACCAGGCCGTGCTCGTCCATCGCGACGTGCACGACCTGCGCCTGGTAGGCCGCGAAACTGCCGAGCGCACCCACGTACGACGGTCCCTCGGCGAGCACCACGTCGCCCGGGTCGCAGAAGATGCGGGTGACGAGGTCCAGGGCCATCTGCGAGCCCACGGTCACCACCACGTCGTTCGGGTCGGCCCGGATCCCCTCCAGCGCCATGACCTCGCAGATCTGCTCGCGGAGCGCCGGAACCCCCTGCGCCGACGCGTACTGCAGGGCGACCTGGCCCTCGCGGGCGACGAGGTCCGCGACCTCGGCGGCGAGCGAGTCCAGGGGCAGCGCGGCGAGGTTCGGCATGCCGCCGGCCAGCGACACCACCTCTGGCCTGCTCGCCACCGCGAACAGCGCTCGAATCTCCGAGGCCGTCATCCCCGCTGTGCGCGCCGCGAACCGCTCCACCGGTCGTGCCGGTCGTGCCGGCCGGGCCGGCTCCGGCCCGGGGTTGGCTGGCCGCAGCGGGTCCGGGGCGGGCATCGGCGGGTCCTTCGGTCGGGCGGGGAGCGGCAACCGTCCGAGTCTAATGCGTGGAGTGACCAATGAGTGGAGTGACGAGCCAGCGGGTTGTGGTCGAGGACCCTTCGTCGTGGCCGGGTCGCCGGTCACAGCACAAAGGGGTGACGTCGGTCCTGGCTCGATCTATCGTCGGTGCGCGGCGCACGTCGCCTGCTTCACCCTGTTCTCCAGCTGCACCGCGACGGCCCGCCGGAGGTTCTTCCCTTGTCCTGGCACATGGCGCCGTTGACTCTGGACAACCTCGGCGACCTGCCGAAGCGCTGCCGATCGTGCGTGTTCTGGGAGCTGTCCCCGCAGGTCGGCGAGCAGGCGTCCCGGTTCGGGTCCCCCGAGCTGGAAAAGGAGGCCTGGGTCTCCGAGGTGCTGCTGGAGTGGGGCTCCTGTGGCCGGGTGGTCGCCGTGCAGGGCGTGCCGGCCGGATATGTGATGTACGCCCCACCATCCGCCGTGCCCCGGGCCGCGGAGCTGCCGAGCGGACCGGTGAGCGCGGATGCCGTCCTGCTCAGCGCGCTGCAGGTGCGTCCGGAGTTCTCCGGAGAGGGTCTCGGCCGGGCGCTGGCGCAGGCAGTGGCGCGCGACCTCGCGCGGCGCGGCGTGAAGGCCGTGGAGGCGTTCGGGGACGCCCGGCCCGGCACCGAGCCGAGCTGCATGGTGCCCGCGGACTTCCTGCGCAGCGTGGGCTTCAAGACGGTGCGGCCGCACCCGCGGTGGCCGCGGCTGCGCATGGAGCTCCGGTCGGCCCTGACCTGGAAGGAAGACGTCGAGGCCGCGCTGGAGCAGCTGCTCGGCTCGATCACGCTGCCGCTACAGGAGTCGGACGTCGAGAAGGCCGCGCCGCGTCCGGTGCCGGCGGTTCCCGGCGGGAGCGCTTAGCGGATCCTCGTCTCGCCGGCCAGCTCGCGGGCGAGGACGTCGGAGAACGTGAACGTTCCGGTGGGCTGGTCGTCCTTGCCCTGCAGGTACAGGCGCTTGACGCCGACGAGGATCCCCTCGGCCACGACGTCGCGGAAGACGGGGTCGAGGAGGCGCCGCCGGTCGCCGAGGTTGGTCAGGTACCCGATCTCGACGCGTACCGCGGGCATGCGCGTCAGGCGCAGCATCTCCCACGTGCGGGCCTGGGTGCCGAGGTCCAGCAGCGCCGTGCGGCTGGTGAGCTCGCGGTGGATGTAGCCCGCCAGCGCCTCACCGACCGTCGACGTGTTGCCCGAGCCGTTGCCGAAGTGGAAGGTCGCCAGGCCCTGGGCGTGCATGCTGCGGTTCGCGTCGACGTGCAGCGACAGGACGAGGTTCGCGCCAGCCCGGTTGGCGAACGCGGCGCGCTCGGCCTCGGTCGGGCACGTGTTCTCCCGGCGGGTCAGCAGCGCCTCCATGCCGGTGGCCGCCATCCGGCCCTCGAGCCGGCGCGCCAGGTCCCACATGAGGTCGGCCTCGGTCACCCCCGCGACCGTGACGCCGTGGTCCCGCCCACCGTGGCCCGGGTCGACCACGATCCGCTTCCCCCGCAGCCGTGGCCCGGCCTGGCGCAGCAACTCCTGCTCCCGCAGCAGGTGCGGGCGCCCGCCTTTGACCCGGCGGGCGTTGAGCTGAAGCAGCGCGCGCAGTGTCGCCGGGCCGCAGACCCCGTCGGGAACGTCGCAGTAGTCACGCTGGAAGGCGCGCAACCCGCGCTCGGTCTGCTCGTCGAACACGCCCGTCGGGCGCCCCGTGTCGTAGCCCAGCTCCAGCAGCTGCTCCTGCAGTGCGATGACGTCGTCCCCGCTCATCGGAGTGGAGATCAACAACGCCAGCATCCGGTCGCCCAGCCGCCAGCCGGCCTCGCGCAGTGCGCGGTACGTCGCCGACCCGACGATGCCGTCCGTGATCAGCCCCCGCTGCTGCTGGAAGGCGCGCACGGCCTGCTCGACCTCGCGGTCGAAGTGCCCGGCGTTCTCCGCGGGCTCCGGCCCCAGCAGGCCGAACTGCTCGAGCTTCGCGCGGATCTCGGCGACAGCCGGACCGCTGTCCCCTCGGCGCAGCAGCTGCATGCACTCCTCGCTCGATCGCCCGGTCCCCGCCGGCTGGTGTGGGTCGCCCGGCGCGCGGACGGCACGTCATTCTGCCCTGCCGGTGCCGGGCGCAGCGGCATCGGGCTACGGGCGTGTCACCCGCAGGACTGCTACCACGGTATACGGCGCAGCAGTGCGCCCCGGTCGGGATACCGGCCGGGGCGCCGCTGGTGGTCTCTCGTCAGGCCAGGTAGTCCGCGAGGTCGCGCAGCAGCGCGGCCTTCGGCTTGGCGCCGACGATCTGCTTGACCGGCTTGCCGTCCTTGAACACGATCATCGTCGGGATCGACATCACCTGGTAGTCGCGGGCCGCGCCCGGGTTCCGGTCGATGTCGAGCTTGGCGACCGTCAGCTTCTCCCGGTGCTCGCCGGCGATCTCGTCGAGCACGGGGGCGACCATCTTGCACGGGCCGCACCACTCCGCCCAGAAGTCGACAAGAACGGTCTTGTCGCTCTGCAGGACGTCGTCACCGAACGTGGCGTCCGTGACGTCGACGGTGTTCCTGGCCATCAATTATCTCCAATCAGACGAAAAGGGATGATCAGCCGACGGCGCTCGCGACCTGCTCGGACGCGGTGCCCCAGCCGCCGCCGGCGAGCTCGGGGTCGATCGGGCCCTCGGCCAGCCACCGCTCGGCGTCGATCGCGGCGGCGCATCCCGAGCCGGCGGCCGTGACCGCCTGCCGGTAGGTGTGGTCGACGAGGTCGCCGCAGGCGAACACGCCGGGGACGCCCGTGCGGGTCGTCGGCGCGACGACGGTCACGTAGCCGGCGTCGTCCGTATCTACCTGACCGCGGACCAGCTCGCTGCGCGGGTCGTGGCCGATCGCGACGAACATGCCGGTGACGTCGAGCGTCGACTCCTCGCCGGTCTTCGTGTCACGAAGCCGCAAACCCGCGACGCTGCCGTCGCCGAGAACCTCGGTCACGACCGCGTTGGTGCGCCAGTGCAGCTTGGGGTCATTCTTCGCGCGCTCGATCATGATCTTCGAAGCGCGGAAGTCGTCACGCCGGTGGATCACCGTCACGGAGCGGGCGAACCGCGTGAGGAACGTCGCCTCCTCCATGGCCGAGTCGCCGCCACCGACGACGGCGATGTCCTGGTCCCGGAAGAAGAACCCGTCGCAGGTGGCGCAGGCGCTCACGCCGCGGCCGAGCAGCGTCTGCTCGCCGGGGACGTCCAGGTAGCGGGCTGCGGCACCCATCGCGAGGATCACCGCGTCCGCCCTGTACGTGACTCCGTTCGCCGTGAGCGTCTTCACGTCACCGGCGAGCGAGACCTCCTCGACGTCTTCGCTGCGCAGCTCGGCACCGAACCGCAGCGCCTGGTTGCGCATCTGTTCCATGAGCTCCGGGCCCATGATCCCGTCGCTGAACCCGGGGTAGTTCTCCACCTCGGTGGTGGTCATCAGGGCGCCGCCGAACTGCGTGCCCTCGAAGACCAGCGGCCGAAGCTGTGCGCGAGCCGCGTAGATCGCGGCCGTGTAGCCCGCAGGCCCCGATCCAATGATGATCAGCTTGCGCACCCCGTCGGTGGTCAACGCTGTTTCCGTCCTCTCGTGCGGGCCATCGGCCCTCTGGTCGTGGAACACGATCCCAAGCCCGGGAATTCCCCGCGCAGGGGTACCTCACCCGCTGACGACATGCGCAAGCAGGGTCCCGCAATTCGGGTCGACGACGACGAGTCGCAGCCTGCCCAGGGTGCCGGTGCCCAGCACCAGGAGGGTTCCCGGGCGTCCGTTCAGGACGACGCGCCGACCCCCGAGGAGCGGTGCGCTCTCGGCGGCGGGGGCGACGATGCGCAGGCACGCAGCCCGCCGTGCGGGATCGGCCAGATCACCGACGTCCATGGTGCCGACCGCGTCACGGCCGAGAGCGACGAGCTCGAGGCGCGTGACGGCCGGTCCGGGCGCGCCGGGATGCGGGAGAACGCCGATGCCGGCCGCGACGAGACCCGTGGTGACCGCGGCGGCCAGGAGCAGGCGCCGGACCCGAGCGCCGCTCTTGGCCGTGTGGCGATCCGGGGCGGTGTCCGGACGACCACGTGTGTCCGTGGGGCGGTCGGGTGCGGTGCCCGCACAGCCCTGCGTCTTCGGGTCGGCGCGAGCAGAGGCCGACTCCGACGCCGCCCCTTCCGCGGCCAGCGCCGCGGCCCAGCGGGCCTCGATCTCGGTGGGTACCGGCGTCTCCGGTAGCGCGGCGAGGTGGGCACGGGTCGCAGTGAGAGCGTCCAGCACCGCAGCGGCCCGCGGGTCCGTTCGCGCTGCAGCGCGCAGCCGAGCTGCCGCAGCGGGGCCGGGGAGGTCGGCGTCCAGCTCGGCGAGAGCCGTGACATCGGGGACATCGGGGACGTCCGCGTCGTCGGGACCACGATGGACGTTCATCCGCCCTCCTTCCGCAGGTGTCCGAGCAGCAGCGCCAGCCGGGCCCGGCCGCGCGCGCACCGGCTCTTCACCGTTCCCGCCGGCACCTGAAGGATCTCGGCGACCTCCGCGACCGGGCAACCCTGCACGTCGACGAGCACCACGGCGACTCGCTGCTCGACGGGAAGCAGCGCAAGCGCGTCGTCCACCGCCATCCGCGTGGCGAGCTCTGTTCCCGGATCGGCACCGCGCGCCGGGAGGTCCCACCGCGGCCACGGCACGGTCCGCCGTACCCGCTCGTGGCGGATCCGGTCGATGCAGGCGTTGACGACGATGCGGCGCAGCCAGGTGCGCACGGACGCCTCGCCGCGGTACGTCGCCGCGCGGCGGTACGCCGAGACCAGCGCCTCCTGCACGGCGTCCGCGGCGTCGTCGGGATCGCCCACCGTGCGCAGAGCGAGGGACCAGAGATCGCGACTGTGCCGCTGCACCAGCAGCCCGAACGCCTCCGGATCGCCCCCCACGTGCGCGGCCAGCAGCTCGGCGTTCGCACCCGGAGCCGTCGCAGGCAGCACCGGGAGACACGCGCGCAGACTAGGTCGAGGCCTCCCCTCGCCGTGGGGGTTCGGAAGAACTGCCGAATGCTCGTCAGTCGCCGATGCGGCGGAACTCGACCTCACGGATCTCGGTGGTGTTCGCCGTTCCGCCTCCGCCGAGGCGGGTGATCCACAGCAGGACGTACTGCGCGGGCTGGCTGTCGGCGAGCGAGACAGTTGTGACGCCGTCGTCCAGGATCGTCCTGGCGAGCACCACGGTGTCGCCGATCGCCGCGGTCTGTGACGGTGCCGAGCGGACCTCGACCTCGGTGCCCGGGCTCGGCGACTCGATGGACAAGCTGCTGAGTTGCACGGGCGAGGCGAACGCCGTCATCACGCCGACGCCCGACTTGAGCGCCGGGAACTGCTGGCGGTAGGTGGAGGTGCGCCACCCGGTGTCGGGGTCGCCGTCGATCACTCGTGACACCCGGCCCGCGTTGTCCGGATCGCCTGCCTCCACGTACACGGCCGCCCCGATCGCCCGGATCGCGGCGTCCCGGAAGGGCTCTTGGTCCTCCGTCCCGCCACCTGACGGCGAGGCCGCGCCGTTGCCGAGGACGAGCGGCGGGGACGGGTCGGCGAACATCGCGCCGAGCTGCACTCCGGCGTACCCGCCCGCGCCCAGCACGCAGAGCCCGAGCGCGGTGAGGCCGGCCATCAGCTTGCGCCGCTTGCGCGGATCCACGGAGCCTCGCATGGCGTCGCGGTGCTGCCACACGTCGTCCGGTTCAGGGGGGACGCCGTCCGGTTCGGGCGGGAACAGCACCGCCCGGTCCGCCTCCGCGACGACCTCGTCGAGGACACTGCGGACCGCCGCGGCCGTGCGTACGCGGGCGGCCTCGGTCCCGTTGCCGAGCGTGCCGGTGACCAGCGTCTCCAGCTCCACGGGCACGCCGGGACGGACGGCTCCGGGGCGGACCGGGATGCCGTCCGCGCCCCGGTCGGCAGGGATGAGCCCGGCGCGCGCCGCGTCGGATGCCGAGAGCGGCCAGCGTGCGGTGAGCAGGGTGTAGAGCGCCGCGCCGAGGCCGCGGACGTCGTCCGCGGGCGTCAGCTCGGGACGGGGCAGCGCGAAGCCCAGCTGCGCCCGGCCGTCGTCGGTGATGCGCACCCGCTGGGGATGGTCGCAGCCGAGCACGAGGCCGTGCCGGTGCGCGGCCTCCGCCGCGGCCGCGAGCGGCTGCAGCACGCGGGCCGCCGCCAGAGGCTTGAGCATGCCGTCGGCCACGGCGTCGGTGAGGCTGCGGCCCGGCACCCACTCGGCGACGGCGGCGCCCAGCACCCCGTCCGGCAGACCAGGCGCGCCGGGCGTGAGCACGTCCAGGAGCCGAGCGCAGCCCTGATGCTCGAAGCTGCCCGACCGCAGCGCCTTGGCAACGATCTCTTGTGCGCGGCTCCTTGCGCCGTCGTCGGACTCGGAGCCGGCGCCGAAGCCGCGCAGCAGCGTGACGGCGACGTCGCGGCGCAGCACGGTGTCTTCGGCGCGCCAGAACTCGACACCTGCCGCGGTGTCCGCCCCCACCCGGGTGCCAAGGCGGTAGCGCCTGACGAGCAGCGCGCCTGCGGCGGTCGTCGGCGGCGGGTCGGCGGGCTTCCCCGACCGCGCGGACGCAAGGGTCCCGCCTGCCGGAACCGGGCCGACGGCCGACGTCGGGCCGCTCGGCGACAGCCCCGTGGTACCTGTCACGAAGCCGACCGTGCCCGCGGTCATGCGCGGCTCGACGTGCCCCGTCACGTCGATTCCTCGATCACGACGCGACCCTCCCCCCGGGCCCGTGCCCCCCGAGGCCCCAGAGATCCGAGGGTACGGCAGGAGGGGTCCTCGTGCCTGCCTTCACCACCCGCAGAGCGGTACCGCGAATCGAACCATCGAACCTCGCGCAGCGTGTCCTGGACCGCTGTCAGGACGCCGATCCGGCGCGCCGGAACCGGCGCGGCAGGACCCGCTGTCCGAGCGTCGTGATCTCGGGGACGCGCAGCGCCAGCATCGCCCCGACGACCGCCGGGCCGCCGACCGCTGCCGCGACACCCAACTCGATCCACGCACGTGCGATCGGGCCCAGATCGGGGACGGCGGGTCGCAGGAGGAGCACGACACCGAGGGCGAGGGCCCCCGCGAAGGCAGCGGCAACCGCCAAGCGCAGCACGGCGCGCAGCACGGTCCCGGTGCCGAGCCGGCCCAGCCGCCGGTGCAGCACGACCTGGCCGGCCACCGCGCCCACGACGAACGCGGACGCGTTCGCGGCGGCGAGCCCGAGCACCACCCGGTCGGGGGGAAGGACGAGCGGTGCCGCGAGCAGGAGCGGCACCTTGACCCCGACGATCAGGAGCTGGAGCAGAGTGGGTGTCCGGCTGTCGGTCAGGGCGTAGAACACCCGCAGCTGCAGCATGACCACCGCGAACGGCAAGAGCCCGAACGCCGACGCCGCCAGCGTGGCGCCCAGCCGGGCCGAGCCGCCGTCCGCGGCTCCGGCGCCGAGGGAGAACAGGGCGACGCCGAGCTCGGTGCCGAACAGCGTGAGCAGGACGCTGACGGGCAGCAGCACCACCGCGGACAGCCGGATCCCGAGCGCGAGGTCGGCGACGACATCGGTGGTGCGTCCCTCGGCGGCGGCGCGGCTCATCCGCGGCATGAGCGCGGTAAGCAGCGAGACGCCCAGCACGCCGTACGGGACCTGCAACAGCAGCCACGCGTTGGCGTAGATCGCGACGCTGCCGGGTGCCGCGTCGGCCGCGACCCGCGTGGTGACGATGTAGCCGACCTGCCCGATCAGCACGTACGCCACGACCCACAGGGCCAGCCCGCCCGCATCGCCGAGCCGCCGGTCCCAGCCCCACAGTGGCCGGTAGCGGAAGCCGGTGCGGCGCACGGCCGGGATCAGCACGAGGGCCTGCACCGCGATGCCCAGCGTGGTGCCCAGGCCGAGCACCAGCAGCTTCGGCTCGCCCATCCGCACCGGATCGAGGCTGAGCGGCCCGGGCATCGCCGCGTACACCGCCAGCACGGCGATCACCACGACGTTGTTCAGCACCGGTGCCCAGGCGAACGGCCCGAACACCCCGCGGGTGTTCAGCAGCGCCCCCAGCAGCGCGCCCAGGCCGTAGAAGAAGATCTGCGGCAGCAGCAGCCACGCGAAGGCGGTCGCGAGGTCCGGGTTCGCGGGCCCGTCGCCGTCACCGAGGTAGAGCCGGGTCAGCAGCGGTGCGGTGGCCATCGCCACGAGCGTGGCGAGCACGAGCGCCGCACCCGCGACCGTCAGCAGCCGGCGCGTGTAGGCCTCGCCGCCGTCCGGATCGTCGGTCTGCGCGCGGACAAGCAGCGGGACCATGATGCTGGTCAGAACGCCGCCGAGCAGAAGCTCGTAGACGATGTTGGGGAGCGTGTTGGCGACGGTGTAGGAGTCGTTGACCACGCCGAGGCCGAGCACCGAGACCAGCGCGAGCTGTCGCAGGAACCCGGTGACGCGGCTGACCAGCGTTCCGGCCGCCATGATCCCGCCGGCCCGGGCCAGTGAGTAGCCACGGCGGGGCCGGGGCGCGGGCGCGCCCGGTCCGCTCCCGGTCATGGGCGGCGGGTGGGCACCCGCGGCGTCTGAGGTGGCCGGGGTGGCCGCGGACGTGGGCTCGGCTCGGTGCGCGGCGCAGGGATCGGTCGGGTCGCGAGGTCGGTGTCCGTGGCGGGCAGCGCGCGCGTCGGGGGCTCCGGATCCGTCGGAGGCGCCCCCCTGGTCCTGTCGTCCGGTGCCGGCGGGCCCGTCGGCCTGCGGGATCTCGGCTCGCCGCGAATGCGGCGGCCGACCCGCGCCACGGCCAACACGACGAGCAGGACGCCCGCGGAACCCGTCAGCCATAGCGTGATCGTGCCGTAGGCGGTGGAGCGCACGAGCAGCCGGCTCGGCGGGCCGAGCGGGCGCCCGGACGGGGTCCGCACCGTCGCCTCGACCGCGAACTGACCCGATCGCACCACCTCGGCGCTGACCTGGACCTGACGCCGTCCGAGTGGGGGGATCCGCTGCGGGGGGATCGGTGCGGTCCGCAGCCCCGTGGTGCTGGAGATGCTCAACCGCACCTCCATCGTCACCGGCAGCCCGTTGGCGACGGTGACCAGCAGCGGCGCGTCGCTGGTGCCGAGCGAGTACGGGCTCGGCGGGGCCAGCACGCGCACCGAGTCGCGCAGCTCGCCGATCCGCGCCCCGGCGTCCGCGGCAGCGCCCCGCGCGAGGTCCGGCCGGCCGTGCCACGCCGCCGAGACGGGGCGCAGCACGGCTTGTTCCAGCGGGGCGAACATGGCGTCGAGCGGGGCGCCCACGTCGCTCCCGGGTACGGCAGCCGAGCGGAGGTCCGCGACGTCGGTGTTCGTTTCCCGAACCGAGTCGACGACGGCGATCGGGATGTCGCGGGTGCTGACCTGGAGCGGGTCGGCCGGGCGCCGCGGCGGCCCGGCCGCGGGGGGCCCGGCCTCGACCACGGCGGCGAGCGGCCGCGGCCGCAGTCGGCCGGAGTCGAGGAGGACGTCGACGGCGTCGAGGAGGGCGCGTGCGCCCGTCGCGTCGGTCGTCCATCGGTGCGGCGGCGCCAGCACGAGCGGTCCGGCGCCCGTCGGTGCCCCTCGCTGGGCGCGGAAGACCAGTGCCGCGAGGAGGTCCTGGGTCGCGAGCGG
>JAQSWF010000058.1 GCA_029266775.1 Pseudonocardia sp.
TGATCGGCAACCAGGTGAAGGTGGTGGGCTGGTACGACAACGAGTGGGGGTATTCGAACCGGCTGGTCGACATCACCGCGCTGGTGGCGTCGAAACTGTAGGGACCGGCGATGACGGAGCAGGAATGACCGGGCGTACGCCCCTGGTGGCCGGCAACTGGAAGATGAACCTCACGCACCTCGAGGCCATTGCCCTGGTGCAGAAGCTCGCCTTCGCGTTGCCGGAGAAGTACTACGACCGCGTCGAGGTGGCGGTGCTGCCACCGTTCACCGCCATCCGCAGCGTGCAGACCCTCATCGACGGCGACCGGCTCCAGATGGTGCATGGCGCCCAGGACCTCTCGCCGTACGACGCGGGCGCGTACACCGGCGACGTCTCGGGGGTCATGCTCGCCAAGCTCGGGTGCCGCTACGTCGCCGTGGGGCACTCTGAGCGCCGCGAGGTCCACGGCGAGGACGACGCGGTGGTCAACTCGAAGGTGCACGCCGCGATCCGGAACGGGATCGTGCCGATCCTGTGCGTCGGGGAGGGTCTCGCCGTCCGCGAGGAGGGGCGGCACGTCGAGCACACCACCGGCCAGCTGCTGGCCGACCTGCGCAACGTTGCGAGCCAGCACGCGCAGACGCTCGTCATCGCCTACGAGCCGGTGTGGGCGATCGGCACGGGCCGGGTGGCGAGTGCCGCGGACGCCCAGGAGGTGTGCGCGGCGCTCCGGGCGGCGATGGCGGCGACCTACGGCGAGACCATCGCGGCCGGCGTGCGGGTGCTGTACGGCGGGTCGGTGAAGGCCGGCAACGTCGGGGAGATCGTCGCGCAGCCGGATGTCGACGGCGCGCTGGTCGGCGGCGCGAGCCTGGACGCGGACGAGTTCGCCCGGCTCTGCGCCGTCGCCGCCGGGGGTCCGCTGCTCTAGCTCTCCTGCAGGTCGGCGCCGCCGCAGAACCGGCACATCGGGTCGTAACGCGCACGGTGCCGGGCCCGAGACCACGAGTGCGGACGGCTCCTGTTCACCCGGACGCGGACGGACCGCCTGCCCGCCGGTACCCTGACACTCCCGGCACGGCAGCGGGGGCGCAAGGAAGGCGCCGAGAGAAGGCGCGGAAGAAGGATAGGATGCAACTCGCACTGCAGATCGTGCTGATCGTCTCGAGCATCCTGCTGGTGCTGCTGATCCTGCTGCACCGCGGCCGCGGCGGCGGCCTGTCGAGCCTCTTCGGCGGCGGTGTGCAGTCCAGCCTCTCCGGTTCCAGCGTGGTGGAGAAGAACCTCGACCGCATGACGCTGTTCGTGGCGGCCATCTGGGTCATCGCCATCATCGGCACGGGGTTGCTGCTCAAGGTCGGAGCGTGAGTGAGCGGGGGCCCCGGCCGGCAGGTCGCCGGGTGAGGGCGAGAACTCGGCTTCGGTAGAGCGTCTTCTGGGTAGTTCGGCTTCTGGGAGGAACGACGATGGCGGGCGGCAACGCGATCCGGGGCACGCGCGTGGGTGCGGGCCCGATGGGCGAGTCGGAGCGGGGCGAGACCGCACCGCGTGAGCGCGTGGCATACCACTGCTCGAACGGGCACCTGACGACCCCGTCCTTCGCCTCCGAGGCGGAGATCCCCGAGCTGTGGGACTGTCCGCGGTGCGGGCTGCCGGCCGGGCGGGACAACGAGAACCCGCCGGCGCCACCGCGCACCGAGCCCTACAAGACGCACCTGGCGTACGTGAAGGAGCGGCGCAGCGACGAAGACGGCGCCGCGATCCTCGAGGAGGCGCTGGGCCGGCTGCGCGCCGCCCGCGAGCTCTGATCTCGTCCGACGGCGCGCCGCCGGCATGAGGAGCGGCCGCGTTCACCTCTGATCGTGGTCAGCACCGTGACGTGAACGTAGGCGCCCTTCGATCAGGAGGCCCCGACCCGAGGCAGTTGCTCGGCCACCGCGGCGAGGAGCGCCTCGGCCCGCGTTCCTTCCGGCACCGCTCCGGCCGTCACCGTCGCGAGCACGTCACCCGCGCCTCGGGCGGCGAACACACCACCGTCGGGCAGAGCGCAGGCAAACGCGCCCTCCCCGGCAGCCGGGACCGGCCTGACCGGGCCGCTGCACACCGATGGCAGGTCCGCGAGCGTGACGACAGCACGGTCACCGGTCTCGAGCGAGACGGTCAGCAGCGCCTGGTCCTCGGCGAGGTAGACGCAGCGGGTGTCGCCCGCGGTGGTGGCGTCGACCGTCCACGCAACGCCGGTGGCGGCGGCCAGCGTGGCGGGGTCGAGTGCGCAGGCCGCCGGTGGCACGGGCGGGGGCGGCGGTGCGGGCGTCGGCCCCGGTGCGGGCCCCGCGCCGGTGCAGCCCGTGAGCACGGCGGCCAGCGCCGCGATCAGTGCAGCGACCTGCGGCGAACGGTCGGTAGGGTCGCGGGCTGTGCGCGGCATCGACATGCACGTCCACGTTCCCACGAGCGAGTGGCTGTGCGGATGCATGGGCCCCTACGTCGATTCGGTCGAGCGCTACTTCGGCCGCCGGCCCGAGCCGACCACGATCGAGGACCTGATCTCGACCTATGCGGAGCTGGATCTCGGGGGCGTGCTGTTGGGCTGGGACGCCGAGCGTACGACCGGCCGCGCACCGCTCGACAACGAGTGGCTCGCGGGCATCTGCGCCCGGTCGCAGGGGCGCTTCGTCGGCTTCGGCTCGATCGACCCCCTGCGGCCGGACGCCATCGAGCGCCTCCAGCGGCTCCCGGCGCTGCAGCTGCGCGGTGTGAAGCTCCACCCGACGCTGCAGGGCTTCGATCCCGCCGCCGACGACCTCATGCCGTTCTTCGACGCCGCTGCCGAGCTCGGCCTGATCGTGCTCACGCACTCCGGCACGAGCGGGGTCGGCTCCGGCGAGCCGGGAGGCCAGGGCCTGCGCATCGACCTCGCGCGCCCGCTCCTGCTCGACCGCATTGCCGCCCGTCACCCGCGGATGCCGATCGTCCTGGCGCATGTCGGCTGGCCCTGGCACCTCGAGACGCTCGCGATGGCGCTCCACAAGTCCAACGTCTATGTGGACATCTCGGGGTGGAAGTACCGCTACCTGCCCGACGACGTCCGGCGCGAGATGAGCCGGCGCCTCAGCGGCCAGTTCCTCTTCGGCACCGACTACCCGATGTTCGATCCCGCCGAGCAGCTCGTCGAGTTCGACCGGCTCGGGCTGCCCGAGCCGGTCGCACGGCGCGTTCTGCACGACAACGCCGACGAGCTGCTGGCAGGACCCTGACGGTCAGGTGCACGCGATGCCATGCCGCAGGCACCCCGTTCACATTCCCGGCAGCGCCTCCTGCAGCGCCGACGGCCCGACCACTGCGGCGCCGGCCGCCTGGACGCGATCGCGCAACCCGCGGTCCGCCGTGACCACGACAACCCGGTCCGGGCCGGCGGTCAGGATGCCGACCAGCTCGGCGATCGCGCTGTCGCCGTCCGTCGCCGCGTGCACCACGTCCAGCAGGGGATGGGTGGGCAGGTCCGCCACCCGGCTCGCCGCGCCCTCCAGCACCAGGTGCACCTGCACCGCCGCCTCACGCAGGTCCGAGCCCGCTGTCTCGGCCGAGGTCGGCGTGCGCCCGTCGAGCCGCTCCACGAGGTCTTCGGGCCGCGCGACCAGCACCGCGACGATGCGCCCAGCCAGCCGCCTGCCCGCGCCGGCACGGTCGCGCCACCAGCCGTCGGGGCGTGACCCGACGACGTTCGCGGCGTCGACGACGACGTGCAGCACTTCTCAGGCGATCGGTGGAGTGAGGTCGCGGGGCAGCTTGGCCGCGGCGGCGCGGTCCAGCAGCCAGAGCGTGCGGTGCGTTCCGGTCGCGCCGGCCACGGGGATCGCCACCTCGCCCGCACCACCGAGCGCCATGGCCACGGCCGCGGCCTTCGACTCGCCGGTGGCGAGAATCCACACCTCGACCGACCGGCGGATCGCCGGCAGCGTGAGCGAGACCCGTGTCGGCGGTGGTTTCGGACAGCCGTGCACCGCGACGACCGTGCGCTCGGTCTCGTAGACGGCGGGGGAGTGCGGGAAGACCGAGGCGGTGTGCCCCTCCGGGCCCATCCCAAGCAGCGTTACGTCGAACACCGGGACCGGCCCGTGGTCCTCGGGGCGCGCCTGGGCCGCGAGCAGCTCTGCGTATGCCTCCGCCGCGGCCTCGGCCCCGGACGGCCCGGTGCCGGTGTCGGCGCCCATCGGGTGCACCCGCGCGGGGTCGACGGGCAGGTGGTCGAGCAGCGCCTCCCGCGCCTGTGTCTCGTTGCGCTCCGGGTCGCCGGGGGCCAGGAACCGCTCGTCGCCCCAGTAGAAGTCGACGTGGGTCCAGTCCACGGCGTCGTGGGCCGGGCCGCTGCGCAGCTGCTCCAGCACCGCGATACCGATACCGCCGCCGGTCAGCACGAGGCGCGGGACCCGACCCGCGGCCTGGACGTCGACGAGGCGGGTGACCAAGCGGGCTGCGGCCGCGGCGGCCGCGACGTCCGGGCCGGCGTGCACGACGATGTCGCGCCGGGTGGTCATGCTCCTGGCTCCTTCTTGGCTGACTCCTGCCCGGCCTCCGGCTGGTCCGCGGCGGCCGGCTCGCTGTCGGCGGCCGACCCCCTCGCCGGTGCCGGGCTCGCGGCCGGCTGTGCCGTCGCGGCGTCCGCGCCGGGCGTAGCCGGCCGGGGCGCGGTCGTGCGGCCCCGCGAGATCTGCGCGACGCCGGTCAGCGCCTCGCCGTAGACGTCGTCGGGGTCCAGCCGGCGCAGCTCCTCGGCCAGGCACTCGGGAACGCTTCGACGGGCGAGGGCGATCATCCGGTCCGGCTGGCCGGGTTGGCGCAGCGTCGCGGTGCGCCCGTCCGGACGCAGGATCTCGACGGGCCCGGAGCGGCGCTCCAGCCGCACCGACACCACCCCGGCGCCGCCGTCGGCCTTCGCGCGCTTGACCTTCACCCCGAGCCGGCTGATCAGCCAGCCGGCCATCAGGTCTGTGGACGGCGAGACGGTCTCGCCCTTGACCGTGGCCGAGGTGACCGCGTCGTGCGGGGGGAAGTCCAGGGCCGCCGCGAGGAGCGCCCGCCACGACGTGAGCCGCGTCCAGGTCAGGTCCGTGTCGCCCGCGACGTAGTTCGTCCGCCGCTGCTCGAACGCCTTGGTCGGGTTCTTCGCCGAGAGCGCGTCGGTGACGCGCCGCTGTGCCAGCCGGCCGATCGCGTCCGAGGCCGGCGCGTTGGGCGCCTCGCCGGGCCACCACGCGACGACGGGGGCGTCCGGCAGCAACAGCGGCATCACCATCCCGGCGCCGGGCTCGTCCGCGGCGAGCTGGCCGTAGCCGCGCAGGACGACCACCTCGCTCGCCCCGGCGTCGCCGCCGACCCGGATCTGCGCATCCAGCCGCGCCGCGGCGCGCCGCTGCCCGCGGGCGAGCACGATGACCCGGCACGGGTGCTCCCGGCTCGCGGAGTTCGCGGCCTCGATGGCCTGCTCGATCGAGGCGCCGTCGTCGGTGACGATCACGAGCGTCAGCACCCGGCCCAGCGCCAGGACCCCGCCGCTCTCGCGCAGCTCGACCAGCTTCTTGTTCACCGTCGAGACGGTGCTGGACGGAAGATCAGTAATCACGGCCTGTTCCGATCTCGGGTGCTCGTTGCAGGAAAGCCACCTTCCTGCAACCTGGTTGCAGGAAAGCGGCTTTCCTGACCCTTGGTGCTCACGGCCGCCGCCACTTGCGGCCCGTCCGGGCCAGCATCTGCACGGACGACTCCGGGCCCCAGCTGCCGGCGGCGTAGGGCTCCGGCCCCGCGGGCAGCTCGGCCCAGTGGTCGAGCACCGGGTCGAGGATCTCCCAGGACCGCTCGACCTCCTCGTTGACGGGGAAGAGCGAGGGCTCGCCGAGCAGGACGTCGAGGATCAGCCGCTCGTAGGCCTCCGGCGACGCCTCGGTGAAGGCGGTGCCGTAGCCGAAGTCCATCGTGACGTCGCGGACCTCCATCTGGCTGCCCGGCACCTTTGAGCCGAACCGCATCGTCACGCCCTCGTCGGGCTGCACCCGCACGACGAACGCGTTCTGCCCGAGCTCCTCGGTCATCGTCGCGTCGAACGGCAGGTGCGGCGCGCGCTTGAACATTACGGCGATCTCGGTGACCCGTCGCCCGAGCCGCTTGCCGGTGCGCAGGAAGAACGGCACCCCGGCCCAGCGTCGGGTCTCGACCTCACAGGTGATCGCGGCGTAGGTCTCGGTCTTCGAGTTCGGATCGAAGCCCTCCTCGTCGGTGAGGCCGCGGACGAGCTCCCCGCCCTGCCACCCCCCGGTGTACTGGCCGCGCGCCGTGGTCGCGTCGAGCGGGTACACCAGCCGGGTGGCGTTGAGGACCTTGGTCTTCTCGGCGCGCAGCTGCTCGGCGGAGAACGAGGTCGGCTCCTCCAGCGCGATGAAGGCGAGCAGCTGGAGCAGGTGGTTCTGGATGACGTCGCGTGCCGCGCCGATGCCGTCGTAGTAGCCGGCGCGCCCGCCCAGCCCGATGTCCTCGGCCATCGTGATCTGCACGTGGTCCACGTAGTGGCTGTTCCAGATCGGCTCGAAGAGCTGGTTCGCGAACCGCAGCGCCAGGATGTTCTGGACGGTCTCCTTGCCGAGGTAGTGGTCGATGCGGAACACCGACGACTCGGGGAAGACGTCGTTGACGATCTCGTTGAGCTCGATGGCCGACTGCAGGTCGTGGCCGAACGGCTTCTCGATCACGACCCGCCGCCACTGGTCGCCCTCCTGCGACGACAGTCCCGAGCGGGCGAGCTGCTTGCACACCACCGGGAAGTCCGAGGGCGGGATGGACAGGTAGAACGCGTGGTTGCCGCCGGTGCCGCGGTCGCGGTCCAGCTCGGCGAGGGTGTCGTGCAGCCGGTCGAACGCGTCGTCGTCGTCGAACCTGCCCTGCACGAAGCGGAAGCCCTCGGCGAGGCGGGCCCACACCTCGTCCCGGAACGGCGTGCGCGCGTGCGCGCGGACGGCGTCGTACACCACCCGGCCGAAGTCCTCGGCGGACCAGTTGCGCCGTCCGAAGCCGACGAGCGCGAAGCCGGGGGGCAGCAGCCCGCGGTTGGCGAGGTCGTAGATCGCGGGCATCAGCTTCTTGCGGGACAGGTCCCCGGTCACCCCGAAGATCACCAGGCCGCACGGGCCGGCGATGCGCGGCAGCCGCTTGTCGCGCGGGTCGCGCAGGGGGTTCGTCCAGCCGTCCAGCAGGCGCCCGCCGTCAGTCCTCGTGCTGGTCGTGGCGGTCATCACGTCATCCCTCTCGTCGCGGCGGCGCACGCCGCGCCCTGGACCCGATCCTGAGCAGGCCCTCGATTCTGGCGCGCCCATCCTGTCGAACCAACTGGTGGTCCGGAAGCCGGTGATCACCGATAGACACGCCTGCACGTGAAGCGAAAGTGGCTTTCGGTGCATCTACTACTGCACCGAAAGCCACTTTCGCTCCATCAAAAGATGCGGCCGGCCCACATCGAGGAGCCGCCCGGCCCTGCACCCGCCTCAGCGCGTGGCGTCCAGCTGACCCTGAACCGTCTCCAGCAGCTCGGTCCACGACTGCTCGAACTTCTCGACGCCCTCGTCCTCGAGCACGACGAACACGTCGGTGAGGTCGACCCCGACCCGCTCCAGCGCGTCGAACACCTCCTGCGCGTCGGCGGCGCGACCGATCACCTGGTCGCCCTCGACCTCACCGTGGTCGGCGAACGCCACGAGCGTCTTCTCCGGCATCGTGTTGACCGTGTCCGCGACGACCAGCTCGGTGATGTACATCGTGTCCGCGTACTCCGGGTTTTTCACCCCGGTTGACGCCCACAACGGGCGCTGCGGTCGGGCACCCTGTGCGACGAGCTGCTCCCACCTGCCGCCCTGGAACACCTCCTGGAAAGCGGCGTAGGCCAACCGTGAGTTCGCGATGCCGGCCTTGCCGCGCAGGGCCAGCGCGTCGTCGGTCCCGATCTTCTCCAGCCGCTTGTCGATCTCGGTGTCGACGCGGGAGACGAAGAAGCTGGCCACCGAGGCGATGCTGCCCAGGGACTGGCCGTTCGCCGCCGCACGCTCGAGGCCGTCCAGGTAGGCACCCATCACGTCCCGGTAGCGCTCCACCGAGAAGATCAGCGTGACGTTCACGCTGACGCCCTCGGCCAGCGCGTTCGTGATCGCCGCCAGGCCCTCCTCGGTGGCCGGGATCTTCACCAGCAGGTTCGGCCTGTCGACGGCCTTCCACAGGTCCACCGCCTCGGCCAGCGTGGCGTCGGTGTCGTGCGCGAGCCGCGGGCTGACCTCGAGCGAGACCCGGCCGTCGACGCCGCCGGTGGCCTCCCAGGTGCCGCTGAAGACGTCGCAGGCCTGCTGGACGTCGGCCACGGTGATCTCGCGGACGGCGTCGTCGACCGACGCGCCGCGGGCGGCGAGCGCGCGGACCTGCTCGTCGTAGGACTCGCCGTTCGCGACCGCCGAGGCGAAGATCGTCGGGTTGGTGGTGACCCCGACGACCGAGTGGTCGGTGATCAGCTCCTGCAGGTTGCCGCTGGTGAGGCGCTCACGCGACAGGTCGTCGAGCCAGATGGACACGCCCGCCGCCGACAGTGCGGCGAGCCTCTCGTTGGGGGCCATGAGTGGCTCCTTCGTCGTCAGTCGGTCGCCGGTCAGACGATGGTGGGGGTGACGCGATCCAGGCTGGTGCGGGCGGCGGTCACCACGTGCTCGGTGGTGAAGCCGTACTCGCGGAACACGGTCTGATAGTCCGCGCTGGCGCCGAAGTGCTCGATGGACACGCGCTCGCCGGCGTCGCCGGTCCAGCGGTACCACGGCATCGCGATGCCGGCCTCGACCGACACCCGCGCCCGCACCGCGGGCGGCAGCACCGAGTCCCGGTAGACCTGGTCCTGCTCCTCGAACCACTCCATACACGGCATCGACACCACGCGCGTGGGCAGGCCGTCGCCCTCGAGGACCTCGCGGGCCTCCACGGCGATCTGCAGTTCCGAGCCCGTGGCCATGATCAGCACCTGGGGCTCGCCGTTCGAGGCGTCGGCGAGGACGTACCCGCCGCGGGCGACACCCTCGGCCGAGGTGCCCTCGAGCACTGGGATGTTCTGCCGGGTCAGCGCGATGCCCTTCGGGCCCTCGGGCCGCTCGAGCGCCGCTTTCCAGGCGTACGCGGTCTCGTTGGCGTCGCCCGGGCGGATCATCGACAGCCCGGGGATAGCGCGCAGCGCCGCCATGTGCTCGATCGGTTGGTGCGTCGGGCCGTCTTCACCCAGGCCGATCGAGTCGTGCGTCCAGACGTAGATCACGGTGGCGTGCATGAGCGCTCCGAGCCGGACCGCGCCGCGCATGTAGTCGCTGAACACCAGGAAGGTGCCGCCGTAGGGGCGGGTGGGCCCGTGCAGGGCGATGCCGTTGAGGATCGAGCCCATGGCGTGCTCGCGGACACCGAAGTGCAGGGTGCGCCCGTAGGGTTCGGCGTCCCACATCTTCGTGGCGATGGTCTTCGGCCCGAACGAGTTCGCGCCCTCCATCGTGGTGTTGTTGCTCTCGGCGAGGTCTGCCGAGCCGCCCCAGAGCTCGGGCAGCACGTCGGCGAGGGACTTGAGCACCTCGCCGGACGCCTTCCGGGTGGCGACGCCCTTCTTGTCGGGCTCCCACGACGGCAGCGCCTTCTCCCACCCCACCGGCAGGTCGCGGCCGCGCATCCGGTCGAGCAGCTCCTTGCGCTCGGGCTCGCGGGCCGCCCACGCGTCGAAGAGCTCCGTCCACTCGGCGTGGGCCTTCGCGCCGCGGTCGGCGACCTCGCGCGCGTGGGCGAGCACCCCGGCGTCGACCTCGAAGGTCTTGTCCGGGTCGAAGCCGAGAACCTCCTTGACGGCCCTGACCTCGTCCTCACCCAGCGCGGCGCCGTGCGCCTTGCCGGTGTTCATGGCCTTCGGCGCCGGGAACGCGATCACCGTGCGCAGCTCGATGAACGACGGCCGGTCGGTCTCCGCCTTGGCCTTCTCGAGCGCCTCGAGGATGCCGGTGACGTTCTCCCCGCCGTCGACGACCTGGACGTGCCAGCCGTAGGCCTCGTAGCGCTTGGCGGTGTCCTCGCTGAGCGCGATGGTCGTGTCGTCCTCGATGGAGATCTGGTTGCGGTCGTAGATCACCGTGAGGTTGCCCAGCTGCTGCGTCCCGGCGAGCGAGGACGCCTCGGACGTGACGCCCTCCTCGATGTCGCCGTCGCTGGCGATCACGAAGATGTCGTGGTCGAACGGGCTCTCGCCGAGGGGGGTGTCGGGGTCGAACAGCCCACGCTCGCGACGGGCGGCCATCGCCATGCCCACGGCCGAGGCGAGCCCCTGACCCAGCGGACCGGTGGTGATCTCGACGCCGGGGGTGTGCCGGTGCTCGGGGTGGCCGGGGGTCTTGCTGCCCCATGTCCGCAGGTGCTCGAGGTCGTCGAGCTGCAGGCCGTAGCCGGAGAGGAACAGCTGGATGTAGAGGGTCAAACTGGAGTGTCCGGCCGAGAGCACGAACCGGTCCCGCCCGATCCAGTCGGCGTCGTTCGGGTCGTGCCGCAGCACCCGCTGGTAGAGCGTGTACGCCAGTGGTGCGAGGCTCATCGCGGTACCCGGGTGCCCGTTGCCGGTCTTCTGCACGGCGTCCGCCGCGAGGACGCGGACGGTGTCGACCGCGCGGCGGTCCAGGTCCGTCCAGTCGTCGGGCACAGAGGCGCGGGTGAGGGCCTCGATGTCGATCTCGGGCAAGGGAGCGCTCCTCGGGGTCACGGCGTGCTGCACGGGGGTGGCGACGCCTCGCGACGGCGAGCAGCCCCGGCCAGCAGCCTAGTCAGGCGGGGCCGCCCTGGGTGGTTTCGCCGGTGGACATTGAGGGGACGAACCTCGACGAATGGGCATCGCGAGGTGTCTACCCCACATGCCGGATCGACATTCCCGCGGCCAGTTACTCCACTGATGGATCTCCGCCGCGATTCCCTCTCCCGCCGGGGCGGCGCTCCGCTGCGGCGTCGATCCCTAAGACCTAGGCTAGGATCGACACGCTGTAGAAACTACGGCGTATGACGGCGAGTGCGTCGATTCCGTAAGCGAGGTGGTCACCGGTGACCTTGCCCGTGTCCCACCCCGCTCCGGCGGAGGCGACGGGCCGCAGCGCCACCCGTCGGCGCCTCACCGGCGCCTGGCTGCGCACCCGCCGGGTGGTAGTGGCCTACCTCGGGCTCACCAAGACGCGGATCATCGAGCAGCTGCTCGTCGTCACGGTGCCGGCAATGTTCCTCGCCGCGCGGGGCGTGCCGTCGCTGTCGCTGGTCGCCGCGACCCTCGTCGGCGGGGCCGGCGCAGCCGCGAGCGCGCACGCGCTGAACTGCGTGATCGACGCCGACATCGACGTCAAGATGAAGCGCACCGCCCGCCGTCCGCTGGCGAAGGGGCAGGTCCCACCCGCGCACGCGCTCGTGTTCGGCCTGGTGCTGGCCGGCCTCAGCACGGTCTGGCTGTGGCTCACCACGAACCAGCTGGCCGCGGGTCTCGCCGTCACCGCCATCGCCTTCTACGTGCTCGTGTACACGCTCGTGCTCAAGCGCCGGACGCCGCAGAACATCGTCTGGGGGGGCGCGGCGGGCTGCATGCCGGTGGTCATCGGCTGGGCCGCGGTCACCGGCAGCGTGGGCTGGCCGGCGCTGGTGATGTTCGGAGTGATCTTCTTCTGGACGCCGCCGCACTTCTGGGCGCTGGCGATGCGCTACCGCGACGACTACGCGGCCGCAGGGGTACCGATGCTGCCGGTGGTGGCGACGCCCGAGCAGGTGTCGCGGCGGATCGTGATCTACGCGTGGGTGATGGCGGTGTGGTCGCTGCTGCTGCTGCCGGCGACGTCGTGGATCTACGCGGTGGTCGCGGTGGGCAGCGGCGGCTGGTTCGTGCTGCGCGCGCACCGGCTGCACGCGGGGGTCGCCGCTGGCCGCGAGGTGGCGCCGATGAAGCTCTTCCACCTGTCGAACATGTACCTGTGCACGCTGTTCATCGCGATCGCCATCGACGCCGCGGTCGGGCTACCGGTCCTCGGCCTGCCGACGTTCTGACCCTCCCGCGACCGTCCCCTGACGAGCGAACCCCGGTGCTACGCGGCCGGGATCATCCCGTTCGGGTCGATGATGTACTTCTTGGCCGCGCCGCGGTCGAACTCCTGGTAGCCGCGCGGAGCGTCGTCCAGGGGGATGACCGTGGCGTTCACCGCGTCCGCGATGTGCGCCTTGTCGTGCAAGATGCTCATCATCAGGCCGCGGTTGTACTTCAGCACCGGGCACTGGCCGGTGACGAACGCGTGGCTCTTCGCCCAGCCGAGGCCCAGCCGCACCTTGAGCGTGCCTTCCTTCGCATCCGGGTCCGCTGCACCGGGGTCACCGGTGACGTACAGGCCCGGGATGCCCAGCCGCCCACCGGCTCGGGTGACGGACATGACGGAGTTCAGCACCGTCGCCGGCGCCTCCTGCCCGCCCTGGCCGTGGGCCGTGGCCTCGAAGCCGACGGCGTCCACCGCGCAGTCCACCTCCGGCACGCCGAGGACCTCCGCGATCTGCTCCTCCAGCGGCGTGTTCTCCGACACATCGATGGTCTCGCAGCCGAAGGAGCGGGCCTGCTGGAGCCGCTCCTTGTTCAGGTCACCGACGATCACGACGGCCGCGCCGAGCAGCTGGGCGGAGTGCGCCGCCGCGAGGCCGACCGGGCCGGCACCCGCGACGTAGACCGTGGACCCCGTGGTCACCCCGGCGCTGTAGCAGCCGTGGTAGCCGGTCGGGAAGATGTCGGACAGCATCGTCAGGTCGCGGATCTTCGCCAGGGCCTGGTCCCGGTCCGGGAACTTGAGCAGGTTGAAGTCGGCGAAGGGCACCATCACGTACTCGGCCTGCCCGCCCAGCCAGCCGCCCATGTCGACGTAGCCATACGCCGAGCCCGCGCGAGCGGGGTTGACGTTCAGGCAGACGCCCGTCTGGCCCTCGTGACAGTTGCGACACCGCCCGCAGGCGATGTTGAACGGCACCGAGCAGATGTCCCCGACGTCGACGAACTGAACGTCGGAACCCTTCTCGATCACCTCACCCGTGATCTCATGGCCCAGGGTCTGGCCGACGGGTGCGGTCGTGCGCCCGCGGACCATGTGCTGGTCGGAGCCGCAGATGTTGGTGGAGACGTTGCGCAGGATCACCGCGTGGTCGGCCTTGCGGGTCATCCCCTTGGCGGAGGCGACGTCTTCCGGGACCTCGAGCTTCGGGTAGTCCACCGTCTCGACCGCGACCTCGCCCGGGCCCTTGTAGACCACGATCCGGTTGCCGTTCGGCGCCATGTGCGACCTCCTCGTCGTCGACAGCTCCTGTCCTGAACGGCCTACCCCACCTGCCCTGCGGGCGCAAATATGCGTCCCGGTAGTCAGGACAGGGGCTCCGTCACACGGACAGGCTCAGGGGATGAGCAGCACCTTGCCGGTCGTCCGCCGTGCTTCCAGCTCGGTGTGGGCGGCCGCGGCGTCCGCGAGGGGATAGCGGTGCCCGATCCGGACGTGCAGCGTGCCGTCGAGCACGGCGTCGTACACCGCGGCGGCGCGGGCTACGAGCTCGGCGCGGGTGGCGACGTAGTCGTGCAGAGAGGGGCGGGTGAGGTAGACCGAGCCGGCGCGGTTCAGTCGCTGCGGGTCGA
>JAQSWF010000059.1 GCA_029266775.1 Pseudonocardia sp.
GTCGTGCAGGCGGGGCGACGTTCCGGGCGGCAGCTCGGCGGGGGTCAGCACCTCCGTGTCGGGCGCCGCGGCCAGAGGCACGCTCACGTCAACAGCCCACGCTCGTGCGCGAGGGCGAGCAGCTTCTCGAGCACGGCGTCGACGCTGAGGTCGTCCGTGTCGAGGACGACGGCGTCGGTGGCGGCATGCAGCGGCGAGGTGGCGCGGGTGGAGTCGAGCTCGTCGCGGCGGCGGACGTCGGCGAGGACGGCGTCGAGGTCCGTGGGGCGTCCGGCCTTGCGGTCCTGGGCGGCCCGTCGCGCGGCGCGAACCTCCGGGGACGCGGTCAGGTAGACCTTGAGCGACGCCTCGGGGAGCACGACGCTGCCGATGTCGCGACCCTCCACCACCGCGCCGCCGCTGTTCGCGAGCGCATCGGCGACGAGCTCGCGCTGGCGCTCCACCAGCTGCGCCCGCACCGCGGGGACCGCGGACACGGCGCTGACCAGGCGGGTCACCGGAGCACCGCGGATCTGCGACTCGACGTCTTCGCCGTCGAGCTCGATGGACGGCGCCGCCGGGTCTGTGCCCGACTGCAGCCGGACCGCGCGGGCGACGGCGACGACATCCGCCTCGGGGGCGTCGGCGCCCAGCCCCGCGCGCAGGACGGCGAGGGTGACCGCCCGGTACATCGCACCGGTGTCGAGGTAGGCCGCGCCCCCAGCCTGGGCGAGTCGCCGTGAGACCGTCGACTTGCCGGTGCCCGCCGGGCCGTCCATCGCCACGGCGCCGCGCAGCTTCTCCGACCCGGTCACAACGTCCATTCTGCCCGCGACGGGGAATGACCCGTTGCGGTAGGTCGGCCTCTACAGGCCGACGGCCTTGTAGAGCGCGCCCACCTCGGAGATCGTCAACGGCCGCACCTTGCCCGGGCGTTGGTTGCCCAGCGTCACGTCGCCGATCGCGGTGCGCACCAACTGCTCGACCGGGTAGCCGACCGCATCGAGCAGCCGCCGCACGATGTGCTTGCGCCCCTCGTGCAGCACGACCTCGACCATCGAGTGCCCGGGCAGGTTGTCGACCAGTCGGAACGAGTCGACCGTCGCGAGGCCGTCGTCGAGCTCGACGCCCTCGCGCAGCCGCTTGCCCACGTCCCGGCCGACGTTGCCGTGGACTGTGGCCACGTAGGTCTTGGGCACCTCGAACGAAGGGTGCATGAGCCGGTGGCCCAGCTCGCCGTCGTTGGTCAGCAGCAGCAGACCCTCGGTCTCGGCGTCGAGGCGGCCGACGTGGAACAGCCGGCCTGCCCGGTTGATCAGCTCGGCGCGTTCCATGATCAGGTCACCGACGCACGGCCGGCCCTGGTCGTCCGCCATCGTCGAGAGCATGCCGAAGGGCTTGTTGAGCGCCAGGTGCACGACGTCGTCGCGAAGAACGACCCGCGCTCCGTCGACGTGCACGACGGCCGTGTCGGGATCGACCCGGCGGCCCATCTCGCGCACAACCTTGCCGTCCACGCTCACCCGGCCGGAGGCGATGAGCTCCTCGGCTGCACGCCTGGACGCCACGCCGGCCTGGGCGAGGACCTTCTGCAGACGCACGCCCTCCGGCGACTCCTGGGTACGGTTCACAATCTCTTTCCGGTCGAGAGGTCCGCGTCGAGCGCGTCGATGGCGTCGACGTCGGGCAGCAGGGGTGCCAGCGGCGGGAGCTCGTCGACCGACGACAGGCCCAGCCGTTCGAGGAACAGCTCGGTGGTGCGGAACAGCGTCCCGTGGGTGGCGCCGTCCACGCCGGCCTCCTCGACCAGCCCCCTGGTGACCAGGGTACGCAGCACGCCGTCGCAGTTCACGCCGCGCACCGCCGCGACGCGGGCGCGGGTCACGGGCTGGCGGTAGGCGACCACCGCGAGCGTTTCCAGCGCGGCCCGGGTGAGCCGGGCGCGCTGGCCGTCGAGCAGGAGCCGCTCCACGAATGGCGCATAGGCGTCGCGGGTGTAGAGCCGCCAGCCCTCCCCCACCCGGCGCAGGTCGATACCGCGGCCGTCGGCGGTGTAGCGCTGCGCCAGGCCGGCGAGGGCGGCACGGACCCGGTCGACCGGCTGGTCCAGCGCCGACGCCAGCGCGTCGTCGTCGGTCGGCGCGTCGACGACGAGCAGCAGCGCCTCCAGCGCGGCGTCCAGGGCCGCGGGGTCGGCGAGGTCGGGCAGGGAGTCGTCGACCCCCTCGTCAGTGCTGGCCATCGGGGACATCGTCCTCGCCCGTCGAAGGTGGCGCCGGCGGGCTCCAGCGGACGGTGAGTTCGCCGAGGCACTCGGGCTGCTCGAGGGCGATCGTCGCCTCGCGGAACAACTCCAGCAAGCCCATGAACCGGGCGATCACCTCCTGCGGGTGCGCGCAGTCCGCGGTGAGCGCGGCGAACGTGGCCTCACCGAGCGCGGCCAGGCGCTCGCGCAGGATCGCGACGTGCTCGGTGAGCGACACCGTCGGCGCGTGCAGGTGGTCGACGTCGACGGTGGGAGGCGGCTTGGGCCGCAGCACGGCGGCGGCGAGATCGGCGAACCGGGTGGCGTCGACGCCGAGCAGCACCTCGGGGAGCAGCCCGGCGAAGCGATCTTCCAGCGCGACCGACCGCGGGAAGCGCCGCAGCGCGGTGGCCTCTAGCTCGACGAACAGGCCGGCGACCTGCTTGTAGGCCCGGTACTGAGCCAGCCGAGCGAGGAGTAGGTCCCGGGCCTCGAGCAGGCCGTCGTCGGCACCGTCCGGGGTCTGTTCGAGCTCGGGCAGGAGCCGGGCGGCCTTCAGGTCGAGCAGGGTGGCGGCGACGACGAGGAACTCCGAGGTCTCGTCGAGATCCGCGTCATCGCCGAGCGCGCTCAGGTGGGCGATGAAGTCGTCGGTCACGCGGTGCAGCGCGAGCTCGGTGAGGTCGAACTCGTGCTTGCCGATCAGCTGCAGCAGGAGGTCGAAGGGGCCGGTGAAGTTGTCGAGGCGGACGGTGAAGCGAGGAGGGGACTCGGTGCCCGCGGCGCTGACCCCGCTGACCCCGCTGATCTCGCTGTCGAGCAGGGTCACCGCGCAAGGACCTCGCGGGCCAGCAGCCGATAGGCCGCCGCGCCCGCCGACGTCGGCGCCCAGGTGGTGATCGGCTCGCCGGCGACCGTGGTCTCCGGGAAGCGGACGGTCCGGTTGATCACGGAGTGGAAGACGAGGTCGCCGAAGGCTTCGCGAACGCGGTGCTGGACCTCGCGGGTGTGCAGGGTGCGCGGGTCGAACATCGTCGCGAGGATCCCGACGATGGACAGGTTCGGGTTGAGTCGGTCGCGCACCTTGTCGATGGTGTCCATCAGCAGCGCGACGCCGCGGAGGCTGAAGAACTCGCACGCCAGCGGGATGAGCACGGCGTCGGCACAGGCGAGGGCGTTGATCGTGAGGAGTCCGAGGGACGGCTGGCAGTCGATGAGCACGACGTCGTAGCGGTCCACGACCTGCTTGATGGCGCGCCCGAGGGCCTGCTCGCGGCCGACCTCGAAGACGAGCTGGACCTCGGCCGCGGACAGGTCGATGTTGCTGGGCAGCAGGTCCATGCCCTCGACGCTCGTCGAGCGGATCACCTCATCGGGCTCGACCTCACGCTCCATGAGCAGCGTGTAGACGGTGGTGTCGAGCTGGTGGGGCTGAACCCCGAGGCCGACCGACAGCGCACCCTGCGGGTCGAAGTCGACGAGCAGCACGCGGCGGCCGTACTCGGCGATGGCGGCGCCGAGGTTGATCGTGGAGGTGGTCTTGCCGACGCCGCCCTTCTGGTTCGCGACGGCGATCACGCGACCAGGGCCGTGCTGGGTGAGGGGCGCGGGCTCCGGGACCTCGGCGGCCGACCCGACGCCGCCCGCGACGTCGGCGGCGCTCTCGTCGTCCGTGCCGTGCGGCTCCCGTCGGGGTTCGATGGGCCGCGTCATGTCCATGCGGGCTCCGGTCTCTCGCGGACGTCCCTGACGGGATCAACCCGTGAGGGTAGGAGGCGGCCGACGCGCACAGCAAAGAGGCTCGCCGTACACACCGCCCCCATTCCCGCGCGAGTCGCTACAAAATGGCGCGCGAGTCGCTACAAACTGGCGCGGGTCAGCCGCGCGCGCGGGGGTGGGAGGTGGCGTAGACCTCGCGAAGGGTGTCGACGGTGACGTGTGTGTAGAGCTGGGTCGTGGCCACCGAGGCGTGCCCGAGCAACTCCTGCACGACGCGGACGTCAGCGCCACCGGCGAGCAGGTGCGTCGCGAAGCAGTGCCGCAACGTGTGCGGGGAGACGTCCCGGCTGACGCCGGCCATCTCGGCCGCCGAGCGCAGCGTGTGCCAGGCGCTCTGCCGCGACAGCCGGCCGCCGCGCGCGTTGAGCAGCAGAGCCGGGCCGCCGCGGCCGCGCGCGGCGAGGGCGGGCCGGGCCCGCACCCGGTACGCCTCCACGGCGGCCAGCGCCGGCCATCCCACCGGCACGATCCGCTGCCGCCCGCCCTTGCCGCGCAGCAGCACGGTGCGCGCGCGCCCGTCGAGGTCGTCCAGGTCGAGTCCGACCGCCTCGGAGATTCGGGCGCCGGTGGAGTAGAGCAGCTCCAGCAGGGCCCGGTCGCGCAGCGCCGCGGGGTCGTCGCCGGGCCGCGCGGCGAGCAGCTGGTCGACCTCGTCGATAGTCAGCGTGCGCGGCAGCCGGCGAGGCAGTGCCGGCGGCGCGACCCCGCACGCGACGTCACCGGTCACGAGCCCTTCGCGCAACGCGAAGCGGTGTAGGCCACGCACCGCCGCGAGCGCTCGGGCGGTCGAGGACGCGGCGAGCGGGGGACGTCCCTGCACGGGTGTCCGCAGGGCGACGACGAAGCCGCTCACGTGTTCCTCGCGAACGGCACCGAGCTCGTCGACCCCCACGCCGCGCAGGTAGGCCGTGTAGCGCTCCAGGTCGCCGGCATACGAGCGCAGGGTGTTCAGCGCGCTGCCCCGCTCCACCGCGAGGTGGTGCAGGAAGGCCTCGACGACGTCGTCCGGACGGGGCATCGGCTCAGTACTGCGCTGCTCAGGACAAGGCCGGGATGACCTCGCGTTCGAACAGCTCGATGCCCGAGCGGTCGTACGCCGCCTCCGGGAAGTAGAAGATTCCGTAGGTCATTCCGGCGTCCTCGAGCTTCCGCAGGTTCTCGACGATCTGCCCCGGCGTCCCGCAGGCCGGCAGGCCGCGGAACCCGCCGAGCTGGCGCTCCGCCTTCTCCGGTCCGACGATCGGCTCCAACCGGGCCCGGAGCTGCTGCAACCGGTCCTCGACCTCAGCCTCGGTCGCGCCGATCGAAACGTTGTAGTTGGCGGAGCGCACGATCGACCCGAAGTCCCGGCCGAGATCCCCGCAGTGCCCCGCGAGCACCTCGGACTTGTGCCGGAACCCCTCCAGCGCGCCGTCGAAGTTCGTGTACTGCGCGTACTGGGCGGCGATCCGCAGCGTGACCTTCTCGCCCCCGCCGGCGATCCACAGCGGGATACCGCCCTCCTGCAGCGGCCGGGGCTGCACGATCGCGTCGTCGACGTCGTAGTGCCGGCCGTGTAGCGTCGCCCGGCCCACGGTCCACGCCTGGCGCATGATCTGGACGCCCTCGTCCAGCATGCGCAGGCGCTCCGGAGCCGGCGGGAAGCCGTACCCGTACGCCCGCCATTCGTGCTCGTACCAGCCGCCGCCGATGCCCATCTCGACCCGACCGCCGGAGACAATGTCGCACGTAGCGGCCACTTTGGCGAGGTAGGCCGGGTTGCGATAACCCATGCATGTGCACATCTGGCCCAGCCGGATGCGCTCGGTGGCCGCGCCGAGCGCGGCGACGAGAGACCACGCCTCGTGGCACGCCTCGTCGGTGGCCACCGGGACGGTGTGGAAGTGGTCGTAGACCCACACCGACTCCCAGCGGCCGGCCTCGGCGTGCCGGGCAACGTCGCGCATCACCGCCCACTGGTCGGCCGGGTCGATCCCGACGAGGTCCAACCGCCAGCCTTGGGGCACGAACAGACCGAAGCGCATGAGCGGAGCGTAGCCAGGGGCGCCGGCCGATGCCCGGTGCTGACCGGGTCATCATCACGCTGATCACACGCTCGAAGGGTTGCCGCCACGCGCTGCCGCTCGGAAACGTGCCGTTCCTCGGCCTGATCGACGTCCGGGGCTGAGAAGCTGCAGCGTTGCAGGTTTTCCGCCCCGAACGTCGATCAGGCCGACTCCGCAGATGTTCTTCGTGCTCGAGGGCCTACTCGACGTCTCACTATTCGACCACGTGCGGCCCGCCGGTCTCGAGCGGCGGTAACGTCGGACCCGTGGGCACTCCGGAGCAGGCTCGGATGCGGATCGGCAACCAGGAGCGGGAGCAGGCCGTCAAGGCGCTGGGCGATCACTTCTCGCAGGGCCGGCTGGAGCCCGACGAGTTCGAGGAGCGGATGACGGCCGCCTACGCCGCACGCACGGTGGACGATCTGGACCGGCTGTTCGACGACCTCCCGCGCCCGGCCCCACCCACGCGTCATCCCGCCGTGCCTGAACACCCCACTGCCGCCTATCCGATACATCAGGCCCCGAAGCGTCCGCCGGGGACCTACGACCCGGAGGCGCCCTACGGGCGCGACCCGGTCAACGGACACCCGTACTCGGACCGGTCGAAGGTGGCAGCCGGGCTGCTGCAGCTGTTCATCCCGTGCGGCCTGGGCCGGCTCTACACGGGCCACATCGGCATCGGCCTCGCGCAGTTGCTGCTGACGCTGTTCTTCGGCATCGGGATCATCTGGGCGTTCATCGACGGCATCGTCATCCTCGCCGGTCGGCCCACGGACCGTTGGGGGCGCCCACTTCGTCCCTGACGCCCTCGGCTCGTCACTTCACCTGCGGATCGCCGCGTTGCTCCGCTGAGGCGTCGATCTGCAGGACACTCTCAGGCCTTCCGCGCGGCGAAGCGCGTGGGGCGGTCCTGCCACGGCGCGTCGGCGGGCCTCGGCCGAGCTGCGCCCGTCCGCACCGCATGCACCGCGAGCACGGCCGCGGCGGTCGTCGCGTTCACGATCTCGCCGGCGAACACCATCGCGACGGCGTCGGCCAGCGCCACCCAGTGGAGCTCGAGATCGGCCTCCTCGTCGTCGTCGCCGAGATCGGGACGACCGACGTCGGTCAGCCCGGTCGCGAGGTAGACCCGGACACTCTCGTCCGAGAACCCCGGCGAAGGGTCGACATCGATCAGCACCGACCACTCGTCGGCGGCCAGGCCAACCTCCTCGGCCAGCTCACGGCGCGCGGTCTCCAGCGGGTCCTCCCCGCTGACGTCGAGCAGGCCGGCGGGCATCTCCCAGAGCCGTCGCCCCACGGCGTGCCGGTACTGGTAGATCATCATCAGTCGGTCGTCGGGGTCCAGCGCAGCGACGGCCACGGCACCGGCGTGCTCCATGATCTCTCGGATCCCGGTGCCGCCGCCGGGCATGCGCACGTCGTCGCGGCGCACGGCCAGCACCTTGCCCGTGTAGATGTCGTCGGAGGAGACGACGTGGAAATCATGGCGCGGCTCCGAGGTCCGGGGCGCGCTCACGACGCACCCGTGCCTACCGCGGCGCGCTCGCGGTGCAGCTCGACGGGCAGCCGGTCGGCGGCGCGGTAATCGATCGCCGCCCGGATGAAGGCCGTGAACAGCGGGTGCGGTCGCGTGGGCCGGCTCTTGAGCTCCGGGTGGGCCTGGGTGCCGACGTAGAACGGGTGCACGTCCGCGGGCAGCTCGACGAACTCGACGAGTGAGCCGTCGGGCAGCGTCCCGCCGATCGTGAGCCCGGCGTCGACGAGCCGCTCCCGGTAGGCGTTGTTGACCTCGTAGCGGTGCCGGTGCCGTTCGGACACCTCGCGGGTGCCGTAGGCCGCCTCGACGACCGTGCGTTCGGCGAGCAGCGCAGGGTAGGCGCCGAGCCGCATCGTGCCGCCCATGTCCCGCTCGCCGGCAACGACGTCAACCTGCTCGGCCATCGTCGAGATCACCGGGTGCGGGGTGCGGGGGTCGAACTCCGTGGAGTCGGCGCCATCGAGGCCGGCCAGGTTCCGCGCGGCCTCGATGACCATGCACTGCAGACCCAGGCACAGCCCCAGCAGCGGGACACCGCGGGTGCGGGCGTGCCGGACGGCGCCGATCTTGCCCTCGATCCCGCGCACACCGAAGCCGCCCGGGATGAGGACGCCGTCCATACCGTCGAGCGCGACGGCGGCGCCCCCTGGCGTCCGGCAGTCGTCAGACTGCACCCAGCGGATCTCGACGCGTGCGCGGTGCGCGAACCCGCCTGCGCGCAGCGCCTCCGTGACGGACAGATAGGCGTCCGGCAGGTCGACGTACTTGCCCACCAGAGCGATGCGGACGGTCTCGTCGGGGTCGTGCACACGGTCGAGGAGATCGCCCCACACCGTCCAGTCGACGTCGCGGAACGGCAGCCCGAGCCGCCGGACGACGTAGGCGTCGAGGCCCTCGCGGTGCAGCACACGGGGGATGTCATAGATCGACTTGGCATCGGGTGCGGCGGCGACGCCATCCCGGTCGACGTCGCACATCAGCGAGATCTTGCGCTTGAGGCCCTCCGGGATGTCCCGGTCGGCGCGCAGGACGAGCGCGTCGGGCTGGATACCGATGTTGCGAAGGGCGGCGACCGAGTGCTGCGTCGGCTTGGTCTTGAGCTCGCCGGACGGCGCGAGGAACGGCACCAGCGAGACGTGCAGGAAGAAGCAGTTGTCGCGGCCGACATCGTGGCGGACCTGCCGCGCGGCCTCGAGGAACGGCAGCGACTCGATGTCGCCGACGGTGCCGCCCACCTCGGTGATGACAACGTCCGGCATCCGACCGTCGTCGTCGGGGGCGGACATCGCGAGAATGCGGTCCTTGATCTCGTTCGTGATGTGCGGGATGACCTGCACGGTGTCGCCCAGGTACTCCCCGCGGCGCTCCTTGGCGATCACCGACGAGTAGACCTGACCGGTGGTCACGTTCGCGCGGCCGTGCAGGTTGCGGTCGAGGAAGCGCTCGTAGTGGCCGATGTCGAGGTCCGTCTCGGCGCCGTCTTCGGTGACGAAGACCTCGCCGTGCTGGAACGGGTTCATCGTCCCGGGGTCGACATTGAGGTACGGGTCGAGCTTCTGCATGGTGACCCGCAAACCGCGGGCCGTGAGGAGTTGGCCGAGGCTGGAGGCCGTCAGGCCCTTGCCGAGGGAGGAGGCGACACCGCCCGTGACGAACAGATGACGCGTGGCGCGTTGCTGCACGGGACTTCAGCGTAGCAGCCGGGGCTGCTCAACTGCCGACGCCCCGAGCCCTCGCAGCGACGGTTCCGAACGACTTGCGGTAACAAGGCGACTAACCGAAGCGAAGAGCGGGCAAGCAGGGTACATCTAGACCCCGGCGCGCTGGCTCTTGGGTAGTGCGATCAGCAACCCCTGTACCCGCTATGGTCCAGCGATGATCACTCGGTGGAGGTCCGGGCGATGACTCTGCAACTGCCGGAGCGAGTCCACGCTTCGACGCCCCGCAGCGAGTCCTGGAAGCTCCATGTCCTCGGCGCCACAGATTGGCAGGAACTGCAGGACACTCGATTGCACGCGCTGGAAGAGTCCCCGCACGCCTTCGTCGCCACCTACGCCGAGGAAGCGCTGCTGCCGGAGCTGTACTGGCGGAGCAGGATCGAGTCGTCCACCTGGACGGTGGCACGGGAAGGCGGCCAGACGATCGGGCTCGCTCGGCTGAGAACGCCCGAGGACGAGCCACTGGACGTGCGCTACATCGAGTCGGTCTGGGTTCATCCCGTTCATCGCTGCAAAGGCGTGGTTCGGTCGATGATGAACAGGTTGGAGCTGCGTGCTCGCGATGCCGGAGTCGCTCGGCTCCGACTCTGGGTGCTCGACACGAACCAATCAGCAGAAGACGCGTACGTCAAGTTGGGCTACAACGTCGAGCTACCCGAGTGCATTCAGCAGACGAGGAAGTTGACCGGCAACGGGATGCCGGTGCACGAGCGGCGGATGGTCAAAGACATTCTCTGACGCCCCTCAGGCCACTCGTCGCGCAGCCTTGCAGCCGACGGTGTACCAGTCGCTGAGTCCGAGGAACTCCTCTACCGCGATCGTCGTGTCAGGAACGACCCGGATGCGCTGCGTTGCCCGCTCCCACCCGTCGAGGTCGGACTTCCACGCGTCGAGGTAGTCGACACAGAGTTCGGGCGTCAGTCTGGCAAGTTGTTGAGCGGCGGCGTGCACCGAGCGAAGAGCCGATGCCCGTTGGCCGGCTGCGTCGCCGTCGTCCAGCATGAAAGCGATCAGATCCAGCGTCTCCCGCCGCACGGCGATGCACCGGTCCCAGTAACCGGCGTCGGCTTCGTCGAACCGACGGAAATAGTCCATCTCCTCGGGCTGATCCTCGAAGAGCGCGTACAGGCCCTCCGCCAGGAGGTCGCCGAACTCCTCCTGTTGGGCGCGAGAAGGTTGGGCAAAGGGGTCGTACGGCGCCTGGGTCGCGTAGCCGACATGAGCCAGGCTGCGCCTCGCGGTCAATCGGGAGAAGAAGAACCAGTCTTCGTTGTACTGCTCGGGGAAGAACGGCAACGGCTGGTCGTTGCAGTTGACGCCGAGTGCCGCACCCGTGACGAAGGTGTCCTGCCGAAAACCCGCGAGCCGACGTGCGTGGCAGACCACGGAGTTGTCCGGGTAATCCCGGCACGCCAACCCGGCAACCTGGTGAGCGTCGAGCTGGGTGGCCAGTCGGTGGACCGTGTCCATGGGAAGGCCGACCGGACACCCGTCCACGACCTCACCGATGTCGTCGTCGAGGTAGAGGATCTTGCTCCATCCGTGGAGCCTGGCCATGAGCAGGCCGAGGTTGCGCTTGAGGCTGAGGTCGTTGTGCCGGTTCCCGTTGAGGGTGCGGAACCGGGACGACGCCGTCCGCGTCGGCAACAGCTCGTGCCGGTAGCCGACGGGTATGTCGACGACCAGCGCCGTGCAGTCGGACCTCTCGGCAAGGCAGGCCGCGACCACCGCACCCGTCGTGGCCCCACTGCACAACGCGACGAGCCGCGCGTTCAGCCGCGCCGCGAGATGTGCCGCGCCGTCCAGGGCTCTCGCACCACGGGAGGCCGGAACGACAATCGCATCGACAGGGCGGGAAGCAGGGGATGCCGGCAGTCCTCGGGTGTCACAGGTCAGCACGATGTGCGAGTCCAACCGGGATCGGCGTGCCAGGCGCCGAGGCTCGGTCGACGTGATGCCTGCGACCACCGCCGTCACTCTCCCGCCGTCGCCGCGTCGGACGACCACTCGAACACGAGGACTTCCGGGTTCTGCAGATCCGGTGCCAGCACTTGTCCGGACACAACCGGAACCTTGACGAGGAAGGCGAAGGAGTCGGTCACAGGCCACTTGGAGATGTACTTCTCGTTGGCCGGCCGGACGGTCTCGTCCGTGAGAGTCAGCACTGCGCCCAACACACCACGACTGTGGACGCCGTTGCAGATCGTCAACGTCCGGCTGGAGTTGAAGGGGTTCGGCAAGCGCGCTATCAGCGCGAGATCTTCGACAACTTCGACCTTGCCGTTGTACTCCTCCGTCTCCGGGAAGTAGATCTGTTCCTCACGGTTCTCGGTCTTCTTCACCCGGAAAACCTCGCCAGTGGCCAGCCGATCGTCCTCGATCTGCTCGATGGGCAGCGTCTTGAGCTGAGAGAGGATTCGGCGCACGGTCGTGTTCCAGCCGATGCCACCCAGAAGCACCAGGTGGTTCTGCAGATCGTCCTTCTGCACATCGGAGGGGAGCCGATAGAACACGGGCATCGTCGGATTCAACGCTCGAATGTGACCGAATATCTCGATGAGCGCGTCGATGTCGGCGTAGCCGTGCAATCGGGTGTAGTTCGGATCGTTCGCGTCCGCCAGCGGTCCTCGAGCACTCGCCGGTGCCTCGGGGCAGATGATGACCACGGGCTCCAGGTCGCCGAAGGACAGGAGCGCGCGCCGCTCCACCGAGTGTCCCAGGAGGGAGATCAGCTCCTTCTCAATCTTGTGGAAGCGCTCGCTCTCGGTGTCGTCGAGGTCCTCGAGAGCGAGGAGATGAGCACCGCCTTCGAGGGATCTGCGCGTGCAGAAGAACCGGGCATAAGTACTCAACCGCGCTTTCGACGGCGTCTTCGGATCTTTCTGGGCCTCCCATGAGGCGAGCGTCGCCGGCGCGACGTTGATATCGGCGCTCAACGCCTTGGCGAGCGTTGCCTGCGTGAGGGTGACGTCTGGCCACGTGTTCTCACGGAGGTCACGCAGCCGCTGAGCCAGGCCGACCGCCCTGCCGTTGCCGTGCGCCATCGCCCCTCCGCGTCAGCCAGGCAGGTACGCGACACGACCTGCCCGGCCGTCGGACTCTACCTCGGCACACCGACTCTGACGAGACCACGGTGAAGCTGAATCGAGGCACGGTGTTGCCCACTGGAGCGTCATGATGTTGACCAGAAGATCGCCTGTGCGGAGGGAGGCCGTTTGATGATCTGTAGGGATGCCGCAGGGGCGACCGCAGCCACTTCACCGGCATCGACCACAGCCAGTCATGCCGCCACGACGTCTACCGGAACGCGCGTGTAGTCGACCGACAGCAGTGATGCCGAGAACAGGTGGCGCGGACCATTCGACCGATTCTACCGCGCTTCAATAACCGGTAAGGCTGTCTGCGCTTTTGCTGGTGTGGAACCTTGGAGCAATTCAGTAATGACAGCCAAAGGCACCGACCATAGACTCCAGACCAAATCACACAATTGGGTAACGAGGAGGTACCTGACATGCACCAACTGCCGATCTCCTCCCGCACACCAATTGACGAGCGGTGGTTTGCCGCCCTGTCCGAACCCGACGAACTCGCCACATTCGTCAGCTCTGCGCGTACGTGGGATCGCGTTCCGATCTCGCTGCCCGCCCGCGTCACCGCCGCGCTCTGGGCCGTCGCAGGCGCAAACCTCTTGGTCGGCTGCTGGACTGCTGCCCTACTGACCCGATTCTGGTCCTGCTCGGGCCTCGTCTGCTCGGTCACCACGCTCGGCAACCGTCCTGGTCTGCTCCTGGCCCTCAACACAATCTGCGTCCTGACCACCATCGGCATGGCGCTGCCGACCGGCGGCCTGGCGCGCGCAAACGGCTGGCAACTCGCAGTGCTGGTGCTGACGGCTGTCGTCGGCGTCGGGTGCCTGCTCGGGCCGTTGCTGGTTCTGACGGTCGCCGCCGTCGCCGTCGGGCTTGCCTGTCTCAGCGTGCTGTTCCTTGTCGAGCGACTGTGAGGAGGGGTGTACACCATGCTTGCTCTCAAGACACGCCCGGAGGAGATGGACGTCGAGCTGGCGAGGCTCGACGCGGAGCTGACCGAGCGGTGGGCCGAGCTCCCGCGACCTATCGTCGTGGAGTGGAGCGAGGCACCCGTCCTCACCCTCGACCGGGGCACACCGTGGTTGGTCGGGCCTGCCGAGCGGGACCCCGTGCGCACCCGGACGGGCCGCGCGATCATCCCTCGCGAGCAGCGTGCGCAGCTCGAGCGGATCCGATCGACCGGCGTCCGCTTCGATCGCGTGGCGATCGCCCACGAGCTGGACCCCGCCGGCCCTGTTCGCCCCCTGCTGCCGCTGTTGGAGCGAGGGGACGCCACCCCATCCTGGGGTCGAGCGAGCTGCCCGCGCCCTCGACAACGCACTGGGTGGCGCGCTGGCGACGGTGGAACAGAGCCTTGACGCACTGCTCGACCCGATCGTCTTCGGCGTCGTCGCTCCAGGGGGGCCGCGAGCCGGCGAGCCGAGTCTGTGGTACCCGCTTGTCGCTTGGCGGTGGTAACGATGTTGCGCAAGGCCCCTGATCCGGAGGACCGGCACTTAGTACCGCCGACGACGCGCAGGTTGTTGTGGGTGGTGTGCGTGCTCGACGCCATGGTGCTGGTGTGGATGATCGCGATGGGCGAGTGGCTGGACTCCACCTCGCGCATCACGTCAGTGATCACGCTCGGGGGCCACCACCTGATTGTGCTCGGCATCGCCCTGGCCGGGTTCCTCCTGCTCGCCGTCCTGGCCGCCATCACCCGGGGCTTCGCCGTCGCGAGCAGCGTGCAGTACACGGCCATCGCGGTCGCGGGCGTCCTGTCGGTGGTCGCGCTGGCCGGCGTGATGTCGGTCATCGGGCTTGTGGTCGGCGCGATCCTGCTCGCCGCGCTGCTCTTCCGGTCGCTCGCCTCCGGCCGGATCGGCGTCATGCTGCGCGGGCGTTGATCAGGCGGGTGTGAGAGGGCGCGTCTCCCGTGTGCGCTGCCAGCAGCCGAGCGAGAGGGCGGCGACGGTTGCGGTCAGGGCGAAAGCCGCTGCGTAGCCGACCGCGTCGGCAGCCAGCCCGGCGAGGAGTGGCCCGACGATGGCTCCGATGTCGCCCACCATCTGGAATCCGGCGAGCGCCCCTCCGTGGCCGCCGGCAGGTGAGCGTGTGCTCAGGACGTCGCCGACCGTGGCGTTCGTTGCCGGATACGTCAGCCCGGTGCCGACGCCGACCAGGAGCGACGCGCCCAGGAACGCGGGCAGCGCGGTGGTGGACGCCAGCCCGAGCGTGCCCACCACGATTATCGTCAGCCCCGTTCGGACCGACACCGTCCGGCCCCGCTCGTCTGCCATGCGGCCGCCGAGCACGAGGGTGAGCGCCGTACCGGCCGCGGACAACGTCAGCGCCGACCCGGACCAACTCGGCGGGCGCGCCAGTACCTCCACGATGTAGAGCGGCACGAGCGTGACCTGCACGCCGTACACGATCCAACCGTGCACGAAGTTCGACGTCAGCGCGGCGCGGAAGGCGGGCTGCCGCCACGCCGCCGGGAACGTCACGACGCCATGTGTCGGCGGAACGGGGTCGGAGCGTCGACCCGCTCGTTCGTCGAGGACGCCGCGGCTGATGACGACCGCCAGGAGAAGAAGGCCCGCATAGGCGACGAACGGCGTTCGCAGGCCGACGGTGACGAGCGCGCCGCCGACCAGGGGCCCGGCGACGGTCCCGAGCAGGAACGCGGTCGCCCACGCTCCGGCCGCCCGTCCCCGCATCGACGGCGGTGCGAGCCGGATGAGCAGTGACGCGGCCGAGACGGTGAACAGGGTCGAACCCGCGCCGCCGATCGCCCGGCAGATCAAGAGCTCCCAGTAGGTCGTGACGAACGCACAGGCAGCGCTCGATGCAGCGACGACGACCAGACCGCAGGCGAAGACTCGCGACTCACCGAGCTGGTTGACCAGGCGCCCGCTGAGCGGCCCGAAGGCGAGCCGGACCACGGCGAAGGCGCTGGCGATGAGCGACACCGCGGTGACGCCGACGTCGAAGCTGCGAGCGAAGATCGGCAGCGCAGGAGCGACCATGCCATAGCCGAGAGCGACCACAAAGGAGGTCGAAACCAGCACGCGAACGGGTCCGGGTAGCGGCTGTGCTGGCGTCCGATGTCGACCCCTCCCCGCAACCGACGCAGAGTCCGTTCCCCGCGGAAAACTGCCTGCGGCTGCCCACCCCGCTCGCATTCCCACGGTCTGTCAGGCAGCCGGGGCCGCTCCGTCGGCTGCGCCCGCTCCGGTGCCGTAGCTCCCCGCTCGGCCGTCGAGCTGCTCCTTGAGCGCGAGCACCGCGGCCACGCGGCCGGGGCCGCCGTGCACGTCGTCGACCGTCGAGAGGCCCGCGACGATCTGTGGGTCCGCGCGGGCAACGCCGATGGGGCCGGTGGCCTCGGCCGATCCGGTCCGACCGGCCAGCACGGCACCCCGACCTGCGCGATCGAGCTCGGCCGCGAGGCGTGCGACCACCGCCGCGGAGTCACCGCCGCTCACCCCGGGCTGGGCGCCACCGGTCAGCACGACCACGAGGTTCGCCGGCGTCGGGGCGTCGCCCGGTGACACGAAGCCGGCGCTGGTCAGTCCAGTGAGTACGGACGTGACGTCTTCGGGGCTGATCTCTTGGCCGTCGCGCGCGAGGAGAACCCCGCCGAGGAGGCCGCCGACGAGGCTGCCGGTGTCCGAGGCCGCGGGCAGCTGCGCCCCTGCGGGCAGCAACTGCGAGGTCAGCTCGCGCAGCTGGTCGGCCCGAGCGGGATCACCGATGGCCTCGGTCAGCTCCAGCTGGCCGGTCACGGCGCCGCCGGCCTGGCCGACCAGGGTCGCGACGGCCGCGCGGTCCTGCGCATCCGCACCCGCGGCGACGAGCGTGACGTACTGCCCGGACAGCAGCCCGCGCACCGCCGCCGGGCCGATGCGGGCCGCGAACTCGTCACCGGCGCGCTCCTGCGCGGCCAACGCGTCACGCTCCGACGTGAGCAGCTCGACCCTGCCCGCCAGGTCGTCGCGCTGGCTGGTGACCGCGCCGAGCACCCGGTCCGACACACCGCTCGCCCCGAGGAGGACGCCCACGGCCAGCGCGAGGAAGATCGCGGCGATCGACACCGCGTGGTAGCGCAACGAGATCATCGCAAGGCCTCCCTGAGCATCTCGGCCACCCCCGACATCAGCTGCTGCAGCCACGCGAACAGCGCGTCACCGGTGTGCGACACCAGTAGCGCCGCGATCACGGCCACCAGCGCCGCGGTGAGCAGGAGCACCACGGCCCATCCCGTGACCCGACCCCGGTACAGCGCGGCGACGACGCGGCCGTCGACGACGCGCCCTCCCGTCTGCAGTCGAGTGAGGAAGGTCGAGGCGTTGCTCCCCGTGCGGCCGCGGTCGAGGAATTCGCCCATCGATGCGGACAGCCCCACTGTGACGATCATCGAGGCGCCGTGGTGGTGCGCCACCAGCAGCGCGAGATCCTCTGCGTTGGCCCCGCTGGACATCGTCACCGCCCCCGCCCCGAGGTCCTGCACGCGGTGCAGCCCCGGTGCGTGCCCGTCCGCGAAGGCCGGGACGACGACGTCCGCGCCACAGGTCAGCGCTTGGTCGGACACCTTGGAGGGATCCCCGACGATCAGGTCGGGTCGGTACCCGACCGCGATCAGCGCGTCCGCGCCGGCTCCGACGCCGACCAGCCGCGGCTGCTGCTCCCGAATGAACCGGCGGAGTCGGGCCAGGTCTGCGACGTGGTCGTAGCCGGCCGCCACCACGAGCACCCGGCGACCGTTCAGATCGACCTCGACCGGAGGAACACCGAGCCCGTCGAGCAGCAGCGCGCGCTCGCGGCGCATGAACTCGATGGTGTTGGCGGCGAACGCCTCGAGCTGGTGGGCCAGCCCGGACTTGGCTTCGACGAGCGCGTCCGCGACCGACTCCGGCGTCTGGGCGACGCCTTGGCCCAGCAGGTGCTCCCCGGCGTAGATGCACCCACCTTCCAGGCGAATCTTGCTCCCGTCCCGTACCGCGTGCAGGACGCGTGACCCGACGGCATCGACCAGCGGTACTCCGGCCTGAACGAGCACCTCGGGTCCGAGGTTGGGGAAGCGTCCGGAGATCGATGGCGCGGCGTTGACGACCGCGGCCACCTCGGCGTTGACGAGGGCGTCGGCCGTGGCGCGGTCGAGGTCGACCTGGTCGATCACGGCGATCTCGCCGCGCTTGAGCCGCCGCAGCAGGGCGTCCGTGTGCCGGTCCACTCGGGCGATCCCGGACACTCCCGGCAGCTCGGGCCGGGTCCGGTTCAGCAGGCCGGAGATCTTCATGTGCGCACTCTCGCAGCAGCGGTGGATCACCTTGGGTAGCCACGCCGGAGTAGATCAGAGCGAGACGTCACCTCGCGGGCGTTCCTCCGGAGGCGCGGGTCACGACGACGCCGACCACGACGAGGACACCGCCGACGACGGTGTTCCAGCCCACGGGTTCGGCCAACAGCACCGCGCCGATCGCGGTCGACCAGATCGGGATGACGTAGGTCACAGTCGACGCCACGGTGGGGCCTGCCGCCCGCACCACGCCGAGGTTCAGCACGTAGGCAAAGCCGGTGCCGAGCGCGCCGAGCGCCAGCAGGGCCGCGCCCGCCGGGACGCCGGGCCAGGCGGGGACGCCGCCAGTCACCGCAGCGCACAGGGCGAGCTGAGCGCTGGCACACAGCATTTGTGCGGCCGAGAGCGCAGCCGCGGAGCCGGTGCGGCCGGCGAAGAAGCGCTGTGTCCAGGCGAAGCCCGCGCCGTAACCGGCGGTGGCGCCGAGGCAGGCGAGCGCCCCCGCGACCGTGGCGCTGCCGATCCCCCGCCACACACCGAGCACGCACAGCACACCGCCGAAGCCGACCAGCAGGCCGGCAACCCGGTACGCCGTGATCCGTTCTGTCGGCAGCAGTGCGAGCACGAAGAGCAGCGTCATGAGTGGCGTGGCTGCGTTGAGCAGGCCGGCGAGCACCGAGGTCACGTGCTGCTCGCCCCACGCGAGCAGCGTGAACGGCACCACGTTGAGCAGCACGGCGAGCACCGCGGCGTGCCCCCACGTGCCGCGGTCTCGCGGCAGCCGGCTGCCGGTCAGCAGGCAGATCACCAGAAGCGTCGCCGCACCCAGCACGCACCGGACCAGCGCGACCCAGACCGGCGGCACGCCCGCGTCCACCGCGATCTTGATCAGCGCGAAGCTGGAGCCCCAGATCGCCGAGAGCACGACGAAGCCGGGAAGCCAGGACACGTCCGATCGCGATCGCGTCGTCACCCGGAGATCCTCCGCGGGCGGTGCTGGAGAGGTCCAGCGGATTCCGGACGCCGCGCTTCGGACGAAGCGGACCAGACCGGACCGGACCCGATCACCTACCGCACTTCGGAGCCATACTGCTGTTTCTCGACCCTGTGGAAGGCGTTATGGCTCCGAAGTGCTGAAGGAGGGCGCCGGTCAGGGTCGGGGTCAGGGGTGGGGTGCGGGCGGGCGCAGCCGCGGGGTGCGCGGGGAGACCAGTAGCCGCTCCCACAGCCGCTGGTACGCCGTTGCCATGTGCTCAACCGTGTAGCTCCCCAGCGCGCGCTTGCGTCCGGCGACACCCCACCGCGACCGCAGCGGGACGTCATCGCGCAGCCGCGCCAGCGCCTCGACGAGCCCGTCGACGTCGTCGCGCTCCACCACCACACCGGTGCGGCCGTCGGCGACCAGCTCGGCGACGCTGCCCACCCGCGTCGCGACCACCGGCAGTTCGGCCAGCATCGCCTCCACGATCGACAGCGGGAAGCCTTCCGACCGGGACGGCAGGCAGAACACGTCGAAGCCCGGCAGTGCGGCCGACGGCTGGTCCGACCAACCCGGCAGGGCGACCCGATCCGCCACGCCGAGCTCGCCGGCCAACGCCTCCAGTGCCGGCCGGGCGGCGCCCTCCCCGACCACCACTGCCCGCACGCCGGGCAGTCGGGCCAGCGCGCGTAGCAGCAGGTCGTAGCCCTTCACGGCGTCCAGCCGCCCGAGGCTGCCGACGACCAGCGGCGCGCCGGCCGGGCGCGCAGTCCGCGGCGGCAGCGCGACGTCGGGTACGCAGTTCGGCACCGACGCCACCGAGCCGCGGCCCAGCGCGTAGAAGTCCTCCATCCGGCGGGCGCTCGCCTCGCCGACCGCGACGTGCGCGTCCAGTCGGCGGAGCAACGCCCGGGTGCACAGCCACACCCTGAGGTCCACGCTGCGCAGCGGGAGCTGCTGGACCGCGACGACGCGGGCGCGTGGGAGCGCCACGGCCGCCGCGAGGTCGATCGCCCCGGCCCACGGCACCGCCAGGTTGGCGTGCACCACGTCGGGCCGCAGGCGGGCCAGCACCGCGGGGTGTCGGCGGGCCGGCGCCACCGTCGCGGGCGTCCCCGGCCGGCCCGCGGTCACCCGTGCGACCACCGTCTCGTCCACGCCCAGCACGTGGATCCGCACCGCCGGATCGACTGCCGCGACAAGGTTCGCCAGGCTGATCTCGGCACCGCCGACGCCGGTCGAGGCCGTGCAGACCACCACGCGCACGGAAAGATCCTCGCAGCCCCGCTCAGGCCAGGACGACGGACCTCCGCCGGCCGCCTGCTTCGGAACTGCGGCGGCTGTTGCCCTCGCGGCGGTCCGCCTCGCGGTGTCCCCGCGCGGCCGCGAGCAGCTCCTCGGCGTGTGCCCGGCCCGTTCGGGTGTCGTCGAGCCCGGCGAGCATCCGAGCGAGCTCGCTGACCCGCTCGGCCTCGTCGAGCGTGCGCACCCGGCTGCGGGCCGGACCGCCGGCGCTACGCGCCTTGTCGACCACGAGATGGCGGTCCGCGTATGCCGCGACCTGCGGCAGGTGCGTCACGACGACGACCTGGTGACCGGCCGCCAACCGGGCGAGCCTGCGGCCGATCTCGACCGCCGCGCGGCCACCGACGCCCGCGTCGACCTCGTCGAAGACCATCGTCGGCACCGGGTCCGCACCGGCCAGCGCCACCTCCAACGCCAGCATCACGCGCGAGAGCTCGCCGCCGGAGGCGCCTCGGTGCAGCGGCTGCGGTGTGGCGCCCGAGTGCGCGACCAGCCGCAGCTCCACCTCGTCCACACCGTCCGGCCCTGCGACGACGGTGGCACCGCCGACGGAAAGGGCGTCGTCCGCACCCGGCGCGGCGGCGCGCGGCGTCACCTCCACCAGCAACCGCGCATCCGGCATGGCCAGCCCGCCCAGCTCGGCGGTGGTGGCTTCGGCCAGCCGGGCAGCGGCGCCGGCGCGGGCGTCGGAGAGCGCGGCCGCGTGCGCGGCCAGCTCGGCCGCCAGCTCGTCCCGCCGGGCGGCGAGCGCCGCGAGTGCGTCGTCGGAGGTGTCGAGCCGCCCCAGCCGGGCGCGCGCCTCCTCGGCCCACGCGAGCACACCGTCGGTGTCCGCGGCGTACTTGCGGGTCAACGCCTTGAGCTCGGCCTGCCTGGTGAGCACCTGCGCGAGCCGTTCGGGGTCCGCGTCGAGCCGATCCAGGTAGGCGCTGAGCTCGCCGCCGACGTCGTCGAGCTGCGCGAGGACGTCGGCCAGCATCGCGTCGAGGGCGGTCAGTTCGGGGTCGCCGGTCCCGGCGATTCGGTGCCGTGCCTCCCCGACGAGGGCGACGGCGCCGAGCGCGGACCCGTCTGCGGCGTCCAGCACATCGGCACCGGCGACCGCCGCGCGGGCGACCGTCGCGGCTTCCCGCAGGTCGTCCGCCGCAGCGAGTCGACGGGCCTGGTCGACGAGCTCGCGGTCCTCCCCGGGCTGCGGGTCGACGGCGGCGATCTCGGTCAGACCGCGCCGCAGCAGGTCGGCCTCCTGCGCGAGGCGGCGCGCTCCGTCCCGGCGTTCCCGCAGCTCGGCCGCAACGGCCTGCCACTCGGTCCGGACGTGGCGGTAGCGCTCGAGCGGAGCGACTACGGCGTCACCGGCGAACCGGTCCAGCAGCGCCCGCTGCTCCGCCGGTCGAAGCAGCCGCAGCTGGTCGTTCTGGCCGTGGACGGCGAGGGCGGCGTCGGCGAGCCGCGCCAGCACCCCGACGGGGACGCCTCGGCCGCCGAGGTGGGCTCGTGAGCGGCCGTCCGCGCCGACGGTCCGTACCGCGATCAGCGTGCCGTCGTCGTCGGTTTCGGCGCCGACCTCGTCCGCGACAGCGAGGGCCGCGGCGCCGCCGGTGAACCGTCCCTCCACGACCGCACGACGCGCGCCGTCCGCCACTCGCGACGCCTCGGCCCGGCCGCCGCCGAGCAGCGTCAGCCCCGTAACGACCATCGTCTTGCCGGCTCCGGTCTCGCCGGTCAGGACGGTGAGGCCCGGATCCAGCTCCAGGGTGGCGTCGTCGATCACGCCGAGCCCCTGGATCCGCATCTCGGCCAGCATGGGCAGAGAGTACGGGCCGAGCCGCGTCGGGCTCCGCGGGGCGCGCGGGCTCAGCCGCCGGGTGGCTGGGACGTCCCGCGCCAGCCGCGGATCGGCAGGTCGAACTTGCGCACCAGCCGGTCCGCGAACGGGCGGCCATCCAGCCGCACCAGTCGCACCGGCGTGTCCCCGCAAGCGACCTCGACCCGCGCCCCCGGCGGGAGGGCTGCGGTGCGGCGACCGTCGCAGTCAAGGACAGCCGGCGTTCCGGTGGGCGTGACCTCAATGGCGACGTGGCTGTCCGGTGAGACGACCATCGGCCGGGCGAAGAGCGCGTGCGCGTTGCTCGGCACCACGAGCAGCGCCTCCACCTGCGGCCACACGATCGGACCCCCGGCGGAGAACGCGTAGGCGGTGGAGCCCGTGGGGGTCGCGCACAGCACTCCGTCGCAGCCGAACGCCGACACCGGGCGGCGGTCGACCTCGAGGACGACCTCGAGCATCCGCTCGCGGCGCGACTTCTCCACCGAGACCTCGTTGAGCGCCCAGCTGCGCGCGATCTCCTCGCCGGCGACCAGCGCCACGGCGTCGAGGGTCATGCGCTCCTCGATCGCGTAGTTGCCGTCGATCACAGCACGCAGGGCTTCGTTCAGCGACTCCTGCTCCGCCTCCGCCAGAAACCCGACATGACCGAGGTTCACGCCGAGCAGTGGCACGCCGACCGGCCGGGCGGTCTCGGCGGCCCGCAGCAGGGTGCCGTCGCCGCCGAGGACGAGCGCGACCTCGGCGCCTTTCGCGCAGCCGGGACTCCGGTCGACGACGCGCGGGGCGAGCTCCGACGGCAGGTCGCCGATCAGGCCCGCGACCTGCGTCCACTCGTCGTCGATCATTCGGAGCCGGACACCGTCTGCAGCCAGGCGCCGGGCCACCGCCGCCGCGGTGTAGCGGTTCGTCGGTCGCCCGGTGTGCAGGACCACGAGCACCTCGCGCGTCAACGCGGCCCCTCGGCGAGAGCGCGATCGAGCGCCTCGTCACCCACGTCGTCCGCCTCGCCGTCACGCGACAGCCACAGGAAGTACTCGACGTTGCCAGAGGGTCCGGGCAGCGGGCTCGCGACGGCGCCGCGCAGGACCAACCCGAGATCGCGAGCGACGGCGACGACGTCGCCGAGCGCGTCCCGCCGCAGCCCGGGATTACGCACGACCCCGCCGGAGCCGAGCCGGTCGCGTCCGACCTCGAACTGCGGCTTGACCATCGGCAGCAGGTCGCCGTCGACGCGCGTACAAGTGGCGAGCGCGGGCAGGACCGTGCGCAGGGAGATGAAGGACAGGTCCGCGACGGTGAGGTCGACCGGACCGCCGATGTCGTCCGGGGTCAGCGTGCGCACGTTGGTGCGGTCGAGCACCCGGACCCGGTCGTCGACCCGCAGGCGCCAGGCGAGCTGCCCGTACCCGACGTCCACGGCGACGACCTCGCCCGCACCACGGTGCAGCAGCACGTCGGTGAAGCCGCCGGTGGACGCACCGGCGTCGAGGCACCGCCGTCCCTCGACGGGGACGGGCAGCGCGTCGAGCGCGCCGATCAGCTTGTGCGCACCGCGGGACGCCCACTCCCGCTCCGTCGACTCCTGCACCGTGACCGGTGTGTCGCGGTCGACGACGGTCGCGGGCTTTCCGGCGGGGACCCCCCGCACCGCGACCCGGCCCTGCTCGATCAGCTCGGCCGCCTGCTGACGCGACCGTGCGAGGCCGCGGCGGACGAGCTCGGCGTCGAGACGCGCCCGGGTGACCACCGCGGTCACGGCCGGCCGGGCGCCTCGGCGACCCGTGGACGGTTCACCGGCGCCGCGGCCGCCAGGGCCGCGCCGAGCGCGGTGTGCACCCGCTCGAACACCGCGACGTGCTCGGCGAGCGGCCGGTCGGCCAGCCGGTCCAGCTCGGCGAGGGCATCGGTCACCTCGCGATGCGCGATGGCGTCGTCGTCCATACCTGAGCGAGGGAAAGGGGTCATCGGTGGACTCTCAAGACGGCACTCCCGGGGCGTCGGCACCGGTCACCGTAGTCGAGCCTGCGCCGGTCCGACCGGCGTCGCCGTCCGTCGGCAGTCCGAGCGTCTGCAGCGCTTCGGCTGCGGCGTCACCACCGGGGGCGATCCGAGCCGGGCCGCCTCCACCCGACCAGTGGACCCCGCAGATCGCGCGGATCGCGTCGAGGGCCTCGCCGGACCCGGACAGCACGAGGCCGGCTCCCGCGGTGTGGACGGTCCAGCCCGGCCGCGGGCCGGGGGCGAGCTCCTCCGGAGACCGGGTAAGGGCAGTGAGATCGGCGCCGATGTAGTCCGGGCGCGCCTGCGGCGGGGCTGCGAGCAGCTCAGACGCATCGGACACGCCCGTCAGGACAAGCAGCGTCGGCATCTCTGCAGCGCGGCCACCTTGGATGTCGGTGTCCAACCGATCACCAACGACCAGCGGCGCGGATGCCCCCGCACGGTGTACCGCAGTGCGCATCAAGGCAGGTGCCGGCTTGCCCGCGACCTGCGGCTCCAGGCCCGTGGCGGTCCGCAGCACGGCCACGAGCGAGCCGTTGCCCGGCAGGGGGCCGCGTTCGCTTGGCAGCGTCGGGTCGATGTTGCAGGCCACCCAGGCCGCACCCGTCCGCAGCGCGACGCACGCCTCGGCCAGCGTCGCGTAGCGCAGCTCGGGGTCGAGGCCCTGGACGACGGCTCGGGCGCAATCGGCGGCGTCGATGGGCGCGAGGCCGACGTGACCGATCTCGGCGGCGAGCGCGGCGGTGCCCACGACGAGGACCGGCGCGCCTGCGGGGAGCTGCTCGGCGAGCAGTGCCGCGGCGGCCTGTGAGCTGGTGGCGACGTCGTCGGGGCCGGCGGGGAAGCCGAGCTCGGCGAGGTGGGCGGCGACGTCCCCGGGACTACGCGCGGCGTTGTTGGTGACGTAGACGGTGCGCACGCCGCGCTCGCCCGCCCCCCGCACGGCGGCGACAGCGCCGGGCACGGCCTCGCGGCCTCGGTACAGGGTGCCGTCGAGGTCGGCGAGGACCAGGTCGTGAAGGTCCAGGAGGTCCGTCACCGGGGGCTGCCGCCGGTGGCGTCGCGCTCGTCGAACAGTGCTTCACGTCCGTCCGGGTCTCCGTCCCCGTCCAGATCCTCCGGACCGGTGCCGACCGGGTCGGCTGCGCTGCTGGGTACCTCGCCGGGATCCCCGTCCATCGGGCTCTCGGTGCTGCTCTCGGCGTCGCTGCCCTCGGCGGTGCTGCTGCCGACGTCCCCGCCCTCGGCGTCGCTGTCCCCGTCGGTACGGCCGTCCGGGATGTCCGCCGGCCGGTCGTCCCCGACCTCAACCTCGTCCGGCACCGGCTCGCCGGTCAGCTCCGCAAGCCGAGCCGCGGCATCGGTCTCACCCTCGTCGTCGGCGACCTCTGCGTGGAGGAACCACGCCGCCGCATCCGCCTCGCGCCCAGCGGCGAGCAGGTTGTCGGCGTAGGCGTAGAAGAGCCGGGCGCTCCAGGGGTCCTGCCGGGCGGCGTCGAGCTCGGGGATCTGCAAGCCGACCACGGCGGCGTCCAGCTCCCCCAGGTCCCGGCGGGCACCCGCCGCGACAATGGCCAGCTCGATCGCCTCGGCTCGGTCCAGCTCGCGTGCTTCCGGCCCGCGGCTCAGCTCGATGGCGCGGTCCGGGCGGCCCAGAGCGCGCTCGATGTCCGCCATGACGGCAAGGTGGCCCGGTCCGCCACCCATGCGGCGCGCCGCACGCAGCTCGCCGAGTGCCTCGGCCCACTCCCCCGCGTGATAGGCGGCGATGCCGGCTGCCTCGCGGACCGCTGCAATGCGCGAGGCTCGCCGGCGTGCGTACCGGGCGTGGGCGAGCGCCTGGGCCGGGTCGTCGTCGACCAGCGTCCCCGCGGCGACCAGGTGGCGGGCGACGACCTCCGCCGTGTCCCGCTGCAGACCGCGCAGGTCCCGGCGGATCTCCGCGTCGAGGGTCGCGGCCATCACGTCGTCAGGCAGAGGCGGCTCGACGACGCGCTGCTCGTCGTCGCGGCGTGGGCGGTCTCGTGCCGGGGGCCGCCGATCGGTGTCGTTGCGGCGAGTAGATCGGTCGTCGCGACGCTCACCCGCGCGCGGGTGGTCGCCGCTGCGGCCCTCCCGGCCGCCTCGGCCGGACCGGTCACCCCGCTCGTCGCGGTCCTTGCTGTCGTCTCCCCGCTCCTGCCAGCGCGGCCGATCGGTCGCACGACGGTCACCGGCGCCGAACCGGCCCTGGTCGGAGCCGTCTCGCCAGGCCGGTCTCCGCTCGCCTTGTCGGTCGTCCCGCCTGGGCGCGCGATCGCTCGACCAGCGTTCGGCGCCGCGACGGTCTCCAGCTCCACGTTCGTCGCGTGGAGGCCGCTCGTCCCGCCGGCTCGACCCCGAGCCGCCATACCCGGCGTCGCCGCGGGCGTCCCGACCGCGGTACCCCCCCGCCCGTCCGCGATCCTCGCGCCCGGAACCGCGCGGAAATTCGCCGCGCCGGTCGTCGCGTGGATCGTCGCGCCGGTTCCCGCGGTAGCGGTCCGGGTCCCGTTCCACGGGCCGGTAGCCACGCGGGCTCCGATCGTCGGACCGGTCGTCACCGCGATACGGGCGGCGGTCGTCACCCGAGAAGCGCCGCTGACCGCGGTCGTCCCCTGGCCGGCGGCCACGTGCCTCGCGGTCCGATCCGTACCGGTCGTTCGGCCGGTAGCCCGTCGCTCGGTCGTCGCGGCGGTAGCCACCCGGCCGGTCGTCGCGACGATCACCTCGGGCTCGGTCGTCCCGCCGGTAGCCACCGGCGTGATCGTCACGGCGGTCGTCACGTGGACGGTCGTCCCGCCGGTAGCGTCTTGTTTCATCGTCGCGGCGGTAGCTGTTCGACCGATCGTTGCGAGGGCGGTCGTCACGTCGGGCATCACCACGGGAGTAGTCCGTCCCGCGCGGACCCGTGTCGCGCCGGTCCCGGTCGCCTGCGCGATACCGCGGCGCATCCCGTCCACGATCGTTGCGATCACGGCGGTCCCGGTGGACGCCGTCGTCGCGTCGCCCGGTTGAGCGGTCGTCGTAACGGGGTCGCCGGTCGTCGCGCTCGTCCCGCCGGCGGTCCGACCACCCGGTACCGGTCCGGTGACCGCGCGGCCGGTCGCTGCGCGAATCGTCCCGGCGACCGGAGGGTTCGCCGTCTCGGCCGCGACCCGGCGCGTCGTCCCGGTCTCGCCGTCGCGGGCGGTCGTCGTCTGAACCATCCGCGATGCTCACGGTGTCAGGATACAAAAGTAACCCCCGCTGCGCGGCGGCGGCCGTCGGTCAATCATGTTCAGCAGAACTGCGCTGCGGTCCGCCAACGACAGATCATCGAGAGGCGCACAGAAAAGGGGGGGTGGGGACGGTGTGTTTTGACCGTTCCCACCCCCCTTGTTTGGGGTTTGTATGTCGGCGGTGACCTACTCTCCCACACCCTACCGGGTGCAGTA
>JAQSWF010000257.1 GCA_029266775.1 Pseudonocardia sp.
CGCCGGGCGGAAGAAGGTCGACGAGGCGCGCATCCGTGATCTCGAGCGCCGCGGGTGGATCGTGATCGTGATCGAGGTCGACGACCTGAAGAGCCCGGCTCGGCTGGAGAAGGAGCTGTACGAAGCGTTCGCTCGGCGCGGAGTGGATCTGCGCGGTCGCGTCGCCGGGACGCTCCGACCGCTTCCGCACCGCGCGCCGCGCGTCCGGTGACTGACGCCGCCGCAGTCTTGCTCGCGCCAACTCCGGTTGACTCGCGCGCCAGTTCGTAGCGACTCGCGCGCCACTCTGTGGCGACTCGCGCGCCAGTTCGTAGCGACTCGCGCGCCACTCTGTAGCGACTCGCGCGCCACTTTGTAGCGACTCGCGCGGGAGATGGGGCCGATTCGCGCGGGAGGTCGGGGCGCGACACCATCAACCCGTGCGACATCTGGTCACCGGCGCCACCGGCTACATCGGGGGACGCCTCGTCCGGCGGCTGCTCGACGACCCCGACGCGACGGTCCGCTGCCTGGTTCGCGACCCGGGCAAGCTGCGCGACGTGCCGTGGGCCCACCGTGCGGAGATCGTGCGGGGGGACGTCCTCGACGCCGAGAGCGTCCGACGCGCCTGCACGGACGTCGACGTCGTCTTCTTCCTCGTGCACTCGCTGGTCGAGCGCGACTTTGCGGGGATCGACCGCCGCGCCGCCACGATCATGGCTCACGCTGCCCGGGGGGCGGGCGTCCGGCGCATCGTGTACCTGGGCGGCCTCCACCCGGACGGGCCGCTCTCGTCGCATCTGGCCAGCCGCCGCGAGGTCGGCGAGATCCTCCTGCGCAGCGGCGTCCCGACGGCCGTGCTGCAGGCCGCCGTCGTGCTCGGCTCCGGATCAGCGAGCTTCGAGATGCTGCGCTACCTCACCGAGCGCCTGCCGGTGATGGTCACCCCGCGCTGGGTTGGCACCCGCGTCCAGCCGATCGCCGTCCGCGACGTGCTGCGCTACCTCGTCGCCGCAGCGCGACTGCCCGACGACGTCAACCGGACGTTCGACATCGGCGGCCCCGAGGTGCTCACGTACCGGGAGATGATGGCCCGCTACGCCGCGGTCGCGCACCTGCCGCCGCGCCGCGTGCTGCCGGTGCCGCTGCTCACCCCGCGGCTGTCAGCGCACTGGGTGAACGTCGTGACGCCGGTGCCGCGAGCGATCGCCGCGCCGCTGGTCGACTCGCTGATCCACGAGGTCGTGTGCCGCGAGCAGGACATCCTCCACTACGTTCCCGACCAGCTCGAGGGCCGGATCGGCTATGACCGCGCCGTCACCCTCGCTCTTGCCAAGATCAACAACGGGGACGTCGAAACACGGTGGTCCGACGCCGCCGGCACCGCCGCCTCGGCCGACCCGCTGCCCAGCGACCCCCAGTGGGCCGGCGGGACGGTCTACCTGGACGAGCGCGAGCAGGCCTGTCGGGCCGACGCCGACGCTCTCTGGTCCGTCGTCACCGGCATCGGCGGCGAACGGGGGTGGTACTCGTTCCCGCTGGCGTGGTCCGTGCGCGGGTGGCTCGACCGGCTCCTCGGGGGCGTCGGACTGCGCCGCGGCCGGCGCGACCCGGACCGGCTGCACATCGGCGATGCCTTGGACTGGTGGCGGGTGGAGCGCCTCGACGACGCCCGCGCAAACGGCCACGGGGAAAACGGCACCGGCGAGAACGGCACCGGCGGTGTACGCCTCTTGCGGCTGCGGGCCGAGATGAAGGTGCCCGGCCGGGCGTGGCTGGAGATGACGGTCGCCCCCGACGCCGCGGCCGGCTCCCGGTACCGGCAGCGGGCCGTGTTCCTGCCGCGCGGCCTCGCCGGCCACGTGTACTGGTGGGCCGTCGCACCCTTCCACGGCCTGGTGTTCGGCGGCATGGTCCGCAACATCGCCCGCACCGCCGAGCGGCGCATCGACAGCGCTCCGGACGCCCACCACGGCCGTCCTGGGTGAGGTGACGCGCAATCGGCGGACGGTGCCCGGCGGCAATTGCCCCGGTAGGGCGCGCACATTAGCTTTCTCCCGTGGCCAAGATCGTGTCGTTGCGCGAGGCCGTGGGCGAGCTGGTGCACGACGGCGACACGGTGGCGCTCGAGGGCTTCACCCACCTCATCCCGTTCGCCGCCGGCCACGAGATCATCCGCCAGCAGCGCCGCGAGCTGACGCTCGTACGGATGACGCCCGACCTGATCTACGACCAGCTCATCGGTGCGGGCTGCGCGCGCAAGCTGATCTTCTCCTGGGGCGGGAACCCCGGCGTCGGTGCCCTGTACCGGATCCGCGACGCGATCACCCGCGGATGGCCCGCCCCGCTGGCGATCGAGGAGCACAGCCACGCCGAGCTGGCCAACCGCTACGTCGCCGGAGCGGCCGGGCTGCCGTTCGCCGTGCTGCGCGGCTCGGCGGGCACGGACCTGCCGATGCACACGCCCGCCGTGTCCATAGTGCGGTGCCCGTTCACCGGCGAGGAGCTGACGGCCGTGGCCGCGCTGACCCCGGACGTCACGGTCGTGCACGCACAGCGCGCCGACCGCGAGGGAAACGTGCAGCTGTGGGGCATCTCCGGGGTGCAGAAGGAGGCCGTACTAGCGGCCCGACGGGCGCTGGTCACGGTCGAGGAGCTCGTCGACGAGCTGGAGCCCGTCGCCGGGGAGGTGGTGCTGCCCCGTTTCGTCGTCACGGCCGTGGCCGAGGTACCGGGCGGTGCGGCGCCGTCGTACGCCCACGGCTACTACGCCCGTGACAACACCGCATACCGGGATTGGCAACGGATCAGCCGGGACCGCGAGACGTTCGCCGCCTGGCTCGACGAGCTGCAGAAGGCCGAGGCCGTGGGGGAGCCCGGGGAATGAGGTTCACGCCCGAAGAGATGATGACCGTCGCCGCGGCCCGGGGGCTGCGCGACGGCCAGGTGGTGTTCGTGGGGATCGACCTCCCGTCCCGCGCGGCCAACCTCGCCCGCCGCCTCCACGCACCGGACCTGGTGCTGATCTACGAGTCGGGGACGATCGACACCCGGCCCGACGAGCTACCGCTGTCGATCGGCGACGGCGTGCTGGCCGAGACGGCGCTGTCGGTGGTGAGCGTCCCGGAGATCTTCAACTACTGGCTGCAGCCCGGGCGAATCGACGTCGGCTTCCTGTCCGGCGCCCAGCTCGACCGCTTCGCGAACCTCAACACCACCGTGATCGGTGAGTACGCGGAGCCGGACGTGCGGCTGCCGGGGTCGGGCGGCGCGCCCGAGATCGCGGCATCGTGCCGCGAGGTGTTCGTGGTGATGCGCCACCGGCGACGCTCCTTCGTCGATCGGGTCGACTTCGTCACGTCCTTCGGCTACGGCACCGGACCGGCGGACCGCGCGCTGCTCGGACTGCGCGGAGCGGGGCCCGTTCGAGTGATCACCGATCTCGGCGTACTCGAACCCCACCCCGTGTCCGCCGAGCTCGTGCTGACGGCGGTCCACCCAGGCGTGACCGTCGAGCAGGTGCGGGCCGAGACGGGGTGGACGCTGGAGGTTTCCGACGAGCTCGGGCGGACCATCCCGCCGACGGAGCGGGAGCTGGACGTCCTGCGGTCGCTCAGGACGGTCGGATCGCCGTGAGGGCGGGCGTCCTCGGCGGGGCGGCCCGCAGCGGAGCGGGAGCGTGACCGGCCCGGTGATCCCGAACGCCGGGCGCCACCGCGCACCGCCGCCCGGCGCGATCGGACCGAGCCG
>JAQSWF010000060.1 GCA_029266775.1 Pseudonocardia sp.
GACAGGTCGACGCCCGCCATCGCCAGCACGAACGCCGCCTCGGCTGCGAAGTCCCGCGCCGCGGTGCCGTCGATCGAGTTCGCCGCCGACGCGGGGAAGCCGAGCTCGGCGGCTACTGCCTCCGGGTCGAGGCCGAGCGACGACCCGGACAGCGCCCCGGATCCGTAGGGCGACATGGCGCTACGCCTATCCCAGTCGCGCAGCCGGTCGACGTCGCGCAGCAGCGCGTGCGCGTGCGCCGCGAGGTGATGGGCGAGCAGCACGGGCTGGGCGTGCTGCAGGTGCGTCCGTCCGGGCATCGGCGCGTCCGGATGCGCCGCGGCCTGGGCGAGGAGCGCGTCGACGACGTCGCACACCCCGGAGCCGACGCGGCGGGCGGCGTCGCGCAGCCACATCCGGAACAGCGTCGCCACCTGGTCGTTGCGGGAACGCCCGGCGCGCAGCTTGCCGCCGAGCTCCGGTCCCGCCCGCTCGATCAGGCCGCGCTCGAGCGCCGCGTGCACGTCCTCGTCGTCCTCGGCCGGGACGAACGCACGGGACGCCACGTCCACGTCGAGCTTGTCGAGGGCGGCGAGCATGCCGGCCAGCTCGTCGCCGGTGAGCAGCCCGGCTCGGTGCAGGACGCGGGCGTGCGCCCTCGAGGCACGCAGGTCGTACGGCGCGAGCCGCCAGTCGAACTGGGTGGACTTGCTCAGGGCGGCCAGCGCGTCGGCCGGTCCGCCGCGAAACCGGCCGCCCCACAGTCCCCCCGGACCGGCCGCGGTCATCCCCCCGAGCCCTCCACCCGCTGTGCCCGGCGCGCCGCGATCTTGCTGGGCAGGCCCCAGAGCTGAACGAAGCCCTTGGCCAGGCTCTGGTCGAACACGTCCCCCTCGTCGTAGGTGGCGAGGTGGAAGTCGTAGAGGGACGCATCCGACCGCCGCCCGGTCGGCACCGCCCGCCCACCGTGCAGCGTCATCCGCACCTCGCCGGTGACGTGCTCCTGGCTCTTCGCGATGAACACGTCCAGCGCGTCCTTCAGCGGGGAGAACCACAGCCCGTCGTAGACCAGCTCGGACCAGCGCTGCGACACCGACCGCTTGAACCGCGCCAGGTCGCGCTCGACCGTGACGTTCTCCAGCTCGGCGTGCGCGGTCAGCAGCGCGGTCGCACCCGGCGCCTCGTACACCTCCCGGCTCTTGATGCCCACCAGGCGGTCTTCGACGATGTCGAGCCGGCCGACGCCCTGGGCGCCGGCGCGCGCGTTGAGCTCCTGGATGGCCTGCAGCACAGACACGGGCTTCCCGTCCAGCGCCACCGGCACGCCGTTGGCGAACCGGACGACGACCTCGTCGGCCTCCCGCGGCTCGGCCGGATTGGCGGTGTAGGCGTACACGTCCTCGGTCGGCCCGTTCCAGATGTCCTCGAGAAAGCCGGTCTCGACCGCGCGGCCCCACACGTTCTGGTCGATCGAGTACGGCGAGCGCTTGGAGGTCTCGATAGGCAGGCCGTGCTCCTCGGCGTACTGGATCGCCTTATCCCGCGTCCAGGCGAAGTCGCGAACCGGCGCGAGACACGTCAGCTCGGGGGCGAGCGCCTGAATGCCCACCTCGAAGCGCACCTGGTCGTTGCCCTTGCCGGTGCAGCCGTGGGCGACGGTCGAGGCCCCGTGCTGCTTCGCGGCCCGTACGAGGTGCTTGACGATGAGGGGCCGGGACAGCGCCGAAAGCAGCGGGTAGCGGTCCATGTACAGCGCGTCGGCCTGCAGTGCGGGCAGGCAGTACTGCTCGGCGAACTCGTCGCGGGCGTCGGCGACGACGGCCTCAACCGCACCGCAGGCGAGAGCCCGCTTGCGGATCTCCTCGAGGTCCTCACCGCCTTGGCCGACGTCGACGGCCACGGCGATCACCTCGGCGCCCGTCTCCTCGCCGATCCAGCCGATGCCCACCGAGGTGTCCAGCCCCCCGGAGTAGGCCAGCACGACCCGGTTCGTCATCTCTCACAGCTCCCTTGTCTTGAGGTTGGTGAGGCGGGCGGCGAGCTGCGCGCCGGTGAGCGGCTCGCGGGCGACCACCATGAGGGTGTCGTCGCCGGCGATGGTGCCGACGACGTCGTGCAGGGCGGCGCGGTCGATCGCGCTGCCCAGGTAGTGCGCTGCGCCCGGTGGGGTACGCAGCACCGCCAGGTTCCCGCTGGCGTCGGCCGACACGAGCAGCTCGCCGATCAACCGGGTCAGGCGGCCGGTACCGCCTTCGATGCCGCGCACCGGGCTGCCGTCGTCCGGGATCACGTAGACGGGGACGCCGCCGTCGGCCCCGCGCAGCTTGACCGCGCCGAGCTCGTCGAGGTCGCGCGAGAGCGTCGCCTGGGTGGTCTCGATGCCCTCGGCCTCGAGCAGCCCGAGCAGCTCGGTCTGGCTGTGCACCTGCTCCCGCGACACGAGCTCGACGATCCGGGCCTGGCGGGCGGCACGCGACCGACCCGCACCCGACGTGGTCCCCGCGGTCATCGGTCCTGCGCCAGCAGCCAGGCGAGCAGCGCCTTCTGGGCGTGCAGCCGGTTCTCCGCCTCGTCCCACACCGCGCTGCGGGGACCGTCCAGCACCTCGTCGGAGATCTCGTCGCCGCGGTGCGCCGGCAGGCAGTGCAGGGCGATGACATCGGGTGCGGCCCGGTCCAGGAGGGCGTCGTCCACCTTCAGCGGCCGGAACGGGGCCGCGCGGTCGGGCCCGTCGGGCTCCTGGCCCATCGACACCCACGTGTCGGTGACGACGACCTGGGCGCCCTCGACCGCGGCGTGCGGATCGGCGACGATCGCGGCGCTGCCACCGGTCTCCTCCGCGCGGGCCTTCGCGTCCCGCAGCACCTCCGCGGCGGGCACGAACCCCTCCGGCGCACACACCCGGACGTGCAGGCCGGCCGTGACACCGCCGAGCAGCAAGGAGTGCGCCATGTTGTTCGCCCCGTCGCCGAGATAGGCCAACGTCAGCCCGGCCAGCCGGCCGAACCGCTCCTTCACCGTCTGCAGGTCGGCCAGCACCTGGCATGGGTGGAACGCGTCGGTGAGGGCGTTCACGACCGGAACGCTCGCGCCCGCGGCCATCTCCTCGATCCGCGACTGCGCCCCGGTACGCCACACGATCGCCGCGACGTACCGCGACATCACGCGGGCCGTGTCCGTGATCGTCTCTCCGCGACCGAGCTGGCTCGCGGCGGCGTCGACGACGAGCGGTGCGCCGCCGAGCTGCGCGATGCCCGCCTCGAACGAGAGCCGGGTGCGCGTGGACGGCTTGTCGAAGAGCACGGCGACGGCGCGGGGGCCCCCGAGCGGGCGCCGGGAGAACGGGGCGGCCTTCAGCTCCGCGGCGAGGTCGAGGACGGCACGCTGCTCGGCCGGCGTCAGGTCGTCGTCGCGCAGGAAGTGGCGCATCACTGCGCTCCCGCTGCCGCCCTGCCGGCGTCGAGGAACGCGGGCAACGCGGCGAGGAACTCCCGCGCCTGCGCCTCGGTCAGGACCAGCGGCGGGATCAGCCGGATCCGGTCGGGGACGGCGTTGTTGACGAGGTAGCCACCGTCGCGGGCGGCCGCGACCACCGCAGCAGAGACGGGCGCGGCGAGTCCGATACCGATCATGAGCCCGGCCCCCGTCACCTCGGTGACCAGCGGGTGCTCCAGCGCGTCGATGCCCGTCGCAATCTCCTTACCGACCTGCCGGACGTGCTCGAGCAGGCCCTCCGCGGTGATCGTGTCGAGCACGGCGAGCGCCGCGGCGCAGCAGACCGGGTTGCCGCCGAAGGTGCTGCCGTGCTGTCCCGGTTCGAGCAGCGTGCCGGCCGGGCCGATGCCGATGCACGCTCCGATCGGCAGGCCGCCGCCGAGGCCCTTCGCCAGCGTGACGACGTCCGGGATGATCCCGGCGGTCTGGTGGGCGAACCACGCTCCGGTGCGGCCGATGCCGGTCTGGACCTCGTCGAGCACGAGCAGTGCCCCGCGGGCCGCGGTGATCTCCCGCGCCGCGGTCAGGTAGCCCTCCGGCGGCACGATCACCCCGGCCTCGCCGAGGATCGGCTCGAGCACGACGGCAGCGGTATCGGTGTCGACGGCCGCGTCCAGGGCCGCCACGTCGCCGTACGGGATGTGCGAGACGCCGGCGGGCAGCGGTTCGAACGGCGCGCGCTTGGCCTGCTGCCCGGTGAGCGCGAGCGCACCCATGGTGCGGCCGTGGAAGGCCTCGCGCGCGGCGACGATGTGCGGCCGCCCGGTCCGGCGAGCGATCTTGAAGGCCGCCTCGTTCGCCTCGGCGCCGGAGTTGCCGAAGACGATGCGGGCGTCGCGGTGATCCGGCGCGGGGCGGCCGGATCGGTCACAGCCGAGCAGCTCCTGCAGCCGCTCGGCGAGGCGCAGGACGGGCTCGTGGACGAAGAAGTTCGAGACGTGCCCGAGCTGCGCGATCTGGCCCGAGACCGCGGCGACGACGGCGGGATGCGCGTGACCGAGCGCGTTCACGGCAACCCCGGCCACGAGGTCCAGGTAGCGTCGGCCGTCGGCGTCCCACACCTCGGCGCCGCTGCCGCGGACCAGAGAGAGCACAGGCGTGCCGTAGTTGTCCATCAGCGCGTGGCGCCAGCGCTGCTGGAGCTCCGCGGTCGTGACTGTGGCGTTCGACTCGCTCACTCCGGCACCACCATCGTGCCCACTCCCTCGCTGGTGAAGACCTCGAGCAGCACCGAGTGCGGCACCCGCCCGTCGATCACGTGCGCCCGGCCGACACCGCCGCGGACCGCCCGCAGGCACGCCTCCATCTTCGGCGCCATCCCCGCCTCGAGCTCCGGCAGCATCGGTTCCAGCTGCTCCGCGGTCAGCTCACTGATGATCGAATCCGGGTCGGGGTAGTTCGCGTACAGTCCCTCGACGTCGGTGAGGACGACGAGCTTCGCTGCACCGAGCGCGGCGGCCAGCGCCGCGGCGGCGCTGTCGGCGTTGATGTTGTGCACCACCCCGGCGGTGTCCGGGGCGACGCCGGCGACGACCGGGATCCGCCCGGCGCGGACGATGTCCAGCACGGCGTCGGGGTTCACCGCGACGACGTCCCCGACCAGCCCGATGTCGACGGGCTCGCCGCCCACCAGCGCGGTGCGGCGCTCGGCCGTGAACAGCCGGGCGTCCTCCCCGGACAGGCCGACGGCGTACGGGCCGTGCTCGTTGATCAGCCCGACCAGCTCGCGGCCGACCTGCCCGACCAGCACCATCCGCACGACGTCGATCGTCTCGGCCGTGGTGACGCGCAGGCCGCCACGAAACTCGGCGGCCAGCCCGAGCCGGTCCAGCATCGCGGTGATCTGCGGGCCGCCGCCGTGCACGACGACGGGCAGGATTCCGGCGAGGCGCAGGAAGACCATGTCGCGGGCGAAGGCCTGCTTGAGCTCGTCGTCGATCATGGCGTGACCGCCGTACTTGATCACGACGACCTGCCCGTGGAACCGCTGGATCCAGGGCAGGGCCTCGGCGAGCACGGCAGCCTTCTCGCCGGCGTGTTTCAGCCGGCCGGGGCCGTCCGCGTCGTGTGGCGTGGTCGGCCCAGGTGGGTTGCGCCCCTCACGTGGAGTACGCACTGTTCTCCTCCACATAGCCGTGGGACAGGTCGGTCGTGAGGATCTCCGCGGCGCCGGTGCCGAGGCCCAGGTCGACCTCCACCAGGATCTCGGGGCCGGAGAGGTCGGCAGTGGACCGGTCGCCGGCGGCCACGCCGCCGCGGCAGAGCAGGGCCCCGTTGATCGCGACGTCGAGGCGGTTCGGATCCACACTGGCATCGGCGTACCCCGCCGCCGCGGCCACGCGGCCCCAGTTGGGGTCGGAGCCGAACAGCGCGGTCTTGACCAGGCTGTCCCGGGCGATGGTGCGTGCGACGACGACCGCGTCGTCCTCCGTCGCGGCACCGACGACCCGGATCGTCGCGCGCTTGGTGACGCCCTCGGCGTCGGCCTGCAGCTGGACGGCGAGGTCGCGGCACACCCCGATGAGGGCCTCGGTGAACGCCACGGGATCGACGGCGACGCCGGACGCGCCGGAGGCGAGCGCGAGCACGGTGTCGTTGGTCGACATCGAGCCGTCGATGTCGAGCCGGTCGAAGCTGACGCGGACCGCTGCGCGCAGGGCGTCGTCGAGGACCGGAGCGTCGACGACGGCGTCCGTGGTGAGCACGGCGAGCATGGTCGCCATGGAGGGGGCGATCATGCCGGCGCCCTTGGCGAAGCCCCCGACGCTCCAGCCTGCGGCGTCGGTGAAGGCGGCCTGTTTGGGCACCGTGTCGGTGGTCATGACCGCGGTGGCGGCGGCGAGCCCGGCGTCGGCGTCGCTCGCAAGGCATGTGGCGGCGGCGTCGACCCCGGAGAGCAGCCGGCCGCGCGGCAGCTGCTGACCGATGATCCCCGTGGAGCAGACCCCCACCTCGATCGCACCGCACCCGATCAGCGCACCGACCCGCTCGGCGGTGGCGTGCGCGGTCTGGAAGCCCTCGGTGCCCGTGCAGGCGTTGGCGCCGCCCGAGTTCAGCACGACCGCGCGCAGCCGGCCGGTCGTCAGCACCTCCTGGCTCCATAGCACGGGGGCGGCCTTGACCTTGTTGCGGGTGAAGACGCCGGCCGCGGCGTGGGCCGGGCCGTCGTTGACGACGAGGGCGACGTCGGGTCGTCCGCTGGGTTTGAGCCCGGCGGTGGCGCCGGCGGCGCGAAAGCCCTGCGGCACGGTCACGCCCGCTGCAGCGGATGGTGAGCTCGCACGCTCGGTCGGCGCTTCGCGAAGGCGCTGTGACATTGATTTGCTCGCACGCTCGCTCATGGCGCCACCGCCGTCACGGGCAGGCCCGTCGTCTCGGGCAGCCCGAGCGCCAGGTTCATGCACTGCACGGCGCCGCCTGCGGTGCCCTTGGTGAGGTTGTCGAGGGCGGCGACGGCTACCAGGCGCCGCGCGTCCGGGTCGACGGTGACCTGCACGTGGACGGTGTTCGCGCCGAGGGTGGCGGCGGTGGTCGGCCAGGCGCCCTCGGGGAGCAGGTGCACGAACGGCTCGTCCGCGTAGGCCTTCGCGTACGCCTCGACGACCTCGGCCGCCGACGCGGCGGTACGCGCCGTGCACGAGGCGAGGATGCCGCGGGGCAGCGGGGCGAGGACGGGGGTGAAGCTCACGGCGACCGGCCGCCCCGCAGCCGCCGACAGATTCTGCACGATCTCGGGAGTGTGCCGGTGCATTCCGCCGACACCATAGGCCGCCAGCGAGCCCATCACCTCGGCGCCGAGCAGGTGCGGCTTGAGCGACTTGCCGGCCCCGGACGTCCCGGAGACCGCGGTGACGACGACGTCGGGGTCGACGAGTGCCGCGGCGAGCGCGGGGTGAAGCGCCAGCGTGGCGGCCGTCGGATAGCAGCCGGGAACGGCGACGCGCCGGGCGCCGCGCAGGGCGTCGCGGGCCCCCGGGAGCTCGGGCAGGCCGTAGGGCCACGCTGCGGCGTACGCACCTCCGTACCAGCGATTCCAGGCCGTGGGGTCGGCGAGGCGGTGGTCGGCGCCGCAGTCGACGACGAGGACGTCGTCGCCGAGCTCGGCGGCCAGCTCGGCGGACCGGCCGTGCGGAAGGGCGAGGAACACGACATCGTGGTCGGCGAGGACGTCCACCGTGGTCTCGTCCAGCACGCGGTCGGCGAGCGGGAGCAGGTGCGGCTGGTGTGCACCGAGGCGCGTGCCCGCGCTGCCTCCGGCGGTGACCGCCCCGATGTCCGCCTCCGGGTGCCCGAGCAGGAGCCGGAGGAGCTCACCCCCGGCGTACCCGCTCGAACCCGCCACCGCGATCCGCATGCGCATGAGTATGCACGACTGTGCAACTCAATACGACGACGGGGTTTCGCCGACGTCAGGCTTCGATCTTGAGGGTACTCGCCAGCACATCTGCAGGCTGGACAAGCGCCCGTGCACGTCACCGGGCGTCGACTCCCGGTCAGCGCAGGGCGGCGGCGAAGCGGTCCGCAGCCACCGCCACTGCCGCGTCGCGGGCCCTGTTGGCCTCCTCGCCGGTCAGCGTCCGGTCCGGGGCGCGGAAGCGCAGCGTGAAGGCCAGCGAGCGGTTGCCCTCACCCACCTGCTCGCCGGTGTACACGTCGAACAGCCGCACGTCTTCGACCAGGTCACCTCCACCGATGGCCAGCGCCTCGGCCAGCTCCGCGGCCGGCACGTCCGCGGGCACGACCAACGCGACGTCCACCGTCACCGGCGGGTACGACGACACCACCGGCGCGGGGCGGTCGTCTCGCAGCGGAATCGCGTCGAGGTCGATCTCGACGGCGCACGTACGCGGCGGCAGGTCGAGCGCCTCCACGACCTTCGGGTGCAGTTCGCCGGCGTGCCCGACCACCCAGTCGCCGACCCGCAGCGCGGCGCAGCGGCCGGGATGCCACGGGGCCAGCGCCGCCGGCGTCACCCGCAGCTCGGCCCCCGCGGCACTGCCGATGATCCGGCCGACCTCGATGGCGTCGGCCCAGCTCGCCGGCCGCCCTGCGCCCCACCAGCCCCGCAGCTCGCGGTCGCCGGCGAGGACCACCGCGACGTGCAGCGGCTGAGCCGGCAGCGCCGCCTTGATCCGCGCGATCTCGCTGTCCGTCGGCCGGCGCGTCACGTCCGGATCGGGCATCGGCACGGGGTTCCTGTGCGGCAGGACGACCTGCTCGAGCGTGTGCAGCATCAGGTCGGGGAAGCCGCGCGCCCGGTTGCGCACCAGTGTCTCGAGCAGACCGGGCAGCAGGGTCGTCGCCAGCGCCGGGCGGTCGGCGTCGAGCGGGTTGGCGACCCGCACGGTACGGCGCCGGACGTCGTCCGCGGGCAGCCCGTGCGCATCCCAGACGGCGGGGCCGACGAACGGGAACGGCAGCACCTCGACGCTCCCGACCTCCGCCAGTGCCCGCGACACCACGCGGCGGCGGACCTGCGATGCGGTGAGCCCGCGCCCGGGCGGGGCCGGCGGGAGCACGGACGGGATGACGTCGTAGTCCTCCAGCCGCAGGACCTCCTCGACGAGGTCGTAGGGCTGGACGAGGTCCGGCCGCCAGGATGGCGGCGTGGCCACGACCACGCCGTGTCCGTCCACGTCGGTGTCGAGCTCCACGCCACACCCGACCTGACGCAGCCGTCGGACGGTCGCGCCCCGCTCGTAGTGCACCCCGGCGACTCGGTCGGGCAGCTCCAGCGGCATCCGCACGGGGGCGAGCGGCGGGGCGGCGCCGACGTCGGTGCGGCCGGAGGCGATCGTGCCGCCTCCGTGCTCGACGAGCAGCTGTGTCGCCCGCTCGGCCGCGATCGGCGGCAGCTGCGGATCCACGCCGCGCTCGAAGCGCCGCGACGCCTCGCTGGGCAGCTTGTGCCGCCGCGCTTCCCGGGCGATCACGGCGGCGTCGAAGTGCGCGGCCTCGAGCAACACGTCGATCGGCTCACCCGCTTCGGGCGCGCCGTCGGACGGGGCTCCGGCGGTGGCGATCTCGGTGGACGCCCCGCCCATCACACCGGCGAGCCCGATGGGTCCCGAGTCGTCGGTGATGAGGAGGTCGTCCGGGTCGAGCCGGCGCTCGACGTCGTCGAGCGTGGTCAGCGTCTCCCCCGGGCGGGCCCGGCGCACGACGATCCCGCCGTGCAGACGGGCGGCGGCGTAGGCGTGGAGGGGCTGGCCCAGCTCGAGCATGACGTAGTTGGTGACGTCGACGATCAGTGAGATCGGCCGCTGGCCCGACGCGAGCAGGCGCCGTTGCATCCACCACGGGCTGGTCGCGACCGGGTCGACACCGTCCACGCGGCGCGCGACGAAGCGGGCGCAGGCCGGGTCGTCGAGCGCGACGGGCCAGGCGTCGCCGTCGGTCACCGGCAGGTCCACACGGGTGGCCGGGTCGATGTAGGCGACGTCGAACGCGGCCGCCAGCTCGCGCGCGAGCCCGCGGACCGCGAAGCAGTAGCCGCGGTCCGGAGTGACGGCCAGCTCGATCACCGGGTCGTCCAGACCGAGGAGGGCGGCGACGTCCTCGCCGGGCTTCGCCGACTCCGGGGGCAGGACCAGGATCCCGGTGTGGTCGGCGCCGATTCCGAGCTCCCGGGCGGAGGCGATCATGCCGTCGGAGACGTGGCCGTAGGTCTTCCGGGCGGTGATCTCGAATCCGCCGGCGAGGACGGCACCGGGCAGGGCGACCGCGACGAGGTCGCCGACGGAGAAGTTGCGCGCGCCGCAGATGATGCCGCGCGACTCGTCGGAGTCGCCCGTGTCGACCTGGCACCAGCGGATCGGCTTCTTGAGCCCCGTCAGCTCCTCGATCTCGAGGACGCGACCTGCGACGAGAGGTCCTGTCAGTTCGGGCGGACGGTGGATCTCCTCGACCTCGAGGCCGACACGGACGAACGCTTCGGCAACGGCGTCGACGTCCGCGGGCAGGCCCTCGACGTGCTCGGCGAGCCAGGACAGGGGAACGCGCACGGTGGTGCTCCTGAGACGTTGGGGATGCCAGCCAGAGCTAGATGCCGAAGGCGCGGCTGAACCGGACGTCACCCTCGACCATGTCGCGCATGTCGGGGATGCCGTTGCGGAACTGGAGCGTGCGCTCGAGGCCCATGCCGAAGGCGAAGCCCGAGTACGCGTCGGCGTCGACGCCGCATGCGCGCAGCACGTTGGGGTTGACCATGCCGCACCCGCCCCACTCGACCCAGCCGGCGCCGCCCTTCTTCTCCGGGAACCACACGTCGACCTCGGCCGACGGTTCGGTGAACGGGAAGTACGACGGGCGCAGCCGGGTGCGCGACGTCTCGCCGAACATGGCCCGGGCGAACGCGTCCAGGGTGCCCTTGAGGTGGGCCATCGTGATGCCCTTGTCCACGGCCAGCCCCTCGACCTGGTGGAACACCGGGGTGTGGGTGGCGTCGAGCTCGTCGGTACGGAAGGTGCGGCCCGGGCAGACGACGTAGACCGGTAGCGGCCGCTCCAGCAGCGCACGGATCTGCACCGGCGAGGTGTGGGTGCGCAGGACCATGCCGGAGTCCTCCCCGTCACCGAGGTAGAACGTGTCCTGCATCGTGCGGGCGGGGTGGTCCTTCTTGAAGTTGAGCGCGTCGAAGTTCAGCCACGAGGACTCGACTTCCGGCCCCTCCGCCACCTCCCAGCCCATCGCGACGAAGACGTCCGCGATGCGCTCCCCGATCTGAGTGACGGGGTGCCGGGCCCCGCGCGGGGTGCGGTCGAACGGCAGGGTGACGTCGACGGCCTCCTCGACCAGCACCCGCTCGTCGCGCTCGGCCTCCAGGACGGCGCGGCGGGCGTCGAACGCCTCCTGCACCCGGGTGCGCGCGGCGTTGACGCGCTTGCCGGCCTCGGCGCGCTGCGAGCCGGGCAGCGACCCCAGCTCCCGGCGCGCCAGCAGCACCGGAGCCCGGTCGCCGAGGTGCGCCGGCCGGACGGCGGCGAGGGCGACGAGGTCCGGCGCCGCCTCGAACGCGCGCAGCGCGTCGGCGACGGCGTCCTCGAGCGTCTCCAGCTCCAGCACGGTGCTCTCACTCATGGAAGCTCTCAGTCATCGGGGCTCTCACTCATGGTGACGGCGATCCTAGGCTGCAGAGTGGCAGGTCAGGCGCCGGGCTCGCACACCGATTGTCGGATCACATCCGCGACCGCGCCGCCGCGGCGCTCGCGTAGAGGCACACGGCCGCTGCGGTCGCCAGGTTCAGGCTCTCCGCTCGCCCGTGCAGGGGCACCCGGACGCGGTGGTCCGCCCGCGCGGCCAACTCCGGCGGTACGCCGTGCGCCTCGCCGCCGAACACCCATGCGGCCGGCTCGGCCAGGATCGCCGCGGCATCCGGGTCGTGCAGGTCGAGCTCGCCGTGCCCGTCGGCGGCCAGGACGGTAAGCCGGGCGGCGCGGCACGCGTCGAGCACCTCTCCGGCGTCGCGCTCCCGCGCGAGGGGCACGTGGAACACGCTCCCGGTGGACGCGCGCACGGCCTTGCCGTTGTGGGGGTCGACGGTGTCGCCTGCCAGCAGCACCGCGCCGGCACCGGCGGCGTCCGACACGCGGATGACGGTTCCGGCATTGCCCGGGTCGGCGACGCCCACGAGCACGGTGACCAGCGGATGCGGGACCGCGAGCGCGGCGTCGAGCGCGCTGCGCACCGGGACGTCCAGCAGGTCGCAGACGGCGACGAGGCCCTGCGGGGTGACCGTGTCGGAGAGCGTGTCGGCGGCCCGGTTCGTCACCGGCACGATCGGGATGCCCGCAGAGCGGGCCACCTCCAGCAGCTCGGGGACCCGCTGTGCGGCCGCGGCGGTGACGAACAGCTCGTGCACGGTGCCGTCGCCGGCGAGCGCCTCGCGGACCGCCTGGGCGCCCTCGACGAGGAACCGCCCGGCCCGATCGCGGCCCGTGCGTCGCAGCAGCTTGCGGGCTGCAACGACGCGCGGGGTGCGCTCGGTGCCGGGCGGTGTCGTATGGGGTGCGGGGACGGTGCTCAGGCGGCGGTCCCGTCCTGGGCGGGCCGCGCCGTCTGGGCCGGCGCGTTCGCCTTCGCCACCTCGACGAGCGCCGCGAACGCGGCGGGCTCGTTGACCGCCAGCTCCGCAAGGATCTTGCGGTCGACCTGGACGTCCGCGGCCTTGAGGCCCTGGATGAAGCGGTTGTAGGTCATGCCGTTGGCCCGTGCCGCAGCGTTGATGCGGGTGATCCACAGCTGCCGGAAGTCGCCCTTCCTGGCGCGCCGGTCCCGGTAGGCGTAGTTCAGCGAGTGGAGCACCTGCTCCTTCGCCTTGCGGTACACCCGGGATCGCTGGCCGCGGTAGCCGCTGGCCAGCTCAAGGGTGGTGCGGCGCTTCTTGTGGGCGTTGACCGCGCGCTTCACGCGTGCCATGGCAGTTCCTGTCTCTCGGTCGGGGCCGCGCGGGGTGGCCGGGGCCCCGGGTCAGCGGGAATTCGTTTCGGTCACCGGGGGTCAGCGGCCGAGCAGCCTCTTGACCTGCTTCACGTCGGCCGGCGAGATCGGCACCGTGCCGGACTGGCGGCGGGTCACGGTGCTCGGCTTGACCTCGAGCCGGTGCCGTAGGCGCGTTTGCTGCCGGCGCAGCTTGCCGCTGCCGGTGATCTTGACGCGCTTGGCGGTCCCGCTGTGAGTCTTGTTCTTGGGCATGACTGATCCGTTCACCGGCGGCGCCCCGCTCTCGGGGCGCCGGAATCGTCGTCGTGCTGGTGGTGCTGGCGTGCGAGCGGTGCTGCGACGATGGTGGCCGATCGCTCGGTCGCGTCGACGCGCGGGCCGGTCAGACCCGAGGTGCGTCGGCGGACTGGGCGGCGGCCGCGGGCCGCGGCTTCACCGGCTTCTTGTTCGGGGCGATCACCATCGTCATGTTGCGCCCGTCCTGCTTGGGAGCCGCCTCGACCGTGCCCAGCTCGGCCACGTCCTCGGCGAGCCGCTGCAGCAGCCGGAACCCCAGCTCGGGGCGGGACTGCTCGCGGCCACGGAACATGATGGTGACCTTGACCTTGTTGCCACCCTCGAGGACGCGCACGACGTTCCGCTTCTTGGTCTCGTAGTCGTGGGTGTCGATCTTCGGCCGGAGCTTCTGCTCCTTGATCACCGTGAGCTGCTGGTTGCGG
>JAQSWF010000258.1 GCA_029266775.1 Pseudonocardia sp.
CGTCGAGGGCACCGCCTTCCAGCCGGGCGACTGCGGACTGCGAGGTGCCCATCCGGGCGGCGATCTCGGTCTGGCTCCAGCCACGCTCTCGACGGACCTTGACCAGCTCCTCCATCAGCTCCCGCCGCCGCGTCGCCAGATCCTCCAGCCCGGGGAACGACGTCCGACGCTGCGGCCGCTCCGATCCCGAGTGCATATCAGCGACGGTATCTTGCAAATGGTATGTGTCGCCAGTGGAGCAGCCGGCCGGGTGCCTGACTCGTCATGCGTAGGTCTGGGGTTCGACTCCCCAAGGCGGCTCCACGACACACTGGGAAGAGGCCCTCAGGGGTCCGCGCCCACCTGCTGGTCCAGGTCGACAGACACCACGCCGTCGTTGACGCGGCAGGCGTAGACCGCTACAGGTTCCACCTCCGGTATGCCCACCGACCGACCGGTGCTCAGGTCGAACGTCGCCGCGTGTGCCGCGCACACCAGCGTGGTGCCGTCGACCAAACCCTCGTGCAGCGCCTGCTGCTGGTGGGTGCAGATGTCGTGAATTGCGCGAACGTCCTGCTCGTCGACCCGGACGAGGCAGACCGGCTCGCGCATCTCGACGAGCAGCGTCTCCCCGATCTCGATCTCGTCCAGGTTGGCGACCGCTTCGAAGGCCACGGTCAGCTCGTCGGCGGGTCCTGGTTCGGGGTGGGGTCTGTCGAGATCAGCGCGGCGTCGGTGGCCGGCTCGTCGGCGGTGGTGTTCGGGCTGACCTTCTCCACCGTGTTCTGCTCCGCGAGGAACTCCTGGCTGTCCGGGTCCGCGGCGTCGTTCGCGCTCTTGGTCATGGTCCAAGACTGCCCGGCATCAGTGCTGACGTCCGTCCCACTATGAGACCCGACTCGTTCAGTCAGTACGTGCATCCGACGTGTAGGTCCTCACCTCCGCCAGAACAGGTGATGGGTCACGCCGCTCGGGCTGGGCACGACCTCGAGGTGGAACCGATCGAGTAGCTCATCGGGCGATTTCCAGAGACGTACTCCTGATCCGAGCTCCACCTGCGAGACCGCCACGTGCATGGTGTCGACGAGGTCGGCGTCGAGGAACTGCCGGATGGTGGTCGCCCCGCCGCCGAGCCGGACGTCCTCGCCCCGCGCCGCGTCCCGCGCCCGATCGAGGACCGCGGCCGGATGGCCGTCGACGAAGTGGAACGTGGTGTCGGACAGTGTGAACGACGGACGCTCGTGGTGGGTCAGCACGAACACCGGGGTGTGGAACGGAGGCTCGTCGCCCCACCAGCCGCGCCAGTCGTGGTCGGACCAGGGGCCGCGCTGCGGGCCGAACTTGTTGCGGCCCATGATCTCGGCGCCGATGTTGCGGGCGAAGTCTCGCGTGAAGTAGTCGTCGAGGCCGCGGGTTCCCCCGGGGTCGGTGCGGTTGGGCCAGCTCGCAGTGGCGCCGGCCCAGGCGAACAGCTCGCCCGGGTTCGCGTGGCCGAACGGCCGATCAAGGCTCTGGTGCTCACCGGCTCCGAATCCGTCGCGCGAGACGCAGAAGTTCTGAACCCTCAGCAGCTGATCCACGCGGTGCCTCCTGCACTGTTGACGAGGTCCTTGCATCCTGATGGTGGTGAGACCGTCATGACTCGACCGCATCGGACTGGCGCCGGACGATCTGCGCGACGACGCGCAGGAGCATCACGGACGAGAGGACGATGCCGATCGAGCCGATCGCGATGAGGGTAGTGGCGGTTCTACCGCCACCGGCCAGGCCCGCACCGACGAAGAACAGCGCAGACGTGAGCAGGCCGACGGACCCGATTCCCGCGAAGAGCACCTGGTCGACCCAGCCCGTCAGCGCGGTCCGGCGCGCGGGTGTCAGCGTCTCGACCTCGAGCCGCACCAACCCGGAGCGCAGCTGCAGTGCGATGTCCTCGACGAGCGCGGGCAGCACCCGCAGGGACGGCAGGGCGCGCAGCAGCTCGCGCCGTGCCAACTCGGACGCGTCGCCCTCGACCGACTGCAGATGCGAGCTGAAGCGCTCCGTCGCCGTTCTCGCGAGGCTGATCGCCGGATCGATGCCACGCAGCGTGCCTTCGAGGGTGACGACAGCGCGGGCGATGAGCGTGAAGGCCGGCGGGACGGGCAGACTCTGCCGGTCCATGATCTCCAACAGGTTCTGCAGCGTCCGCGGATCGAAGCCGGCGCCGACGAGCTGCTCGGACAGCAGACGGCTGATCTCGCTCTCGAGCACGACGACGTTGACGGCGGGACCTGCCGAGCCGGACATGTCCCGCAAGCCCCGCGCGATGAGACCGGGCTCGCCCGTGCCCAGGCCGATGCCGACGAGCTGCAGGGCCCGCAGCGTCACGGCATCGATGATCCCGACCGCGCCGAAGTCGATGAACCACAGCGTCCCGTCGGCGTCCACCAGGATGTTGCCGGGATGCGGATCGGCGTGGAACGTCCCGCTGTCGAACATCGCGCTGAGGAACACGCGGAGCAGCCGGTCGGCGAGCACGGCCCGCGGAACGCCGCACCCGTCGACGGCGGCGGCGTCGGAGACCGGGCGGCCCCGCACGCGCTCGAGCACGAGGACGGCGTCGGTCGTCATACCGCCCCGCACCTGGGGCACGGCGACGCCCTCGACGTGGGCGTCGGTGATCGCGGCATGCAGCGCGCGGCCATAGGCGGCCTCCTCGACATAGTCGAGTTCCTTGCCGACGGAGCGGACCAGCTCCTCGGACACCCGCACCAGCCGGAGCGCGCGGGCGGCCTCCGAGCGTCGCTCCGCGATCCGGCTTGCCCAGCGCAGGACGGCGGCGTCGCGCGCAACCCCGACTTCGACGTCCGGTCTGCGGACCTTGACGACCACGTCTTCGCCGTCGAACGTCTGCGCGACGTGCGTCTGGCCGATGGAGGCCGCCGCGAGTGGTTCCTCGGAGAACGTGGCGAAGGCCTTCTCCGCGGGACGACCCAGCTCGCGCTCGAGGACCACATGCACCTGCGCCACCGGCACGGGCTTGACGTTGGACTGGAGGTCCTTGAGGGAGGTGACGAGGGCAGGAGGCAGGAGGTCCGCGCGGGTGGAAGCGATCTGTCCGAACTTCACGAACATGCCGCCGCAGTCTTCGAGGAAGCGGGCGACCCGCCCGGCTGTCTCGGGCGTCGCGAAGGCTGAGTGGGAGGTCAGCCGGGACCCGGCGAGCCCGTGCCGCCGGGCGATGAGGGTCACCTCGACGAGCCGGCCGCCGATGGTGGCCACGGTGCGAGCTCGGGTCCGCAACCGTGGACGCCGTGCGGCACGTCGTCGGCGCAGCACGACCTCGAGCGCGATGCTCAGCACCATCGTCGCGATGAGCCCGAACGCGAAGGTCAGGACGAGGAGTTCCGCGCCATCCGGGTCGGTGACGTCCCGGAGAACGACGGCGGCGGTGAGCAGCCCCAGCAGCGAGCCCAGCACCCCCGCCACCGTCGCGCGCAGGAATCCCCGCGAGACGCCGAGGATGCGACCGGACACGATCCCGACACCGAGGACGAACAGAACCGCGAACAGCCACTCGACCGGCGACAGATCGATCTCCAGTTGCAGCACGGGTGTCAGATTCGTGGAGCGCTCCCGGCCTGTCTACCGGTTGTCCGACGGCGCGCCAGAGCGCGCTGCCACACGGCCTCGTGCTCCGGCCCGATCCGCGCCCAGTCGTTGCGCCGCGCACGGTCGCGGCAGGCCCCCGGGTTCGACGTCGTT
>JAQSWF010000259.1 GCA_029266775.1 Pseudonocardia sp.
CACCAACGGAACGCAAACCGTCTTCGGTTGACACCGCGCGGAGCTGCCGGGGTGATGGTGGGGGACGGCCGCCGGGGTGGGTGGGTGGCGGTGGGTCCGGGGACGGTGGGTCCAGGGAGATTCGTAGCCGGATCTCGACGTGCCAGCCGGTGACGCGGACGTCCTCGACGAGCAGCCGAAACAGCTGTTGTTTTTGGATGTCGTCGAGGCGGTCAATGACGTCGCGGATGCGGGCGGCGAAGTCGTGAACGCGTTGTCGGAGTTGGTTGTCGCGGGTGAGTGCGGCGCGTTCCTCGGCGAGGTTGGTGCGTTTTGAGACCAGGTCGCGCCGCCGTGCGGCGACCTCGGCGGCGCGGCGCTGCATTTCGGGTAGTTCGATCAGCGCGGCCTGGTAGAGGTCGACCAGGCGACGGCGTTCCGCCTCGGCGCCGTCAATCTTGCGGTCCAGCCTGATCAGTTCGGCGGCGAGCAGCTCGTCGTTCGGGATCGGGGTGTGTAGGTTGACCGCGCGCTCGCCGGCCAACAGTAGGTCGGGCTGGGTGAGTGCGGCGCGTAGCTGGTCGAAGACGAACGCGTCTAGGGCGTCAGCGCGGATGTTGCGTTCGGGGCAGCGGCGGTCTTCCCCGCCGGCGCGCAGCGGGTCGTGGTTGCGGCAGTAGTAGTAGAAGTGCCAGCTGCCGTTGCGGCCGCGCATCTTGTGGCAGTTGGTGCCGACCCCGCAGACACCGCACTTGACCAGGCCCTTGAGCAGCCACCGGCCGGGCTCGGCTCGGCGCGGGCTCCACTGGGTGTTATCGGTGGAGACCTGCCCGGCGGTCTGGAACAGCTCGTCGGGGACGATGCGCGGGCAATCGATCGGGATCCAATCCTCCCGCTCGCGGGGGACCTGGCGGCTGCGCCGGGTGGGGCGTCGGTCGGGCACCGACTCGGTGCGGTTGTAGTAGACCCGGCCGACGTAGGCCTCGTTGCGTAGCAGCCGACATAGCGTGGAGTGGCCCCAGGTGGGCTTGCCGGTCGGCGAGGGCACGCCGTCGGCGTTGAGCTGCCTGCAGATCTCGCGAATGGTGGTCCCGGCGGCCCGCTCGGTGAAGATCCGCCGCACTACCGCGGCCTCCGGTTCGTAGATCTCCAGGTGCGCCTGCCCGGTCGCGGTGCTGCGTGGGATCCGGCGGTAGCCGTAGCAGGTCTTCCAGGTGACCACTTCGCCGGCGCGGGCCCGGAACAGCTTGCCACGCCGATACCGTTCGTTGATTTTCGCTTTCTCGTACTCGGCGATCACGCCTTGCACCTGGGTGAGCAGGACGGCTTGCGGGTCGTCGGCGGCCAGGCCGGGCGAGTCGGTGAACGCGACGGCGACCCCGAACCGGGCCAGCTCGTCGAGCACCAGCACCTGGTAGGCGTAAGCCCGGGCGAGCCGATCCGGAGAAAGGCACCACACCCGCTCGATCAACCCCGCCTCGGCGGCGTCGCGCAGCGCGTCCAGGCCGGGCCGGTCCAGCCGGGCCCCGGAGTGTCCGTCATCGACGTATGCGCCGACCAGCTCGTCCCCGGCGGTGGCGATGTGGTCGCGCAACGCCTGCAGTTGGGAGCCGATGGTGCCGCGGTCGGCCTGCCGCTCGGTCGACACTCGGGCATACAGCGCGGCCCTCACCGCGACCCCCGCCCCAGCATGGGAACCCCGGTCGACTGGACAGCGGCCGCGGCATCGAGCAGGAACTGGTAGCCGGCGGCCAAGGCGGGTACCCGCGGGTCCTCCTGCGGCGTCCACGCCGGGCGGGCGGCGGCGACAAGATCGGCCACGAAGACCGGCTCCGCGGTTGGCCGCGCGATCAACCCGGGCAGTCCCCGCCGGGCGAACCGGGCCGCGGCCAGCCCGTCGGGCAGCCGGCCGTGTTCGAGCACGTGCGCGCGCAGTGTTTCGTAGTCGGACTGTGCCGCCTCTGCCGGCGGCCAGAACGACCGCACGGTCACCGCCTGCGGGCTCGCTCGATGGTGCGCCGGTGCAGCCGCACCCCGAACCGCTCGGCAACCTGCTCGGCCAGTTGCGCCGCCGAGCCGCCGGGCTCGCAGCGGATGAACTCCACCACCTCCGGGCGCAGCTTGACCGGTCCGCGCCGTCCCCGCCGCTCGTCCAGCAGCCCGGCCATCCCGAGCTCCTCGAACGACGCCGAGACCAGATAGAACGCGGCCCGCGAATAGCCGTGCGTCGCCGCCGCCTCGGTCACCGGCAGGCCCTCGACCAGATGCGAGCGCAGCATCTCGTACTTCACTTGCACCTTGTCCGCGGCGAGGAAGAACACCGACCCGCCGGTGAACAGCGGCGACCGCACCGCAGCCGGATTCGCGTGCACCAGTCCAGCCTCGGTCAGAGCCCGCATCCGCGACGTCTCGCTCACCGGCGTCACCTCCACCGCCGCAGGCTAGGCACCCGCCCCCTATACGTCTAGCATTTACTGCCGCGTGTCGCTCCCAGAGCCGTTCCGCTCCACGACTTTTCGGTAGTGCCGCCGGTACACGTGACACCCAGCGGCGATCACGCCTAGACAGCCGGCATTCATTACTGAACATTCAGCGCGCTCCGCACAGCAGGTCGCCGCAGCCGACGACGGTGATCAGGATGGAGATACAGACCCGGAACGCGCTCGGCAAGGGGCAGCGTGACAGTCAGCTGCAGCTTTGCGTTCCGTTGGTGGCCCTCAAGGGCGACTCCTACCGGCTCAAAGACCGCGACCTCGGCCGAGTCCCGGGGTCATCAACTGAGGAAACCTGACCACCAGGGGGTCAACTTTCAACCGGCGAAAGGGGGTCAATTTTCGACCGGCGTTGACAACCGCCCATCGACGTCGTGCTGCGGCGAGTGGACGTGCTACTGACCGCTCGGCACGGGTTGCCGACCAGCGCAGCGGGCGCGCCGCCCGGCTGCGCCCGTCCTCCACAGCGGTGCCCAGCCGTGCGCGCAGCCGCGTCGTCGTGCGTGCCCGAGCCGGCACCGCCGGCACCTGCTCGGTGAAGCTCTCCCGCACGCCGCTCGCGGTGCGGCACCGCCAGGTCTGGCCCGCAGCGTGAGCGACACGAAGGGGCCCGGTCAGAGGAGAGATCGTCCCCGTCGCGTACCGACACGTTCTGCCCGTCCGGGGAGTCCTGATCGATATCACGGGCCGCGACAGGGCGCTCTGGGTCGGTGCGGTGGTTGACGTGGAGGGGGGACGACGATGGGTACCGCGACGCTGCCGACGACCTCCCGAAAAGCCCTGGCGGGGACATCGACGGAGACATCGACGGAGACATGGACGGGGACATCGACGGGGACGTTGAGCGGGCGGGATCGGGCGATCCTGCGGGCCGTGGCCGCCGGTGGTGCCGAGCTGGTGTTCGGTGCCGAGCCGGACCTGCTGCTTCAGGGGCGCTGCTGCTGCGATCAGGTCGCCGCGCACCGGCTGGCGCATGCCGGGCTGATCGCCCCCGCCCTCCCCGCCGGGGTGGGCCAACGAGTCCCGGCCTGTCTGACCCCCGCCGGGGTGGCCCGTATGACCGCGTAACCGGCGCCCAGCTGGCTGCCAGGAACCCTGCACACGTCATTTCGACCTGGTGGTACGCGTGGAGCAGTCTCTGTAGCTGGCCACCCGAGATCTCGTCGCTCTCTCGCGTGCTTCGGGCGAGATCTGGCCTGGCCGACGTGGACGCGGGATGACCGGATCAAGGCCGACGGCCGAGCAGTGCCAC
>JAQSWF010000260.1 GCA_029266775.1 Pseudonocardia sp.
GGACTCGCGCGAGCACTTCGAGATGCGCACCCACAAGCGGCTCATCGACATCCTCGACCCGACGCCGAAGACGGTCGACGCGCTCATGCGCATCGACCTCCCCGCGTCGGTCGACGTCAACATCCAGTAGGGCACGATGACTGTTGCGAACTCCAAGCCGACTAGGCAGATCACCGGGATCTTGGGCACCAAGCTCGGAATGACCCAGGTCTTCGACGAGAACAACCGCGTGGTGCCGGTCACCGTGGTCGCGGCGGGTCCGAATGTCGTGACGCAGGTGCGCACTGCCGACAAGGACGGCTACCCCGCCGTGCAGCTCGCCTTCGGCGCGGTCGACCCGCGACGCGTGAACAAGCCGCGGACCGGCCACTTCGCCAAGGCCGGGGTCACGCCGCGGCGGCACCTGGTCGAGCTGCGCACCAGCGATGCCGGCGAGTACACGGTCGGCCAGGAGATCACTGCATCGGTGTTCGATGCCGGCGCCCTGGTCGATGTGGTCGGCACGAGCAAGGGCAAGGGCACCGCGGGCGTCATGAAGCGCCACGGCTTCAGCGGCCTCGGCGCGAGCCACGGCACCCAGCGCAAGCACCGCTCGCCGGGCTCCATCGGCGGCTGCGCCACCCCGGGCCGGGTGTTCAAGGGCCTCCGGATGGCCGGCCGGATGGGCAACGCCCGCGTCACCACCCAGAACCTCACCGTGCACCGCGTCGACGCCGAGAACGGGCTGCTGCTCATCAAGGGCGCCGTCCCCGGTCCGCGCGGCGGGCTGCTCCTGGTGAAGACGGCCGCGAAGGGCGGTGCGCAGTGAGCTCGGTCGAGATCCGCAACCCCGACGGCAGCGCCACCGGTCGCACCGTCGAGCTGCCCGCGCACGTCTTCGACGTGCCCGCGAACATCCCGCTGATGCACCAGGTCGTCGTGGGCCAGCTGGCCGCGGCCCGCCAGGGCACGCACTCCACGAAGACCCGCGGCGAGGTCCGCGGCGGCGGCCGGAAGCCGTACCGCCAGAAGGGCACCGGCCGCGCCCGCCAGGGCTCGAACCGGGCTCCGCAGTTCGCCGGCGGTGGCGTCGTGCACGGCCCCGTGCCGCGCGACTACACGCAGCGGACGCCGAAGAAGATGAAGGCGGCAGCACTGCGCGGCGCGCTCTCCGACCGGGCCCGGGCGGGCGCGGTGGAGGTCGTCAGCTCGGTCGTCACGGGCGACACGCCATCGACGAAGGCGGCCCGCGCGGTCGTCGAGGCCCTGCTGGCCGGAGCCGACGGGGGCGTCGAGCGCACGCGGGTGCTGGCCGTCGTCGAGCGCGACGACACCCTGAGCCTGCTGAGCCTGCGCAACCTGCCTCAGGTCCACATCCTGTGGCCGGACCAGCTGAACACGTACGACGTCCTGGTCAACGACGTGGTGCTGTTCACCAGCGCGGCGCTCGAGACCTTCCTCGCCGGACCCGTCGCCGCCGAGACGCGTCGCTCGAGGGCGGCCGCCGGCTCCACCGCCACTGGCACTGTGATCGACAGTGCAGCCGAGGAGGACGACCAGTGATCCCCGACCCGCGCGACATCCTGCTCGCGCCGGTGGTCTCGGAGAAGAGCTACGGGCTGCTCGACGAGCGGCAGTACACCTTCATCGTCCGCCCGGACGCGAACAAGACCCAAATCAAGATTGCCGTCGAGCAGGTGTTCGGGGTCAAGGTGCTCAGCGTGAACACCCTGAACCGCCCGGGCAAGCGCAAGCGCACCCGCACCGGCTACGGCAAGCGCAAGGACACCAAGCGCGCGATCGTCACGCTCTCCCCGGAGAGCCGCACGATCGACGTGTTCGGCGGCCCGGGGAGCTGAGGAACACACGATGGGTATCCGCAGGTACAAGCCGACGACCCCCGGCCGCCGTGGCTCGAGCGTCTCCGACTTCGCCGAGATCACGCGCTCGGAGCCGGAGAAGTCGCTCGTCCGCCCGCTGCACGGCCGGGGAGGGCGCAACGTCCACGGCAAGGTGACCACCCGCCACCAGGGCGGCGGGCACAAGCGGGCGTACCGGGTCATCGACTTCCGGCGCAACGACAAGGACGGCGTACCGGCCAAGGTCGCCCACATCGAGTACGACCCGAACCGGACGTCCCGCATCGCGCTGCTGCACTACGCGGACGGCGAGAAGCGCTACATCATCGCGCCGGCGCGGCTGCGCCAGGGCGACCGGGTCGAGGCCGGTCCGCGGGCCGACATCAAGGTCGGCAACAACCTGCCACTGCGCAACATCCCGACTGGCACCGTGGTGCACGCGATCGAGCTCCGGCCCGGTGGCGGCGCGAAGATCGCGCGCTCGGCCGGCTCCGGGGTGCAGCTGGTGGCCAAGGACGGACCGTACGCGCAGCTCCGCATGCCGTCCGGCGAGATCCGCAACGTGGACGTCCGCTGCCGCGCCACCATCGGCGAGGTGGGCAACGCCGAGCACAGCAACATCAACTGGGGTAAGGCGGGGCGCATGCGCTGGAAGGGCAGGCGCCCGACCGTCCGCGGTGTCGCCATGAACCCGGTCGACCACCCGCACGGCGGTGGCGAGGGCAAGACCTCCGGTGGCCGGCACCCGGTGAACCCAGCCGGCAAGCCCGAAGGTCGCACTCGCCGTGCCAAGCCGTCCGACCAGATGATCGTCCGCCGGCGTCGCACCGGCAAGAAGCGGTGAGTGATGCTGGCCAACGAACCGTCATCCAGTACTGAGCAGAGGAGGTAACGACATGCCGCGCAGCCTGAAGAAAGGCCCGTTCGTGGACGACCACCTGCTCAAGAAGGTGGACGCCCTCAACGAGTCGGGCAAGAAGACCGTGATCCGGACGTGGTCCCGCCGGTCCACCATCATCCCGGACATGATCGGCCACACGATCGCGGTGCACGACGGCCGCAAGCACGTGCCGGTTTTCGTCTCGGACTCGATGGTCGGGCACAAGCTGGGGGAGTTCGCCCCCACACGCACGTTCCGGGGCCACATCAGGGACGACCGCAGAGCGCGCAGGCGCTGAGTGGTAAGAGCAGACGAGGGAGAGGCAGTGATGACGGCAGATGCCGGTCAGCGCCCTGCCGCGGTGCTCGAGCCCGTTCGAGCCCGCGCTGTGGCGCGCTATGTCCACATGTCGCCGACGAAGGTTCGCCGCGTCGTCGCGATGATCAAGGGTCGGCCCCTGCAGGAGGCCCTTGACATCCTGCGGTTCGCTCCGCAGGCCGCGGCGCGTCCGCTGTTCAAGGTCGTCGCCAGCGCGGCCGCGAACGCAGAGAACAACCTGGACCTGGACCGCGACACCCTCGTGGTGGCTGCGGCCTACGCCGACGAGGGGCCGACGCTCAAGCGCATCCGCCCGCGCGCCCAGGGCCGTGCGTACCGGATCCGCAAGCGCACGAGCCACATCACCGTCGAGGTCGAGTCCGTGCCTGCCGCGAAGGCGGGCCGCGGCTCCCGCGGCGGCGCAACGAGGAGGGCCCGCTGATGGGTCAGAAGATCAACCCGCACGGGTTCCGGCTCGGCATCACCACCGACTGGAAGTCGCGCTGGTATGCCGACAAGCAGTACGCCGAGTACGTCAAGGAGGACGTCGAGATCCGCCGCATGCTCTCCAAGGGCATGGAGCGGGCCGGCATCTCCAAGGTCGAGATCGAGCGCACCCGGGACCGCGTGCGGGTGGACATC
>JAQSWF010000061.1 GCA_029266775.1 Pseudonocardia sp.
TTCAAGGCGGTGCGCGGCGTGTCCTTCGACGTCGAGCGCGGCATGGTGCTCGGCCTGCTCGGCCCGAACGGCGCCGGCAAGACCACGGTGCTGCGGATGCTCATGGGTCTCATCCGGCCGACCACCGGGACGATGCGGGCCTTCGGCGAGCCGGTGTCCGCCGGTGCGCCGGTGCTGGCGCGGCTCGGCGCGTTCGTCGAGGGACCCGGCTTCCTGCCGCACCTGTCCGGCCTGGACAACCTGCGGCTCTACTGGGCCGCCACGGGACGCCCCGCCGAGGAGGCTCACCTCGACGACGCCCTGGAGATCGCCGGTCTGGGCGCGTCGGTGCGGCGCCGGGTCAGCACGTACAGCCACGGCATGCGGCAGCGGCTGGCCATCGCGCAGGCGATGCTCGGCCTGCCCGACCTGCTCGTCCTCGACGAGCCGACGAACGGGCTCGACCCGCCCCAGATCCACGCGATGCGGGAGGTGCTGCAGCGCTACGCGGCGGCCGGGCGGACGGTCCTCGTGTCCAGCCACTTGCTCGCGGAGGTGGAGCAGACCTGCTCGCACGTCGTGGTCATGCACCAGGGTCGGGTGGTCGCGAGCGGCACGGTCAACGAGATCATCGCCGGCGGTGGGGCCGCGAGTTTCACCGTCGACGCCCCGGAGCGCGCCGCCACGGTGCTCGGCGCGCTGGACGGCGTCCGCGAGGTTCTTGTCGAAGGTGACGCCGTACATGCCGAGCTCAACGGCACGCCCCGTGCCTCGGCCGTGCGGGCGCTGGTCGGCGCCGGTGTCGAGGTGCGCGCCGCCGGCCCGCGCCGCCGCCTCGAAGACGCGTTCCTGCAGCTCGTCGGGGAGGACAGGCAGTCATGAGCGGCGCGAGTCGGCAGAACCCGAGGCGCGCGAGTCGACAGAAACCGACGCGCGAGTCGACGCAGAACGGCGGCCCGTCCACGGTCGCCGGGACGGTCGGCGCGCTCCCGCTCGTCGAGCACGCCCCGTACCGCCCGGACCGGGCGCTGCCGCTTCGCGTCGAGCTGGTCCGCCAGCTGCGCCGTCGCCGCACGCAGGTGGCGTTCGCGCTCGTGGCGCTGCTGCCGGTGATCCTCTGGGTGGCGTTCGAGCTCGGTGACGACGGCCCGCCCGGCGGTGCGCCGAACCTCGTCGACCTGGCGAAGGGCAGCGGCGCGAACTTCGCGGTGTTCGCGCTGTTCGCGTCGGCGTCGTTCCTGCTGGTGGTGGTGGTGGCGCTGTTCTTCGGCGACACAGTGGCCTCGGAGGCGTCGTGGTCCAGCCTGCGCTACCTGCTCGCCGCGCCCATTCCCCGCGCTCGGCTGCTGCGGCAGAAGGCCATCGTCGCCGGCCTGCTGTCGGCGGCCGCGGTGCTGCTGCTCCCGCTGGTGTCGCTGCTGGTCGGGACGGTGTCGTACGGGGCGAACGACCTGGTCAGCCCGACCGGTGAGTCGTTGACGTTCGCCACAGGGACCAGCCGGGTGCTGCTCGGCGCGGTCTATCTCTCGGTCCACTTCATCTGGGTGGCGGGGCTCGCGCTGCTGCTGTCGGTCTCGACGGACGCGCCGCTCGGGGCCGTTGGCGGGGCGGTGATGGCGTCGATCGTCTCGCAGATCCTCGACCAGATCACCGCGTTGGGCGACCTGCGCACGTATCTGCCCACGCACTATGGCAACGCCTGGGCGGGGCTCCTCGCCGACCAGGTGGACTGGGGAGACATGACCCGGGGAGCGTTCTCGGCGATCGCCTATGGCGCGGTCTTCTTCGCGGCAGCGGTCTGGTGCTTCGGGCGCAAGGACGTCACCAGCTGATCTCGTGATCAGCGCGTGGGTGGCGACGGAGCCGGGCTCTCAGCGGGCGGGAGAGGCGGAGGCGCGCCGGGATTGCTCAGTCGCACGCACGACGGGGCTTGGTTGTACGCGAGCTGCAGCGCCGGGTCGCGGGCGAGCGTCCTCGACACCTCGGCGCCGTTGAGCAGAGCCTCCACCACCTTGCTCACGCCGACCGCGGCGCGGCCGAGCCCGACGGCGCTGCCGGCATCGGTCCCCTCGACCAGGGCGCGGGCGTCGACCAGGTTTGTGCGCAGCTCCGCGATCTCGCCGCGCACCAGCTCGGCGATGACGTCGCCGTCCGGGACCGGAGCCGGTCCGGCGGCGGCCAGGGCCGCCCGCGCCTGGTCCGTCCGCGCAATGCCTCCGGTGAGGTAGGTGAGGTACGCCTGGCGGGTCGCCTCCCGGGCGTTCAGGTCGAGCGGCGGCGCCGCCGTGAGGTACTCCATGACCGGGACGAGCGCGCCGCACACCGATTCGGTCCAGTCGATGGCCTGCTCCTGCGGCGTGCGGGTCGGGGTCGGGGGCGCGGCGGGCGGCGCCGAAGGTGCCGCATTGCACCCGGCGACGACGAGGGCGGCGAGCAGCAACGCGACAGTCAGCGTGCGCGGATGCACGACTCGCCCTGCACGCGTGCGCAACCCGCCAGGCGCGCGCAGCATCATCCCATCAGCGCGCGAGTCGCTACGCCTGGACGCGCGAGTTGGCCATCTCGAAACACTCCGGACGGCCGTCCCGTCCCCCTGCGACCGACCCATGACGCCCGTCCCCCGCCAGCGCTCCTTCCGCGAGAGTGGCGCAGCACCGATGCGGGAGCAACCGTTGGCGGGCACCGGCACGCAGCGACCCGTTGCAGGAAAGCCACCTTCCTGCAACGGGGTTGCCTGAAGGTGGCTTTCCTGCAACTCGTCACTGCCGGGCGACGAGCAGCTCGAGGTGGGCGCGCAGCACGCGGACGACGTCGTTCGCAGCCTCCATGTGCAGCATGGGCCCGGCGTCCACCCGCTCCCCCGTGCCGTCCGGCGGTGGCAGGATGCGGTCCGCCGCGCCCCACACGATCGTGACCGGCACCTCCACGCCCTCCATCAGCGAGGGTGTATCGATCGCCTGCCGGTCGCCGTCCAGCAGCGTCCCGAGCAACGCGGACAGCGCCTCCTCCACCCCGTCGAGCCGCTTGTAGCGCAGCAGGTCGTCCACCAGTTGCCGCGTCACCTGCGACGGGTCCGCGAAGAGCCGTCCGAGCAGCGGTTTCAGCTCCCGCCGCGACGCCGCCGCCGCGAACCTGCGCAGGTACTCCGCGTCCGCCTTAGTTAGCGGTGTAGCCGGCCGGAGCGAGCAACGTCAGCGACGCCACCTTTCCCGGTGCCGCCTGCGCCACGGCGGCGACAACCGCACCGCCGAGCGAGTGCCCGACCAGGTGCGCCCGCTCGACGCCCAGCGCGTCGAGGAACCCCACGACAGTGTCGCGCAGTGTCGCCAGCGACCCGTCGCCGACGTCCTTGCTCGACGCGCCGTGGCCCGGCAGGTCGAGCGCGTGCGCCGCGCGCTCCTCGGCGAGCGGCTGCTGGACGAACAACCAGGAGTTCTTGTCGCCGCCGAAGCCGTGCACGAGCACGACCGGGTCGTCCGAGGGCTCCTCGGGTGCGAGGGTCAGGTAGGAGATCTGCCGCCCGCCGACGTCGACGAGCTGGGGCTGCGGCTCGTCCGGCACGTCGAGCGCCCCGGACGCCGCGGCCGCGCGGGCCTCCTCGACCACCGCGTCGATCTCGCCGTCCGGTACCTCCGCCGGCGCGACGACGGCCAGCACCGCCCCGACGGGCAGCTCGTCCCCGACCGCCACGACGAGCCGGCGGACCGGGCCGGCCACCGCCGCCTCGAGCGTTCCGGCGATCTTGTCGGTGTCGATGTCGAGGACGTCGTCGCCCTTGGCGATCGTGTCACCTTCGGCCACGTGGATCTCGACGATCTTGCCGGTAGTCATCGAGAGACCCCACTTGGGCATCGTGACCGTGAGGATCCGGTCATCCGTCATACGACGTCACCGCCTTGGCCGCGTTGACCACCCGCTGGGCGTCCGGGATGAACAGGTCTTCCAGCGAGTCCGCGAACGGCACCGGCGTGTGCGGGCCGGTGACCTGCTGGATCGGTGCCTGCAGCGCCCCGAACGCCTCTTGTACGACCAGACCCGCGACGTCCGATGCCAGCGAGCAGCGCGGGTTCGATTCGTCGACGACCACAAGCCGGCCGGTGTTCTCCACCGACTCGAGGATCGTGTCGGTGTCGAGCGGGCTGGTCGTTCGCGGGTCGATCACCTCGGCCTCGACGCCCGAGGCCGCCAGCTCCTCGGCCGCCTCGGTCGCCGTGGTGACCATCCGACCGAACGCGACGATCGTGACGTCACCGCCGTCGCGCACGATGTTCGCCTCGCCGAACGGGATGGCGTAGCTCTCCTCGGGCACCTCGCCGGCCACGTCGTAGAGCAGCTTGTGCTCGGCAAAGATCACGGGGTCGTCGTCGCGGATGGCCTGGATCAGCAGGCCCTTGGCGTCGTACGGGCCAGACGGCGCCGCCACCTTCAGGCCCGGCACATGCGTGAACACCGGCAGGAGCGACTGCGAGTGCTGCGCCGCGGCACGCAGACCTGCGCCCCACATCGTCCGGATCACGACGGGGTGACGGCCTTGCCGCCGAACATGTACCGGAACTTGGCTGCCTGGTTGAAGATCTGGTCGAAGCAGACGCCCATGAAGTCGATGAACATCAGCTCGGCCACGGGGCGCAGCCCGCCGGTGGCCGCACCGATGGCCGCACCGATGAAGGCCGACTCCGAGATCGGGGTGTCGAGCACCCTTCCCGGGAACCGGCCGTAGAGGCCCTTGGTGACGCCGAGAACCCCGCCCCAGGCGTCGTCCTCGCCGGGCGAGCCCGCGCCGCCGGCGTTGTCCTCGCCCATGACGATCACGCGCTCGTCGCGCTCCATCTCCTGGGCGATCGCCTCGTTGATCGCCTCGCGGTAGGTGATGCTGCGTGCCATGGCTGTGTGTCCTCCCTCGGGCTTCGCTAGTACGAGACGTAGACGTCGGTGAGCAGGTCGTCGGGCGCCGGCTTGGGCGCGGCCTTCGCGGCGGTGACGGCTGCGTCGATCGCTTTACCCACCTCCTGGTCGACCTGGTCGAGCTGGTCGTCGGTGAGCCGGCCGGCATCGGTGACGCGGGCGCGGAACACCTTCAGGCAGTCGAGGTTGGCGCGTGCGTGTGCGACCTCGTCGGCGCGGTAGAGCTGCTGGTCGCCCTCGAAGTGGCCGAAGTAGCGGGTGAACTTGACTTCGATGAGCGTCGGTCCGCCACCCTCGCGGGCCCGGGCCCGGGCCCGGGCCCGGGCCACGGCCTCGCCCGCCGCCTCGTGCACCGCGAAGAAGTCGAACCCGTCAACGATCACACCCGGCATCCCGAACGCGGCGGCGCGGTCGGCGATGTCGGCGGTGGCCACGGACCAGCTCGACGAGGTCGCCTCGGCGTAACCGTTGTTCTCCGCCACGAAGATCGCCGGCAGGTTCCAGATCGAGGCCAGGTTCATCGACTCCAGCGTCGTGCCCTGGTTGGAGGCGCCGTCTCCGAAGAACGCGACGGCGACGCCGCCGTCGCCCTTCATCGTGGAGGCGAGCGCGCGTCCGCAGATGAGCGGCGGGCCACCACCGACGATGCCGTTCGCGCCGAGCATGCCCTTGGATAGGTCGGCGATGTGCATCGATCCGCCCTTGCCACGGCACGAGCCCGTGGCCCTGCCGAAGATCTCGGCCATCATGCCCTGCACGTCGACGCCTTTGGCGATGCAGTGGCCGTGCCCGTGGTGGGTGGAGGCGATGGCGTCGCGGTCGTCGAGATGGCTGCACACGCCGGTGGCCGAGGCCTCCTCGCCGGCGTAGAGGTGGACGAAGCCGGGGATGTCGCCGCTGGCGAACTCCTCGTGCACCCGCTCCTCGAAGTCGCGGATGGTGCGCAACGTCCGGTAGGCGTCGAGCAGCGCGTCGGGCGTGAGCTCGTTGGTCGGCTGCTGGGTGAGGGTGCCGGCCACGACATCAGCTCCTTGGGTATCACGAAGATCGTCACGTTCTCCTCCTTGTTCTTCGTCAACTCCGAAGTCCCGTCACCCGCCGCGGGCGTCATCGCCGAGCCGCCTGGAGGGCGACCGTCACCAGCAGGCGTCGGCCCGCGGCGGCCGCCAGCGCCGCGCGCACGTCCAGCACGCGTGGGCCCTCCGCGGCGAGCGTGACGGTGACGGGGTCCGACGGCCCGAAGGCGATCTCCCGCTCGCCGTCGACGGCGACGGTGCCGCGGTCCAGCCCGACGCGTCGCACGTCGCCGGCCAACAACGGACCGGCCTCGACGACGTCGATCGACGCGAGGACGCCGGGCGCGATGGGCGCGAGCACGCTGTAACCCGCGCCGTCGGACGCCGGGCCGAGCCGGACGGCGACGCCGTGGGGTGCGGTGCGGGCCACCGGGTGGGTGAGCCCGGCGATGCTGGACAAACCGATGGCGTGCGGCTCGGCGAAGGCGCAGTAGAGCTCGCGCAGGGTTTCCGGCTGCCAGAGCGCCCGGGAGCCGACGTGCGCGACCGTCGACACGCAGACGTCCACCAGCGCGATCTCGCGCGTATCGCCCGCTGCCACGTGCAACGTCTTCGTGCGCCGGGTTACCTCGCCGGTGTCGACACGCGCCGTGGCAAGCAGCGCGGCCGCCGTACCCGCGACGGTGGCCTCCCACATCTCGGGGAAGGCGTTGTTGGTGCCGGTGGACAGGGGTAGGAGGGGAACATCACCGCTCGTCGCGGCAGCCGCGCGGACGGTGCCGTCGCCACCGAGCAGCACGATCACCGCAGCGCCTCGCGCACGCATGGCGGCCACGAGCGAGCGGGTGTCGTCGGCCGTCCCGACCAGCGCGCCCAGCTCCACGAACTCGGGCTCCGGCCACCGTCCCTCGGACGCGCGGCGTTTGTCCCGCGCCCGCGCGACCCCGGCGGCGACGCCCATGCCGTCGGTCGAGACCAGCACCCGTTCGACTCCCACGGCGCCGGCGGCGGCGAGCAGCCGCAGCACCATGTTGGTCTTCTCGGCATTCGGGAACACCGACGCGCGCGCGACGAGGCGGCGGATGTCGCGACCGGACATGGGGTTGGCGACGATGCCCAGGGTGGAGCCGGACACCAGCGGCAGCTGCGCATCGGTGACCGCGCTCACAGGCGTAAGTGCACAACCCGCGGGCGTGCGGTACGAGGGTTGCAGCGACGTTGCAGCCCGCCCGCCGCGATGGCTCTGGTTGCGGCGGGGTCAGTGGGCGGCGAGCGCTCGCACCCCCGGCGCAGTCGAGGATGCGACGAACCGGCTCGTCGCCAGGTCGGGCACGACCACCTCGACCTCCGGCGCCAGGCGGTAGGGCCGGGCCAGCAGCAGGCCGCCGACTGCCTTGCGCAGTCGCGACACCTCGGCGCGAATCGTCACGAGGCTACCGACGGACCCGTACAGGGCCTGGGAGAGCGCGGCGGCGTTCATTCCGGCCCGGCCTGCTCGCGCCAGCAGCAGCAGCACCTCGGCGTGCCGGGTCGAGAGAGGGTGCACCCACACGCTCGTGCCCGCGACGACGGCCCGCGGCGGGCGGGCGTCGAGGTCGAGGGTGAGGCGCAGGGCCGCGCTCCCGGCCGGCCGCAGCAGCCAGCCACCCGGCACCGACTCGGGCACACACAGTCCCAGCCCAGGTACCGCGACCGGACCGTCCGCGGACGGAACGGCCACTCGCTCCAGGCGCGGCAGCCCTCGCACGGCAGCGACCCAGCCGTGGTCGTCTACCACGAGCCCCGGCCCGCCGGCCCCGGCCAGCGTCGGCACCGCCCACGAACGGAGCGCCTCGAGCCGGCTCTCGTGGTGGCGCCAGAGGCTCGCCTCGGCGAGCTTCACCGCGGAGCCGACGAGCGCCACGGTCGTCGGGTGCACGGTCTCGGCCGGCCCGCTGACGTCGACGACGCCCAGCAGCTCGCCGCTCCGCGGGTCGTGCACGGGGCAGGCGGTGCAGGTCCAGCCGTGGTGGGTGCGCACGAAGTGCTCGGCGGAGAAGATCTGTACCGGCGCGTCCTCGGCCAGCGCCGTCCCGATCGCGTTGGTTCCGACCGTCGACTCGGTCCAGCGGGCGCCCTCGGTGAAGCCCAGCGCGTCGGCCCGGTGGCGGACGCGAGTAGAACCCTCACGCCACAGCAGCACGCCGTCCGTGTCCGTGATCACCATGACGTGGCGCGCGTCCTCGGCCACCGCGGTCAGCGAGGAGCGCAGCTCGGGCAGCACGCGGTGCAGCGGCGAGGTCGCTCGCCGGCGCTCGACCTGCAGCGCGGGCAGTGGCCCGGGCGGCTCGCCCCGGTCCGGGTCGACGCCGTGCGCGCGAACCCGCTGCCACGAGCGCGCGACGAGCCGGCGCGGGTCGACGGGCGGCAGCCCGCCCGACAGCAGCGCGTCGTGGGTCCGGGCGAGCAGGCGCGCATAGCGGACCACGTCGGTACCGGGTCGGATCGCGCAGACCGCATCGTCCACCGGGAGACCTCCGCTCCGGAGACTCGCATGGCAGCGGCAGGCGGCAACACTGTCCGTTCAGCCAGTTGCGCGAACGGCTTCCGTCATGCTGCGTACCGAGGCCAGGACCGGTCGGGGGGCGCCCAGCAGGACCCGGCCGACGATCAGGACGCCCCTCACTCCGGACGGCGGGACTTGGGCAGCTTGGCGACCACCGCGTCGTACGACGCGTCCACCAGCTCGCGCAGCTCGTCGTCCGGCATCGCCCCGTCGAGACGGATCCGGTTCCAGCCGTGCCGCCCGATGTACGGCGAGACGGACACGGAGTCCGGGTAGCGCCAGCGCAGCTCCGCAGCCTCGTCAGCGTTTCGGCCGCACTTCACCGTCAGGCCGTCGCCGAGGAACGCGAAGATCTTGCCTCCCACCTTGGCGACGAGGTCGCCCTCCCACGGCTCGTCGGGCTCCGCGCCCGGCTTGCGCAGGCAGTACGCGAGCAGCTCGTCCGGTGTCACAGCCGCGACGCCGCCTTCGCCGGCTTTCCGACGACGGGTACGGCGCCCCGCGCGAACGCCAGGCGCAGTGCCACCAGTGCGGCGATGCCGACGATCACGTACGTCGCCCCGACGACCTGCTGGGCGGCGGTCCAGCTCAGCTCCTGATCCAGCTCGTGGGGCAGGAAGCGGAACGGGGCGGCGACGAAGGCGACCGTCAGCACCGCGCCTGCCACCGCCCAACCGACCGAGCGCAGCCGGACCGCGTACGCGACGACGACGAGCAGCGCCGGAGCGATCCACACCCAGTGGTGGGACCAGGAGGTGGGGCTGGCCAGCAGCGCGAACCCGCTGACCGTCACCAGAGCGAGCGCGAGCTCGGCACGGCGCACCATCGGGACGACGAGCGCGAGCAGCACCACCGTGAGCGCCAACCAGATCACCTTGGCGCCCAACTCCGGCACGGCGGCGCGCGCCAGAACCGCCTGGATCGTCTGGTTGGTGTAGAACACCGAGCCGCTCACGCCGCTGGCCGGCCCCCCGAACCAGTAGCGGGCCGATGCCGCCGGGTCGACGAGGAACCCCAGCGCGGTCGCGGCCGCCGCAGTCCCGATCGCGACGCCCGCCGCTCGCGCATCACGGCGCAGGAGGAAGAACAGCACGAACGCCCCGGGGGTCAGCTTGATCGCCGCGGCCAGCCCGACCAGCAGGCCGCGCGGCCAGCGCGTGCGCGCGGCCAGGCAGTCCACCGTGACCAGCGCCATCAGCACGAGGTTGACCTGGCCGAAGTCGAAGGTCTCGAACACCGGCTCGAGCAGCAGGGCCGGCGGCAGCGCAATCGAGGCCACGGAGACGGCCCCGCCCGGTCCCCCGGCGGGCCAGACGCTCCGGGCCACGACGTACAGCGTGCCGGCCAGCGCGACGAGCGACGCCGTGAACAGGGCGATCCACGCCGCCGTCCACGGCAGCGCCTCCAACGGCAGGAGCACCATCGCCGCGAACGGGGGGTAGATGAACGGCAGTGGAAGGCCGCTGATCGTCGGGGGCAGCGGGCCATACATGTCGCCGCCGGCCAGCCAGGTGGCCACGCCGAGCCGGTACACCTCGAGGTCGATGTGGTAGCCGCGGGTGTGCAGCAGCAGCCCCGTCAGGACCGCGGCGAGCACCGGCAGCGTGAACGGCAGCACGCGGACGGGCTCGGCGAGCCGCGCGCGGAGGTGAGCGCGGAGACGAGCAGGAAAGCCGGCGCCGCGCGCGTCCAGGCGGTTGCCGGTGGACGTGCTGCGCACGCGACCTCCTCGCTCGCCTCCGAGGCCCGTCCCCGACGGGCCCGACACTGTGACCGGGGGAAGCCCCGGCCCCCAATTACCCCACGGTAGCGGCCCGAGCTCCGTCCACCCGAAACCCCCCGGTCACCGGCCCGATCTGCGCGGCCGGGCCACGGCGCCGGCGCGCGTCGTCCTACCGGACGCCGGCCGCGTCCATCCCCCGCAGCTCTTTCTTGAGGTCGGCGATCTCGTCGCGCAACCGTGCGGCCAGCTCGAACTGCAGATCCCGCGCCGCGGCGAGCATCTGGTCCGACAGCTGCTGCACGAGATCGGCGAGCTCCGCGCGCGGCATCGTCGACGAGTCGCGGCCGGCGACGACTCCCGAGCTCGCCCGGCCGGGCTCCCCCGCTGCGCGCTTGCCGCGCGAGGCGTTACGGCCGGAGCCGCCGACGGGGACGCCCGAGTCGTCGGCCTCCCGGTACACCTGGTCCAGGATGTCGGCGATCTTCTTGCGCAGTGGCTGCGGGTCGATCCCGTTCGCCTCGTTGTAGGCAATCTGCTTCGCCCGACGCCGCTCGGTCTCGTCGATGGCGTACCGCATCGAGTCGGTGATCGTGTCGGCGTACATGTGCACCTCGCCGGACACATTGCGGGCGGCGCGGCCGATCGTCTGGATCAGCGAGGTGCCCGAGCGCAGGAAACCCTCCTTGTCGGCGTCCAGGATCGCGACCAGCGACACCTCCGGCAGGTCCAGGCCCTCGCGCAGCAGGTTGATGCCCACCAGCACGTCGAACTCCCCCATCCGCAGCTGGCGGAGCAGCTCGACCCGACGCAGCGTGTCCACCTCCGAGTGCAGGTAGCGCACGCGGATGCCGAGCTCCAGCAGGTAGTCCGTGAGGTCTTCGGCCATCTTCTTGGTCAGCGTAGTGACCAGTGCCCGCTCGTCCCGCTCGGCGCGCGCCCGGATCTCGTGCACCAGGTCGTCGATCTGACCCTTGGTGGGCTTGACGACGACGTGCGGGTCCACCAGGCCGGTGGGCCGGATGACCTGCTCGACGAACTCCCCGCCGGTGCGGCTGAGCTCGTACGGGCCGGGGGTCGCCGACAGGTACACGGTCTGGCCGATACGGTCGGCGAACTCCTCCCACGTCAGCGGCCGGTTGTCCACCGCGGACGGCAGCCGGAAGCCGAAGTCCACGAGGTTGCGCTTGCGCGACATGTCGCCCTCGTACATGCCGCCGATCTGCGGCACGGTGACGTGCGACTCGTCGATGACCAGCAGAAAGTCGTCCGGGAAGTAGTCGATCAGCGTGGCCGGCGCGGTACCCGGGCCGCGGCCGTCGATGTGGCGCGAGTAGTTCTCGATGCCCGAGCAGAACCCGACCTGGCGGATCATCTCGACGTCGTACTGGGTGCGCATCCGCAGGCGCTGGGCCTCGAGCAGCTTGCCCTGGCGCTCCAGCTCGGCGAGCCGGTCAGCCAGCTCGGCCTCGATGTCCCGGACCGCCCGCGCCATCCGTTCGGGCCCGGCGACGTAGTGGGTGGCCGGGAAGATGCGCAGCTCGTCGACCTGGCGGATGACCTCTCCGGTGAGCGGGTGCAGGTAGTACAGCGCCTCGATCTCGTCGCCGAAGAACTCGATGCGCACCGCGAGCTCCTCGTACGCGGGGATGATCTCGACGGTGTCGCCCCGGACGCGGAACGTGCCGCGGTTGAAGGCCATGTCGTTGCGCACGTACTGCACGTCGACCAACGCGCGCAGGAGCACGTCCCGCTCGACCTCCTCGCCGACCCGCAGCTCGACCGACCGGTCCAGGTAGCTCTGCGGCGTGCCCAGGCCGTAGATGCACGACACCGACGCCACCACGACGACGTCTCGTCGCGAGAGCAGGTTGTGCGTGGCCGAGTGCCGCAGCCGCTCGACATCCTCGTTGATCGAGGAGTCCTTCTCGATGTACGTGTCCGTCTGCGCGATGTACGCCTCGGGCTGGTAGTAGTCGTAGTAGGAGACGAAGTACTCGACCGCGTTGTGCGGCAGCATCTCCCGCAGCTCGTTCGCCAGCTGGGCCGCGAGGGTCTTGTTCGGCGCCATCACCAGGGTGGGCCGCTGCAGCCGCTCGATCAGCCACGCCGTGGTGGCCGACTTCCCGGTGCCGGTGGCGCCCAGCAGCACGACGTCCTGCTCGCCCTCGCGGAGGCGGCGCTCCAGCTCCACGATCGCGGCCGGTTGGTCGCCAGCCGGCTGGTGCGGACTGACGACGTCGAAGCGCCCGCCGGTGCGCGGGATCTCGCCCACCGGGCGGTGCTCGGAGTGCGCGAGGGGGATGTGCTCGGCGTCCACGGGCGGGCCGTCGTGGTGCTGCACGTCGGCCGCAGAGCCGGGGATCTCGGTCGCGAATGCCACGTCCTCCAGGGTACGAGCGGCCCCCGACAAAACCGTCACCGCCGGATCCTCCGGCGGGACGGGCTCTGCCAGGATCGGGCCCGATGCACCCACCCAAGATCGTGACGTTCGATGTGCCCGCCCGGGTGAGCGTCGACAACAAGGGCTTCACCCGGCAGGTTGCGGCGTACCGGGTCACCGCGTTCGGCCTCTACATGAGCCGGCCCATGGTCGGCCGGGCCAGCGCCCACTGGATGCGCTCGTGGCTGCTGCCCGCGCTCGGACTTGCCGTCACCGACTTCTCGTGGAATCCCGGGCACAAGCGCGACCAGGACCTCTACCTGGACGTCTGCGCGATCGAGCGCGACGGCGAGCGCTGGCGGCTGACCGATCTCTACCTCGACATCGTGCTGCGCACCGGGCGCGACGCGACCGTGATCGACCTCGACGAGTTCGTCGCGGCCGTCGCCGGCGGCCTGCTCGAGCCGAGGCTGGCCGAACACGCGCTGCGCTGCTCGCACGCCACCGTCGACGGGCTCGCGGCGCACGGCCACGACCTCGACGCCTGGCTGGCCGACCACGGCATCGTGCTCAGCTGGGAGGACGGCCCTCCGGACGTTCCGTCCGGGCGGCCGACGAGGCGCGAGCGCTAGCGCGCGGCCGTCGCGCCAAACGACGATCACATCACGGGAGCGGGCGCGTCAGGCCGGCTGGGTCAGCAGACGGGCGCGGCCTCGTCCTGCCGCCATCCTCCGGTGCGGCACCGACCTGCACGACACGCCTCAGTCGTCGTCGTCGTCCTCGTCCGAGCCGCTGTCGCCGTCGGCGGTCGTGGTGGTCGAGTCGTCACGCTCGGTGGTGGAGGTCCGGGCCGCC
>JAQSWF010000261.1 GCA_029266775.1 Pseudonocardia sp.
ACGAACCAAAGGCCGCGCCGGCACGGGAACCGCACGAGGCGGGAGCACGTGCCGTTCCTCGGTAGACGCGCAGGTGCAGTTCCGAAGGGGCAGGCGAGCACGGAATCCGTCGACGATGAGCATCGGCGTGGCGGCCAGCTCTGCTGGAGTCGATGGCGCACGGCTGCGCGGCGGTCGCGACGCCGGTCGGGGTGACGGACCTCCTCGCCCGCTGCGGGCGTCTTCGTCGATCGGGGACGCGGGTCTGCTCGGTTTCCCGTGCGGCCTGCGGGAATCCGCCCGATCCGCGCGCGAGGCGAGTCTCTGCGCGCGCTATGGCGCGCGCAGACCCTCAACCGGCGCGCAGATCCGCATCATGGGCGGTCCCCCCCGGCCCCGGTTGCACCGGCCCGCTCGACCAGTTCCTACAACCGGTCGACCGCGGCTCCCGTGAGGCGGTTGCGGGTGTCCAAGACGCGGTCGCCATGCTGCTCGAGGAGCTCCCAGTCGACGTCGTCGTGGTCGGCGAGGACCACCACGAGGTCGGTCTCGGCGAGCGTCTCGGGCGTGCAGTCGACGAGCCGCACCTCGGCCGGGACCTCCGCGGCCGGGATCAGCGGGTCCACCGCGCGCAGCTGCGCGCCGAGATCGACCAGCCGCCGGGCCACCATCGTGGCGGGCGACTGACGGGCGTCCCCGGAGTTCCGCTTGTAGGTCAGGCCGACCAGCAGGATCCGGCTGCCGTTGACGGCGAGGCGCCGGCGATTGAGGTGTTCGATCACCCGGTTCACGACGTAGCCCGGCATGTTGTCGTTGACGTCGTTGGCGATCTCGACGAACCGGAAGGTTCGCCCGAGTGCGCGCCGCACCTGCCAGGACAGGTACGACGGATCGATCGGCAGGCAGTGGCCGCCGACGCCGGGTCCGGGGGTGAACTTCATGAACCCGAAGGGCTTGGTCGCCGCCATGTCGATCACCGACCAGACGTCGATGCCGAGCTCGTGGCAGTAGATCGCGAGCTCGTTGACCAGCGCGATGTTGACGTGCCGGAAGGTGTTCTCCAGCAGCTTCGCCAGCTCGGCTTCCCGGGTGCCGGGCGCGGGCACGACGCGGTCCACGATGCCGCCGTAGAAGCCGGCGAGCGCGGCCGACGACGCCTCGTCGATCCCCGACACGATCTTGGGCGTGTTGCGCAGGCCCCAGGTGGTGTTGCTGGGGTCGATGCGCTCGGGGGAGTAGCCGACGTGGAAGTCGGCTCCCGCGCGCAGCCCGGAGCCGGCCTCGAGGATCGGCAGGAAGACCTCCTCGGTGGTCCCCGGGTACGTGGTGGACTCCAGCACCACCGTGGCGCCGGGCCGCACGTGCGGCGCGAGCATGTGCGCGGAGTCTTCGATGTAGCTCAGGTCCGGGGCCCCGTCGCGCAGCGGCGTCGGCACGCAGACCACCGCGATCGAGAAACCGGCGAGGTCGGCGGGGTTGTCGCTGGCGGTGTAGCGACCCGTGCGCAGCACGGCGGCGAGCTCGTCGTCGGAGATGTCGTCGATGAAGCTGTCGCCGCGGCGCAGCCGGTCGACCCGCGACTTGTCGAGGTCGAACCCGACCACGTTGTGGCCGACCTCGACCGCGCGTACCGCCAGCGGAAGGCCGACGTAGCCCTGCCCGACCACGACGACGGTGCCGTCGTGCGCGCTCGATCCGTCGTGCCCGACAGTCATGGTGAATCCTCCGTTGCCCCGAAGAAAGTCGAAACGCAGAATTGTCAGCAGAAGTAGCGGTAGAGAAGGGCGCCGGCGCGCTCGGTCACGTCGTCGGGGACCGAGTCCTCGGTGAGCAGGTGGGTCAGCCCGCCGAGCGCGTCACCGAACTCGCGCTGCCCGGGGCGGGGCTCGGCCGTCCCGGCCCGCAGCGTCAGCAGACGCCGCTCGTCGGTGGCCCACTTGCGCTTGAAGCCGACCAGCCCGGGCTGGTCCAGGTCGCTGAGTCCCCAGTCCACGAGGCCGAGCCCACGCTCGACCCCGACACCGATGCCGGTCCAGTAGATGGCGTCGTTCGGGCGCACCTTCAGGTGCTCCTGCAGCGAGGCGCCGAACTTGTAGTAGAGGACACCGTTCCACTCGAGGAACAGCGCCGCCGCGATGACCTGGCCGTCCAGCGTGGCGAGCAGCGTCGAACAGCGGCCGTCCGGGGCGAACTCCTGCCAGATCCGCTCGAAGAACTCCAGGGGCTGGGCGAGCAGCCGGTACTTGTTCTTGCGCAGCCCCACGTGCAGCCGGTGCATGGCGCGCACCGCCTCCAGGTCGTCGCGGACCTCGACGCGGACGCCGGCCCGCTCCGCCGCGGCGATGTTGCGCCGCGACACGCTGCTGATCCGGCGGCGCAGCTCGTCCGTCCCGGCGTCGAGCGGCGTGCCGTGCCAGGCCGCCTCGCCGACCCGCTGCAGCCGGTCGCTGGACGCTGCGGGAGAGGTGTCGAGGCAGCGCAGCGTGAACGGACCCCGAGCGGACGCGATCGATTCGTCGAACAGCGCGTCCCAGGTGGCGGTGTCGGGCACCGGCGGGTCTGCCCGGTCGGAGAACGGCAGGCTCAGCAGACGGCGGCCGCGCGGGTCGTCGACCGTCACCCACGTCAGGCCCCCGACGGGTACGCCGGCGTCGTCCACCGCGAGCCGCGCGTCCGCGGTGAAGCCGTAGGTTCCGCACACGGCGGCGATCCACGGCGGCGACGTGAACAGGCAGGATCCCGGTGCGGTGGCGAGGCGGTGCCACCGTGGGTCGGAGATCGGGTCGGCGGTGACGACGGCCGCGGGAGCCATCGCTTCGTTTGCCAACTCGCTCACCGCAACACGAAGGGGGGAACGTGGGGCACGCGACGGACTGCGTGCTGCCGGGTGTCCAACAGGTCGTCCACAGTGATCTTCTCGGGGTCTCGGTGGATCGCGAGCCCGCGTTCCACCAGCTCCTCGGCCAGCTCTTGTTGGTGGTCGTCCACGGCCTCGCCGAACTCCGCGAGACGGCTGACGACCACCGCGAAGCGGCCCGCGGCCAGGTTCGCCAGCACCGAGCCGGTGCCGGCGTGACTCACCACGATATCCGCCTCGGCGAGTGCGGCGACCAGGTCCGCGGCCGGCAGGAACGGCGTCGCGGTCAGGGGCAGGCCGTCGGTGGGGGTACATCCGGTCTGCCACAGCACGTCGACCGGCAGGCCGGTGACCCGCTCCAGATCACCTCCGGGCTCGAGCAGCGGCGCGAGCGCGCCCATCAGTCGGGCGAAGGGGAATTCCATCGCGGTGCCGACGGTGACGACGACCCGGATCCGCTCACCGAACGAGGCGCCGCCGGGCGCCGGCTCGTAGGCGTCGAAGCCGCTGCCGCCGTAGCGCCAGTGCGGCCCGCTCCAGTGCCGGTACTGCGTGTAGGTCCGTACCCGCGGTACCCAGCGCAGGATCCGGCCGGTCAGCGAAGGGCCCCCGACCCGCGCCGCGCTCTCGATGTAGTGGCATTCGACGCCGCGCGCGGCCAGGTAGGGCAGGTAGCCCAGCGCGAGTCCCGAGCCGGTCGACACCGCCCGCTGCGGGCGGCTGCGCCGGTAGAGCGCGTGAGCCCGCATCAGGGACCGCAGCACGCCCGGGATGTCACGCGCGCCGACGTACGGGATGTACTCGACATCCCGCCCGTCGAGTAGCGACGTGCTCTGCG
>JAQSWF010000062.1 GCA_029266775.1 Pseudonocardia sp.
CCCGCCTCGGGTCGCCCGGTGCTGATGGGGATCACGAAGGCCTCGCTGGCGACGGAGTCGTGGCTGTCCGCGGCGTCGTTCCAGGAGACCACCCGGATCCTCACCGATGCCGCGATCAACGGAAAGCGCGACAAGCTCGTCGGGCTGAAGGAGAACGTGATCATCGGCAAGCTGATCCCGGCCGGTACGGGGATCAGCCGGTACCGCAACATCCAGGTCCAGCCCACGGAGGAGGCCCGCGCGGCCGCCTACGCGCTGCCGAGCTACGACGACGGCTACTACAGCCCGGACGTGTTCGGCACGGGCACGGGTGCTGCCGTACCGCTCGACGACTACGACTTCGGGCGCGACTACCGGTAACGGTCCCTACTCGGCCTGCGAAAGCTGGCTGAGCACCCCGAAGCTCGGTCCCCGGAGGGGCCGGACACCGCTCTCCCGTGGCGATGTCCGGCCCCTCCGGCGTTCTCGGCGTGAGGCGACCCACGGGCGCCCCGGGCCGAATGAGCGAACGCGGCGTTCGGTCGGATCAACCGAGCGAAGGCCGCGTTCGCTTCGATCGAGGGGCGGGCGCGACTCGCGCGCAGATGTACTCCGGCCACCGGCGATCATGCCGCCGCGGCACGGCGACGCCGGTGGCTCACGTCGCCCGGTACTCCGCGTCGTCGAAGTGCGCGGTGCGACGCGCGTACTCGCCCATCGTGCCCGGCCAGTCGTTGACCGACCGCCGGGCGCCGGCCCCGAGGCGCCGCTGCATCTCCGCGTCGGACGCCTCGGCGACGTCGTGCCGCACCTCGAGGCTCCGCAGGCCGGCGCCGATACGCCGGACCGCCTGCCGGATGTAGCGCGCCTGGCACTCGAGCATGTGCACGACCGAGCCCGCACGCAGCGCAGTGTTGGGGCCGTGGACGAGGAACAGGTTCGGAAAGCCGGGGACGGTCATCCCGAGGTGCGCGCGGGCACCGTCACGCCACTCGTCGGAGAGCTCCCGGCCGTCGCGGCCGAACACCTTCATCGGGGCGAGGAACTCCGCCGCCGCGAAGCCGGTGCCGAACACCACGACGTCGACGGGGTGCTCCACCCCGTCCGCGGTGCGCACGCCCTCCGGTGTCAGCTCGACGATCGGCGCGGTGACGAGATCAACGTGCGGCCTGCGCAGGGCGCGGTGGTAGTCGGAGGACACGAGGATGCGCCGGCAGCCCAGCTCGTGGTCGGGCCGCAGGCGCGACCGGAGGTCGCCGTCGGGCACCTGCGCGCGCAGCAGCCACTCCCACACCCGCCGCGCCGGCGCGGGAGCCGGCTGCACCGGCGCCGCCCCGGCCCGCTCGAACACCCCCATCAGCACCGCGCGGACCGCCCGTTGCCACACCGGAAAGCGGCGGAACAGGAGGCGGTGCAGCGCGGTGTAGCGCCGATCCGGCTTCGGCGCCAGGTGGGACGCCGAGCGCTGGAACACGGTCAGCGCGGCGACGTCGTCGACGATGGCCGGCACGATCTGCACGGCGCTCGCGCCGGTGCCGACGACGGCGACCCGCCGACCGCGCAGGTCCACGGAGTGGTCCCAGCGGGCGGAGTGGATCACCGCGCCGCGGAAGGTTCCGATCCCCGGGATGTCGGGCAGCGCAGGGCGGGTGAGCTGCCCGCACGCGGGCACGAGCACCTCGGCCTCCACCGTGTCGCCGGTTGCCGTGGTCAGCTCCCAGACCTGGCGGTCGTCGTCGTAGCGCGCTTCGGTGACCTCGGTGCCCGTGCGGAGGAGGGGCCGCAGTCCGCGCTCGCCCGCGACCCGCTGCAGGTACCGCAGGATGTCCGCCTGAGGGGCGAAGCGCCTGCTCCACCGGTGGTCGGGGGCGAACGAGAACGAGTAGAGGTGCGAAGGGATGTCGCACGCAGCACCCGGATAAGTGTTGTCCCGCCAGACGCCGCCGACGTCGTCGCCGCGCTCGAGCACGACGACGTCCGCACCCTCGTCACGCAGCGCGATCGCCGCGCCGAGCCCACCGAACCCCGCGCCGATCACAGCCACGCGCGGCTTCACGGACACGATTCGACGGTAACTCGGCTCGTCAGGTGATGTCGGGCTGAAGCGACGTCACGTTCGCCACGCCGCGCTCCCGAGGCTCGCCGCCCGTTGTGTCCGGAAAGCCACGTTCCGGACGCGTGACGTCGGGAACGTGGCTTTCCGGACGACGAGCGGCGACGGTCACCACGACCGACCCCGTCGACGCAGTGGCCCTCAGACCTCGGTCTTGAGGATGCAGATCGCCAGGTGCGCGTCCTGCACTGCCTGGTTCGTCTCCTCGGATGCACCGGGGTCGGCCTCGACCGCTGCCTTGGCGCTGTCGCCCGCCTGCTCCAGCTCGATGACCGCGTCGCGCGCTCCGGCCTCGGTCGCCGACTGCCGTCCCGCCTTGTCCGCCTTGGTGTCGAACTCGCGGACCACCGCGACCAGGACGACCGAGGCCCCGGGGTCCGACTCCGCGGCCTTGAGCGCCGTCGAGGTCTTCTCCTTCACGGCCACGAGCCTGCTCACCACGTCGATCATGTTCCGGTCCTCCTCGTCGTCCGCCTACGGCTCTCCGTCGGAGAGCTCCTTCAGCGTGGCGACGGGCCCGGCGGGGAGGTATCAGGGGAACCATGTAGGGGTGCCGGCCGGGTGAGGAACAGCGCCTCGGCGCCGATCACCCGGAACCCGCCGCACAGGTAGGTCCGCACGCTCGTCGCGTCGTAGGCAGGAACCGAGGCGAACAGGTCGCCGGGCGCGACGGTCCGGGCTGCCTCGAGCAGCTCGCGGCCCTGCACAACCGTCGATGCGCGCAGCCACGGCCGGTCGGCGCCGTCGAGCTCGACCGACAGGTCCCACCGGCCACCGGGTCCCCGCCCGATCGCGATGACGCCGCCGTCGGCATCGGTGTAGGCGACGACGTCGGTGCGGCAGGCGGCCCACTCCGGACGGACCCGACCTCCCGGCCACAACGCTGCCCGAGGCCCGGCCTGCGGTGGCTTGCGCGCGGCGAGCAGGACGTGCACCGGTGGGGTCGGTACCCCGAGCCGGATGGCGAGCGCCTCGACCAGGTGCGGGGCGACGGCTGCCCCGGGCCCGGTCGGCGTGTGCTCGCACACCCACTCGCGGGGGACATCCGCAGCCACCACCGACAGCCCGCCGAGGGCGACGGCAGCGGCACAAGGCCCCGGAGGGGCCGGGCAGACGGCGATCGTCGGGTCCACGGGCGGCAGGCCGCGCCGGGCGGCGGCGCGCAGCAACCCGGCCAGCGGATGCTCGGCCGTCACGGCGGCCTGCTCGACGGACTCCGGCTGCGGTCGGGTCAGCATGTCGGTCATGGCGGGCCTCCTCGTCGTCCTCGCGCCGCTCGGGTGCGGCGTCATCGAGGGTCCTGCCGTGCGTCACCGCGAGGTATCGGGAGAACCATGTAGGGGCTCGCTGCGCGCCACCCAGGCCGCGACCTCCGTGCGGCTCTGCGCGCCGAGCTTGGTGATCACGTGGTGGACGTGTACCTCGACGGTCTTCTCGGCGATCCCCAGTGCCCGCCCGATCTGCCGGTTCGTGCGCCCGGCCGCGATGAGGTCGGCGACCTGACGCTCGCGTCCGGTCAGCGGGCTGGCCTGCGCAACGCCGCGGACGGGATCGGCCGTGCGCCGCCCGACAGCCACGCGAGCGAGCTCGACCACGGTGGTCGCGCCCATCGCCCGGCCCGCGCGTCGCGAGCGCTCTGCGCCGTCGGCGCCCAGTGCCCTTCGGACGGCTCGCTCCACCTCGGCGTGTGCGCGGCGGTGCTCCTCGGGCAGGGGCGCGGCCAGCCGTTCCCGCTCGCTCTCCGCGGCGCCGAGCAGCCGGGCGGCGACGTCGGCGAAGTTCCGCGCGCAGGCCACGCCGGCCGCAGCCTCCATGCACAGCGCGAGGCCCCGGGCGTCCCCCACCTCTGTGTGGCGGACCATCGCCTCGGTGACGAGCTCCGCCGCCTCGTCGATCTCGGACCGGCTCATGCAGGTCACGGCCAGCGCCCACGCGCAGCGGCCGATCGCCCAGGGGTAGCCGATGTCGCGGAACAGCGTCAGGCCCTCACGGAGGAAGCGCTCCGCCGCCACGAGATCGCCCTGCCGGTGGGCGAGCAGCCCCAGGTCGTGGCGGGTCCACGCGTAGCCGGACGTGCTCGGGATGCGCCGGTAGAGGTCGGCGGCGAGCTCGTGGTGGGCGCTGGCGTCGGCCGGTCGCCCGGCGACGCGGGCCAGGTGACCGAGGAACGAGCTGGCAACGGCGGTCTGCCGGAGGTCGCCCGCCGCTGTGCTGATCTCGAGACCCCGGGACAGCAGTCGCTCCGCCTCGTCCGACTCGGCGACGCTCCACGCCAGCACGCCCGCGACGACGAGCGCGGCGGCGAGGGCGGTGTCCGCCGACTGGTCGGTTCCGGTGTCGGCTGCCTCGAGCACCCGCCGCAACCGGGCTCGCCCGGTGTCGAGGCGACCGCGGAGGTAGGCATGCCAGCCCAGCGCGGCGGCGAGCCGGAGCGCCGCCTCGGTGCCCCCTGTCGCCATGCTCTGCTCGAACGCCATCTCGAGGTTGGCCTCGGTCGCGGTCGACGCGGGAGTCCACCACTGCGCCTCCGTGGGCGTCCCGATCTGGGCCTCCTGCGCCATCGCGCACTCGGCGAAGTACGCCGCGTGCCGATCGCGGGTCGACTCGCGGTCGTCGCTCCGGGCCAGCAGCTCCGCCGCGTACTCGCGCAGGCTCTCGAGCAGGACGAACTCGCTGACGTCCCCGGGGCGCAGCGAGCGCTGCACGAGGCTCTTGTCCAGCAGCGAGCCGACCGTCTCGACGAGATCGGTATCCGCGTCGGCGCAGACCCGGACGGCAGCGGCCAGCGTCCAGGACCCCACGAAGATCGATAACCGGCGGAACAGCGCGCGCTCGGCCGGCCCGAGCAGCTCGTAACTCCACTCCAGCGCGGCGCGCAGCGTGCGGTGGCGGGCGGGCGCGTCCCGCGGGCTGCTCGTCAGCACGCCCATCCGCGACCGCAGCCGGTCGGCCAGCTCGACGAGGGTGAACAGCTTCGTCCGGGCCGCGGCCAGCTCCAACGCCAGCGGAAGCCCGTCGAGGCGCCGGCAGATCTCGACGAGGGCAGCCGCGTCGGCGTCGGTCACCGTGAAGTCGGGACGGACGTCGCGGACGCGCGCGACCAGCATCGCGACGGCGGGGACGGCGGCGAGTCGAGCCGGCTCGACGGTGTCCTCGGAGCTGGGGAGGCGCAGCGGCGGCACCGCGATCTCCCGCTCGCCTCCGAGGTTGAGCCGCTCCCGGCTCGTGGCGAGCAACCGCAGTGCGGGGCAGGACCGCAGCGGTGCGGCGAGCTCGGGTCCCGCGCCGAGCACGTGCTCGCAGTTGTCCACCACGAGCAGGAGCTCCTTGTCGGCCAGCACGTGTCCGAGGCGCTCGGTGAGCGACCCGCCGGGCGAGTCCCGCAGGCCCAGCGCTCTGGCGACCTCGTGCAACACGAGGTCGGGGTCGCGGACCGGGGACAGGTCGACAACCACCACGCCGTCGGCGAACCGGTCCGCGACAGCGCGGGCCGCGGAAAGGGCCAGGCGGGTCTTGCCGACGCCGGGCGGCCCCGTCAGCGTGAGGAGGCGGGTGTCGGGCGCCGCCAGCGCTCGCTCCAGCTCGGCGAGCTCGGCCGTGCGGCCGACAAGCGGCAGCAGGACGTCGGGCAGCCGGCCGGCACCTGACTCCACGGGTGTCCTCTCGCCGTCCACCTGGCGCCTTTCAGATACGCACCCCTGGAGGGCATTCCAGCTCAGGTCCCCGCCGGCACGCATCCATCCTTCGGAGGCACTTGCTCACCGGCTGACGCAGCACCCGGCCGACACCTGTGGACCGCGCCGACCCGGGGGGAGCACGCTGGCGGCCACGTCGAAGGAGACGCCCATGCGCGCACGTCAGCCGGACCACGACGGCTTCGTCGACCGCGCGGGGGTCAAGATCGCCTACGAGGTGTTCGGAACCGGCGAGCCGACGATCATCTTCATGCCGTCGTGGCAGATCCTCCATTCGCAGCAGTGGAAGCTGCAGGTGCCCTACCTGTCCGAGCACTTCCGGGTCGTCGCCTACGACGCGCGGGGAAACGGCCGCTCGGACCGACCCACGACGGCAGACGACTACGCCGACGAGGAGATCGTCGCCGACGCCGTCGCCGTCCTCGACGCCGCCGGTGTGGAGCGGGCCGTGTTCGCCGGCACGTCGATGGGCGGGTTGTACGGGCTCGAGGCCGCCGCCTGGTACCCGGAACGGGTGCTGGGCGTGGTGGCCATCGGGACCGTCGCGCCGTTCATCGCTCCCGTCGAACCCGGGGAGAGCCCGTTCTACGACGTGGGCGCCGCGGGCAGCGTGGCGGCCTACTGCGACCAGCAGGGCCTGCGCAGCTACCACGAGTTCGTCGAGGCGTTCATGCACGCCGCGATCACCGAGCCGCACCGCACCAAGCCGATCGAGGACGCGGTCGGCTGGGGCCTCGAGACGACCGCCGACGTGCTCGCCCTGACCGCCGAAGCCCGCGGCAGGACATCCAAGTCGGACTTCGAGGACGTCTGCCGCGCCGTTCGCTGCCCGGTCCTGGTCGTGCACGGCGACTGCGACGGCATCATCCCGTACCCGCACGGCGTCGCGCTGGCCGAGCTGCTCGGCGTCGGCCTGGTGACCATCGAAGGCGGCGGCCACCTGCCGTCCCTCGGCGACCCGGTGCGGTGCAACCTCCTCATCCGCGAGTTCGTGGAGTCGCTCCAGGACCGCCCGCAGCCGCCGCGGACGTGGCCACGGGCGCTGCGCAGACGCCGCCGTGCCCTCTACATCTCCTCGCCGATCGGCATGGGGCACATCCGGCGGGACGTGGCGATCGCCGACGAGCTGCGGGCGGTGCACCCCGACCTGGAGGTCGACTGGCTGGCCCAGCACCCTGCGACCGAGCTGCTCGTCGAGCGGGGAGAGCGGGTGCACCCGGCGTCGCGGCGGCTGGCGAGCGAGAGCGGACACGTCGAGTCGGAGGCGGGCGAGCACGACCTGCACATCTTTCAGGCCTACCGGCGGATGGACGAGATCCTGCTCGCGAACTTCATGGTGTTCCACGACCTGGTCACCGAGGAGGCCTTCGACCTGGTCGTGGCGGACGAGGGCTGGGACCTCGACTACTTCCTGCACGAGAACCCCGAGCTCAAACGCAGCCCGTTCGCGTGGTTGACCGACTTCGTCGGCTGGCTGCCGATGCCCGACGGAGGACCGGCCGAGGCGGCCCTGACCGCCGACTACAACGCGGAGATGATCGAACAGGTCGCGCGCTACCCGCGCGTGCGGGACCGCTCGATCTTCGTCGGCGACCCGGCGGACCTCGTCACCGCGCCGCTGGGGCCCGGGCTACCCAGCGTGCGGGACTGGACGGAGGCGAACTTCGACTTCGCCGGGTACGTCACGGGCGACGATCCGGTGCCCGACCGACCGGGGCTGCGGGCCCACCTGGGGTACGGGCCCGACGAGCAGGTGTGCCTGGTGGCGGTCGGGGGCTCGGGCGTCGGAGGCCACCTGCTGCGCCGGGTGGTCGCGGCCCGCTCGGCCGTGGCGGAGCGGGTGGCGGGGCTGCGGATGGTCGTGGTGTGCGGGCCGCGGATCGATCCCGCATCGGTGGCCGGGGTCGGTGGGGCCGGCGGGGTCGAGGTCCGCGGGTACGTCCCGGACCTGCACCGCGAGCTGGCCGCCTGCGATGTCGCCGTGGTGCAGGGTGGGCTCACGACGACGATGGAGCTGGTGGCGGCCCGCCGCCCGTTCCTCTACTTCCCGCTCGAGCGCCACTTCGAGCAGCAAGTGCATGTGGCGCACCGGCTCACGCGCTACGGCGCCGGGCGGCGGATGAGCTACGCCACCGCCACCCCCGACATGATCGCCGACGCCGTCGCGGCCGAGCTCCGAGCAACCCCCGACTACCTGCCCGTCGACTCCGGCGGAGCCGCCCGCGCGGCCCGCATGCTGGCCGAGCTGCTCTAGGACGGCCAGGGAATGTCGACGAGGCAAGGGCTGTTGAACGAGACATACGCCACGACGGGTCTTGCCGTGCGCGGTGCGGTAGGGCACCCTGCCGATGCCGGCTACGGCATGAGCGAGGCCCGTTTTGACCCCCTTCCGACGGGCCGGGTACGCTATGTTCTTGCGCTCGACCTGGTCGGGCCGGTCCGCGTGCCCGATGGTCCCCGCGTCGCCTTCGTGCGGCTGCGCCCCGGCGGGAACGCGGGACCTCCTCCCCCCGGTGAGGTTCCCCCGAACTTCGCCTGGGCGGTGAGCAGGGGCGACACGCCCGACCTCGGGACCCGGGGCGGCGGCCGCCGCCGGCCGCACCGCGAGGTTGGCCGAGCACCGGCTCCACGAGTTTCGACAGCACGATTTCGGCAGCACACGACGGGAAGAAGCAGACGGTCCATGCCCACGATCCAGCAGCTGGTCCGCAAGGGCCGCCAGGACAAGGTCGCCAAGACCAAGACCGCGGCGCTCAAGGGCAGTCCGCAGCGCCGCGGGGTGTGCACACGCGTGTACACAACTACGCCCAAGAAGCCGAACTCCGCGCTGCGCAAGGTCGCCCGCGTGAAGCTGTCGAGCCAGATCGAGGTCACGGCCTACATCCCGGGTGAGGGCCACAACCTGCAGGAGCACTCGATCGTGCTCGTGCGCGGTGGCCGGGTGAAGGACCTGCCGGGCGTCCGCTACAAGGTGATCCGCGGCTCTCTGGACACGCAGGGGGTGCGCAACCGGAAGCAGTCGCGCAGCCGCTACGGCGCGAAGAAGGAGAAGAGCTGATGCCACGCAAGGGCCCGGCGCCGAAGCGGCCGCTGGTCAACGACCCGGTCTACAGCTCCCCGCTGGTCACCCAGCTGGTGAACAAGGTCCTCAAGGACGGCAAGCGCTCGCTCGCCGAGCGCATCGTCTACGCGGCACTGGAGGGCACGCGGGAGAAGACCGGCACGGACCCGGTCGTCACCCTGAAGCGGGCGATGGACAACGTGCGCCCGGCGCTGGAGGTCAAAAGCCGCCGCGTCGGTGGCGCCACCTACCAGGTGCCCGTCGAGGTGCGCGCCCCCCGGCAGACCACCCTGGCCCTGCGCTGGCTGGTGAACTACGCCGGGCAGCGGCGCGAGAAGACCATGGTCGAGCGGCTGCAGAACGAGCTGCTCGACGCGAGCAACGGCCTCGGCGCCAGCGTGAAGCGGCGCGAGGACATGCACAAGATGGCGGAGTCCAACAAGGCCTTCGCCCACTACCGCTGGTGACCGGCCGACCGTCGGGCGCCAACCCCAAGAGGGAGAGCTGAGCAGTGGCACGGGACGTGCTGACGGACCTGGGCAAGGTCCGCAACATCGGCATCATGGCCCACATCGACGCCGGCAAGACCACCACCACCGAGCGGATCCTGTTCTACACCGGGATCAACTACAAGATCGGTGAAGTGCACGACGGCGCCGCCACCATGGACTGGATGGAGGAGGAGCAGAAGCGCGGCATCACGATCACGTCGGCCGCGACCACCTGCTTCTGGAAGGGCCACCAGATCAACCTGATCGACACCCCGGGGCACGTCGACTTCACCGTCGAGGTGGAGCGCAACCTGCGGGTGCTCGACGGTGCCGTCGCGGTCTTCGACGGCAAGGAAGGTGTCGAGCCGCAGTCGGAGCAGGTCTGGCGGCAGGCCACGAAGTACGACGTCCCGCGCATCTGCTTCGTCAACAAGATGGACAAGCTGGGCGCCGACTTCTACTTCACCGTGTCGACGATCCAGGACCGGCTGAACGCACGCCCCCTTCCCATCCAGCTGCCGATCGGTTCCGAGAGCGACTTCGTCGGCGTCATCGACCTGGTCGAGATGCGCGCGCTCACGTGGCGCGGTGAGGTCCAGAAGGGCGAGGACTACACGGTCGAGGAGATCCCGGCCGAGCTCGCCGACCAGGCCGCCGAGTACCGCGAGAAGCTGGTCGAGGCCGTCGCCGAGACGGACGACGACCTGATGGAGACCTACCTCGGCGGCGAGGAGCTCACCGTCGAGCAGATCAAGCACGGCATCCGGAAGATCGTGAACGACCGCATCGCCTATCCGGTGCTCTGCGGCTCGGCGTTCAAGAACAAGGGCGTCCAGCCCCTGCTCGACGCCGTGATCGACTACCTTCCGTCGCCGATCGAACTGCCGCCGGTCGAGGGCGTGCTGCCGGACGGCGAGACCCCGGCCAGCCGCCGGCCGGTGAGGGACGAGCCGTTCTCTGCTCTCGCCTTCAAGATCGCCGCGCACCCGTTCTTCGGCAAGCTGACCTACATCCGGGTCTACTCGGGTCGGGTCGCCGCCGGCTCCCAGGTCGTGAACTCGACCAAGGAGCGCAAGGAGCGCATCGGGAAGATCTTCCAGATGCACGCCAACAAGGAGAACCCGGTCGACGAGGCCCTCGTGGGCCACATCTATGCGGTGATCGGACTCAAGGACACCACCACCGGGGACACCCTGAGCGACCCGCAGTCACCGGTCGTCCTGGAGTCGATGACGTTCCCGGACCCGGTCATCCAGGTGGCCGTCGAGCCGCGGACGAAGGCGGACCAGGAGAAGCTCTCCACGGCGATCCAGAAGCTGGCGGAGGAAGACCCGACGTTCCAGGTGTCCCTGGACGACGAGACCGGCCAGACCATCCTCGCGGGGATGGGCGAGCTTCACCTCGAGGTGCTGGTCAACCGGATGCGCAGCGAGTTCCGGGTCGAGGCCAACATCGGCAAGCCGCAGGTGGCCTACCGCGAGACGATCCGCCGCAAGGTGGAGAAGCTCGAGTACACGCACAAGAAGCAGACCGGTGGCTCGGGTCAGTTCGCCCGGGTGATCATCGCCTTGGAGCCGCTGAGCACCGCCGATGGAGCGCTGTACGAGTTCGAGAACAAGGTCACCGGCGGCCGGATCCCGCGGGAGTACATCCCGTCGGTGGACGCCGGGGCGCAGGACGCCATGCAGTACGGCGTGCTGGCGGGCTACCCGCTGGTGGGCATCAAGCTGACGCTGCTGGACGGGCAGTACCACGAGGTGGACTCGTCGGAGATGGCGTTCAAGATCGCCGGCTCGATGGCGCTGAAGGAGGCTGCGCGCAAGGCGGACCCGGCCCTGCTCGAGCCGCTGATGGCCGTTGAGGTCACCACGCCCGAGGACTACATGGGCGATGTGATCGGCGACCTGAACTCGCGCCGTGGCCAGATCCAGGCCATGGAGGAGCGGGCGGGCGCCCGCGTCGTCCGGGCGCTGGTCCCGCTGTCGGAGATGTTCGGCTACGTCGGCGACCTGCGGTCGCGGACGCAGGGTCGGGCCAACTACACGATGGTCTTCGACTCCTACGCCGAGGTCCCGACCAACGTGGCCAAGGAGATCATCGCAAAGGCCACCGGCGAGTAATCGCACCCCTGCCGCGGGCCTCCTACCGGCCCGCGGCAGACCCGCAACAGATACGCAAGACCACGACCTGCCGTCAGCACGGCGGAGAAACATCAGTCCAGGAGGATCCCCCAGTGGCGAAGGCGAAGTTCGAGCGGACCAAGCCGCACGTCAACATCGGCACCATCGGTCACATCGACCACGGCAAGACCACGCTGACGGCGGCCATCACCAAGGTTCTGCACGACAAGTACCCCCAGCTGAACGCCGTCTCGGCGTTCGACCAGATCGACAAGGCGCCCGAGGAGCGGCAGCGCGGCATCACCATCTCGATCGCGCACGTCGAGTACCAGACCGAGAAGCGGCACTACGCGCACGTGGACTGCCCCGGTCACGCCGACTACATCAAGAACATGATCACGGGTGCGGCGCAGATGGACGGCGCCATCCTCGTCGTCGCCGCCACGGACGGCCCGATGCCGCAGACGCGCGAGCACGTGCTGCTCGCCCGCCAGGTCGGTGTGCCGTACATCGTGGTGGCGCTGAACAAGGCGGACATGGTCGACGACGAGGAGATCCTCGAGCTCGTCGAGCTGGAGGTCCGTGAGCTTCTGTCGTCGCAGGACTACCCGGGTGACGACCTCCCGGTCGTGCAGGTCTCGGCGCTCAAGGCGCTCGAGGGCGACCCCGAGTGGAGCGAGAAGCTGCTCGCGCTCATGGACGCCGTCGACGAGGCGATCCCGGAGCCGGTCCGCGACACCGAGAAGCCGTTCCTCATGCCCGTCGAGGACGTCTTCACGATCACCGGCCGCGGCACGGTGGTCACCGGCCGCATTGAGCGCGGCATCGTGAAGGTCAGCGAGTCCGTCGAGATCGTCGGCATCCGGCCGAAGTCCACCACCACCACGGTCACCGGCGTCGAGATGTTCCGCAAGATCCTCGACGAGGGTCGGGCCGGGGAGAACGTCGGCCTGCTCCTGCGGGGCGTGAAGCGTGAGGACGTCGAGCGCGGCCAGGTCGTCTGCAAGCAGGGCTCGATCACCCCGCACACGGAGTTCGAGGGCCAGGTCTACATCCTGTCCAAGGACGAGGGTGGCCGGCACACGCCGTTCTTCAACAACTACCGCCCGCAGTTCTACTTCCGGACGACGGACGTGACCGGTGTGGTGACCCTGCCCAGCGGGACCGAGATGGTCATGCCGGGCGACAACACCTCGATGAGCGTGTCGCTGATCCAGCCGATCGCCATGGAGGAGGGCCTGCAGTTCGCCATCCGCGAGGGTGGGCGGACCGTCGGCGCCGGCCAGGTCACCAAGATCAACAGCTGATCGCTCGGGGCCGTGGGGGCTCCTGTTGACGGAGTCCCCACGCCCCGACCCCCGTCAAGGGTGCCGCTGACCAGATGTGGCACACTTGAGAGGTTGCGCAGGAGTTTTGGCGTGGGCTGAGCATGTCTCGAGTTCCGCACCGAAGTCCGGCGCGAGCCCCGACCTCGAGCGCCCCCTGAGGGTGCCGGTGCCCGGGGACAGGTCTGCGCAGTCGGTGTTGTTTTTTCCGGGTTGTTCTCCTCCGGAAACGACACACCCGACCTCGTGGACCGGGGCCACCCACCAGTGAGACCGACCGAGGTAGACGTCGTCCGCCTCGCGGGCTCCTCGGTGCCCCACCCGGACAGTGAAACCGCACGCGGCAGGAAGAGAAGGCGACGGACGACCATGGCGGGACAGAAGATCCGCATCAGGCTCAAGGCCTACGACCACGAGGCGATCGACGCGTCCGCTCGCAAGATCGTCGAGACGGTGACGCGTACCGGCGCCCGGGTCGTCGGGCCCGTGCCGCTGCCGACCGAGAAGAACGTCTACTGCGTCATCCGCTCGCCGCACAAGTACAAGGACTCGCGCGAGCACTTCGAGATGCGCACCCACAAGCGGCTCATCGACATCCTCGACCCGACGCCG
>JAQSWF010000063.1 GCA_029266775.1 Pseudonocardia sp.
GCCGCTGGACAAGTCGGTGTTCGAGGTGGTCAACGAAGCCGGCGTGAGCGTCCTGGGGTCGTGCCTCGAGGGCGTGTGCGGTACCTGCGAGACGGAGGTGGTCGACGGCGAGATCGACCACCGGGACTCGGTGCTCAACGAGGAGGAGCGCGAGTCGAACGAGCTCATGATGATCTGCGTCTCGCGGTGCCGCTCCGCCCGCCTGACGCTGGATCTTTAGAGGGATCGTCCGGAGGGCTCCACTATTGGGGAAGTATTGGGGGAAGGACGGCGATGGCCACCACGGGTGACGCGCGCCGCTATCCGACGAACGCCTGGTACGTGCTGGCGACCGGCGACGAGGTCGGTGATCGGCCGCTCGGGCGGCGGGCCGCCGACGCCCCGGTCGTGCTCTACCGGACCGGGAACGGCACGGCGGTGGCGCTCGAAGACCGCTGCGCGCACCGGCCGTACCCGCTGAGCCTCGGCAGGGTCGAGGGCGACGCGATCGTGTCCGGGTACACCGGCTTCGCCTACGGCCCGGACGGAGCCTGCATCCGCGTCCCCACACAGGCCCAGGTGCCGCCCGGTGCGCATGTGCGCGCCTTCCCCGTCCACGACGACGGGGCCTTCGTCTGGGCGTGGATGGGTGATGCGGCACTCGCGGGCCTGCGCCGGCCGCCACGCACTCCGTGGCTGCGCGACGAGCAGTGGTCCACCTTCGGCGGGACCCTCGACACCGCCGCGAACGTCATGTTGCTGCACGAGAACTTCGCCGACATCACCCACGTTGCCGTCGTCGATCCCTACATCACCCCGCCCGTCCTGCGGGGCACCCCGCCACCCCTCGAGATCCAGGTCAGCGAGACGAGCGTGTCGTTCTCGCGGAGCTACAGCCCGGCCCCGCTGGCCGGCTGGCACGCCGCCGCGCTGGAGCTCCCGGCGGACGCCGCGCACCCGCAACGGGAGACCGGCGGGTTCGTCTCCCCCGGCCTCTGGGTGAACACCTGGGAGGTGCACGCCGAGGGGGTCACGCCGGTGCCGACCTTCCGCTTCACCCACGCGATCACCCCGGTCGATTCCGGGCGGACGACGCACGTCTGGCGCGTCAGCCGCAACTTCTCCCCGGACGAAGCGACGACGGCCACGCTCCGGCCGATCTTCGCCGAGTACTACGACACGATGCGCGGCATCCTCGAGATCATGCAGTCGGTGCTGGACCGCGACGGCCCGCGCCGCGAGGTGAACGTGGCGGCCGACGCCGCCGCGCTCCAGGTGCGCAAGATCATGGCGCAGATGGTGGCGGAGGAGAACGGCACCCGGAGCTGGCGGTCCCGGGCGGGTTCCCGGCCGGGCCCGACGTCACCGGCTCGCCGGGGAGTCACCCCGGCGCGTCCGATCAGCGGGTGACCGTCCGTGGCCCCAATGGAGCGAGTGTGGCTTTCTCCGACAGTGGGGACGGGCGTCAGGCCGGCTCCACCCGCACCGGGAACTTCTTGATCCCGTTGACGAAGTTGCTGCGGATGCGAGTCACCTCGCCGGCCAGCTCGATGTTCCGGATTCGCGGCAGGAGCTCGGTGAACATGAGCCGGATCTCCATGCGCGCCAGCATGTTCCCCAGGCACAGGTGCGGGCTGCCCTTGCCGAAGGTCACGTGCTCCATGGCGTTGCCGCGGGTCACGTCGAACCGGTGGGGGTCGGCGAACACGTCTTCGTCCCGGTTGCCCGAGCCGAACCACATCACGACCTTGTCGCCTTCGTTGATCTTCTGGCCGCCGAGCTCGACGTCCCGGGTCGCGGTGCGGCGGAAGTGGTAGACCGGCGACGCCCAGCGGAGGAACTCCTCGACCGCGGCCGGCAGGAGCTCCGGCTGCTGTTGGAGCAGCGCGAGCTGGTCCGGGTTCTCGATCAGGGCCAGCATGGTCTGGCTGATGGCGTGGCGCGTGGTCTCGTTGCCGGCGATGACGAGCAGCAGGAAGTAGTTGTCGAAGTCGCGGGCCGACAACGGCTCGCCGTCCTCCGGAGTGCGGTTGATCAGCAAGCTGATCAGGTCCGTGCCGTCGCCGCCCTTGCGCTGCCGGACGAGCTCGCGGCCGTACTCGAAGACCTCCTGCGTGGTGGGCGACCGGAACGGCAGGTGCTTGTACTGCTCGCTCTCCGGGCTGTCGGCCAGGTACTGGGTGTAGTCCGGGTCGGTGTTGCCGACCATCTCGTTGCCCCAGTCGATCAGCTTCCCCGTGTCGCCCTCGGGCACGTCCAGCAGTCGCACGAGCACCTGGATGGGAAAGTCCGCGCTCACCTTCTCGACGAAGTCGAACTCGGGTTCCGCGAGCGCCGCGGTCACCGTCGCGTTGGTCAGGCCGCGCAGGAAGTCTTCGTAGTTGCGCACCAGGTTGCGCTGCATGAACTCGCGCTGGATGAGCTTGCGCAGCGCCCGGTGCCGCGATCCGTCCATCTCCAGCATCGACCTGCGGGCGTCCATCAGGTCGTCGTCGACCTCCTCGAGCCCGACGAACTGCGTCGAGGTGAACGTCTCGGGGTCGCGGTCGACGGCGCAGATGTCCGCGTGGCGCGTCACGGACCAGAAGCCCGACGCGTTGGGTTCGGGGTTCCAGTGCACGGGTGCCTCGCGGCGCAGCGTGTCGAACTGGGCCCACGCCTCGTTGCGGGCGAACCGGTCGATGTCGGACAGGTCGACCTCGTCGAGCGGCACCGCCGTCCGGTGTGCCTGCGGCTGCGACACGGCTGTCCTCCTACAGGTGATAGGTGTACTCCCGGAACTCCCAGTCGGTGACCCACTGGGAGAACCGCTCCAGCTCGTTGCGCTTGTAGGCGAGGAACGTCTGCACGAACGTGCCGCCGAGCACATCCGCGAACGCGGTGTCGAGCTCCAGGGCGTCCAGCGCCGCGCCCAGGTTGTCGGGGAGCTTCTCCGCCTTCGACAGGTCGTATCCGTAGCCCTCCAGCGGGTCCGGCGGGTCAAGGCTGTCCCGGATGCCCAGGTAGGCCGCGCCGAGCAGGCCGGCGATCGCCAGATAGGGGTTCGCGCTGGCGTCGCCCAGCCGCAGCTCGACGCGGGACGCGCCGCCCCGCTCGGGCGGGATCCGCACCATCGCGCTGCGGTTGTCCAGTCCCCAGTCGATCAGCCACGGCGCCAGAGTGTCCGGGCCGAACCGCTTGTAGGAGTTGATGGTCGGGTTGGAGACGGCGGCGAGCGCCGGAGCGTGGGCGAGGATGCCGGCAACGGCCGACCGGGCGGTCTTGGACAGCCCGTACTCGCCGTCGGGGTCGTCGAAAAGCGGCTTGCCGTCGTCGCTCCACGTGGAGAAGTGGATGTGGAAGCCTGAGCCGCCCTCGTCGTTGAACGGCTTTGCCATGAAGGTCGCCATCTTGTCGTTCTGCCGGGCGATCTCCTGCACGGCGGACTTGAACCGGAAAGCCCGGTCGCCCGCGGCGAGCGCGTCGGAGTGCCACAGGTTGATCTCGAACTGCCCGCTGGAGAACTCGTGGTTGGCGGCCACCACGTCCAGGCCGTAGGCGGACAGCTGGCGCAGCGCGCGCAGCAGCGTGTTCTCCGGGTCACCCTTGAGGCCGGCGACGTAGACGTTGCCCGTGCCCTCGCCGTAGCGCCGCCAGCCGTTCGGCGCGCTCGCGTCGCGCTCCAGGACGAAGAACTCCAGCTCCGGCCCGAGAGGTCCGGAAACGCGACGACGTCGGGAAGTCCCGCCTCGATGCCGCCCTTGATGGGCACCACGTCACCCATCGGGGTCGTGCCGTAGACCGAGCGGCAGAACGCGACGCCGTCGCCGACGGTGCGGGCGAACCGGTTGACCAGTATGTCGCGACCGCGCTCGCTTCCGATCAGGTCCGAGTAACCGATCCGGACGACGTCGATCCCCTGCTCGACGAGGGCGGCGCCCGCGTCCTCGAGCCCCGAGGTGTCGAAATGTCCCACGGTGCCCCTCCCTTTTTCGGACCGACCGAATCATTTGGGCCCGAACAGTAGTCGGAGCATCGGACGCCGTGCAAGGGTCATCGGTTGCCTGCGGGAGATGCCGCGCGGTATCGTACGGGCCCAAATGATTAGTGAGGGAGCAGAGCTGGCATGACCGACGTCAAGGGTTTCCTCTACCCCCGTACGCAGCACGGCCAGTCATCCCTCATCCCGTCGCCGCCCTGGTTCTACTCCGGGGACCTGCTCACGGTCGAGTACCGGACGAACCCCGAGCGGGTCTCCGAGCTGCTTCCCGCGCCGCTGTCGCTCGCCCCGGAGGATCCGGGGGCGGTTGCGCTGATCTGGGCGGACTGGCAGTCGTGCTCCTCCTCGCGCGAGGAGCTGCTGGACCCGGTGCGCTCGCAGTACAAGGAGGCGTTCGTCGTCGTCCGCTGCTCGTTCGAGGGCGCTACGTACTCCCGGTGCGTCTACATCTGGGTGGACAAGGACTTCGCCATCGGCCGCGGCCTGCACCAGGGCTACCCGAAGAAGCTCGGCTCGATGTGGCAGACGCGACCGCACCCCTTCGCCCAGGGCGCCCCGCAGATCGGAGCCGGCGGCACGTTCGGGGCGACCCTCGCGGCCGGGGACCGGCGGCTGGCCGAGGCGGTGCTGACCCTGCGCGAGCCGGCGGAGACGAACGGGTTCGTCAACAGCCATCCGATGGCGCACCACCGGATCCTGCCCGGCATCGAGATCGGGACTGACGACGCCTTCGCCGAGCTCATCTCATCAGGTGCGAGCGGGTTCGAGGGCGGACAGACCTGGAAGGGCGACGTCGACTTGAGGCTCTTCCCCTCCCCGACCGAGGAGCTGGACCGGCTGTCGGTCGACGAGATCATCGGCGGCTACTACCGGCAGGTGGGCGTGGTGTGGAACGGCGGGCGATCGCTCGCAACCCTGAGCCCGAAACCGCACTAACAGCGGGAACGACGATGGCCCGCAGCTACGATGACAGCGTGCCCGACCGTCACAGCCTGGCCGAGATCGAGCAGGCCATGTTCGCGCACGTGGGCGACCTGTCGGTGAACCTGCCCGCCGCGAACGCCGTCTCGACCCTCTACCGGGCCGCGAATGCCGTGCGCTCGCACCTGACGAACACCGTGCTGCGCGGGTACGGGCTGACCTGGACCGGTTTCGTGGTGCTCTGGGTCGTCTGGATCTGGGACGGCCTGGAGACGCGGCACGCCGCGGAGAGCGCAGGGATCTCCAAGGCCACGCTCACCGGCGTCGTGAAGACGCTTGAGGGCCAGGGCTGGATCACGCGCGAGACCAGCGACGTCGATCGGCGGCTGGTCAACCTCACGCTCACCGCATCGGGGGCGGCGATGATGCAGGAGCTCTACCCCGCGTTCAACGCCGCCGAGGCCGACGTGGTGTCGTGCCTGTCCACGCGTGCGCTGACCGACCTGACCCGGAGCCTGCGGCTCATGGTCGCCAGCCTGGAAGGAACCAGCCTGGAACGAACCGACAGCCGCCGCCACATCGAGCCGGCCCGGGGTGCCTGAGCCACCCGCGCCGAACACCCCTCCGTCCGAGGTCGAGCCCGGCCGGCCGTGGGGAGACGAGTCAGAGGCCGTACGGCTGGCACTGGAATGGGCGGCACAGCGCGTGGTGCGACCCACCGACCCGAAGAGCACCGCCCGGCCGGCCTCCGAACTCGCCGCCGCTGCCGGCCGCACCATCACCGCCGAGGGCGTGGGCGCGGAGGCCGCGCTGAAGATCTTCGATGACATCTTGATTCCGGCGACGCGGGCCCAGGACGACCCGATGAACCTGGCCTACATCCCGGCCGCACCCACCCGCGCCGCCGTCGCGTTCGACACCGTCACCAGCAGCGCCAACGTCTTCGGCGGCCTGTGGGAGTCAGGTGCCGGAGCGATCTTCGCGGAGAACGAGGCGCTGGGCTGGCTCGTCGAGCTGCTCGGCTGGCCCGCGGGCGCCGGCGGTTGCTTCGTGGCCGGCGGCACGCTCGGCAACCTCTCCGCGCTGTTCGCCGCGCGGGAGGCCGCCCTGGCCCGCCGCGGCGGGCGCCACCCGGACGGTCGTTGGCAGCTCGTCTGCACGACGGGCGCGCACTCCTCGATCCGCTCCGCGGCCCAGGTCCTCGACGCCGAGGTGGTGCTCGTGGACGAAGACTGGCGCGGTCACCTGACCGGCCCCGCGCTGGCCGCGGCGCTGCGGCGGTCGCGGGCGGTGTTCGCCGTCGTCGCCTCGGCGGGCACGACCAATGCCGGCGTCGTGGACGACCTCGCCGACATCGCGGACGTCTGCGGGGACGCCGGGGTGTGGCTGCACGTCGATGGCGCCTACGGCGGTGCTGCGCTCGCGGCGCCCAGCGTGCGCCCGCTCTTCGCGGGCATCGAGCGCGCCGACAGCTTCATCGTCGACCCGCACAAGTGGCTCTTCGCCCCGTACGACTGCTGCGCGCTGCTCTACCGTGACCCCGCACTGGCCCGGCCCGCGCACGCGCAGCGGGCCAGCTACCTGGACGCCGTCGACCGCGAGGTGTGGAACCCGACGGACCTGGCGCTGCACCTGACGCGCCGCGCCCGCGGCCTGCCGTTCTGGTTCAGCCTGGCGACCCACGGCACGGACCGGTACACGGCGGCGATCGAGCAGACCCTGGCGACGGCCCGCGAGGTGGCCGAGGCCATCCGCGAGTCGCCGCACCTGCGGCTGGTGGCCGAGCCGGAGCTGTCGATCGTGCTGTTCGAGCGGCCCGGGTGGGACACGCGGGACTACGCCGCGTGGTCGCGGCAGCTCGCCCGGGACGGGGTGATCCTGTGCCTGCCCACGCTGTGGCGGGGCACCACCGTGCTGCGGCTCGCCTTCGTCAACCCGGCCACGCGGGCGGACCACGTCGTCGAGGTGCTCGAGGAGACCACGGCAGCCACGCCATGACCGTCCGTCAGGCGCCCTGGAGTAGGCGCTCGCTCGCCTCGACGAGGCGGGAGAAGATCGCGGCCTGGACCGGGTCCGCCGCGGCCGAGTCCTCGGGATGCCACTGGACACCGAGATACCACCCGGCGTGTCCGTCCAGGGTGACCGCTTCGATCACACCGTCCGCGGAGTGCGCCGCCGCCCGCAGGCCCTCGCCGAGCCGGTCGATGCACTGGTGGTGATAGCAGGAGATCGTCGTTCCGCTGCCGACGATCGCACCGAGCGGCGAATCCGGTACCACGTCGATCTGGTGGACGCGGTGCCGGTGGTTGCCGACGGTGTCGTCCATGTCCTGGACCAGGTTCCCGCCGCGCGCCACGTTCACGATCTGGGTTCCGCGGCAGATCGCGAGCAGCGGCAGATGATCCTCCAGCGCCACCCGGGCCACCGCGATGTCGAACGCGTCCTGCTCCTCGTCGACGTCGTACAGGCTCGGGTGCGGCTGCTGGTTCGCCCACCGCGCGGCGACGTCCCCGCCGCCCGGCAGGAGCACACCGTCCGCGATCCGGAGCCGGTCCCGCGCGGCGTCGAGGTCGACGACGGCGCCGGGCGCATGCGGGTAGAGGCCGACCGGATCCCCACCCGCGGTGAATACGGCCTGCGCCAGCGCACGGGAGACGACGACCGCGCGCGAGCGCAGGGCCGAGGCGCTCTGCGAGAACCGTGCGGGAATGGCGATCACGGGACGCCGGGTCTGGTGGACCACCATCACCCTCCTTCTTCTCCGACGGCGTTGCCGCCGTCGTCGGCGACCTGCGGGGTTGACCGACCGACCGACGGCCAATACGTTTGGACCCAAACGATACAACACGGGAGAGGGCGATGAGGACGACCGTCGAGGGAGTTCAGGTCGACACCCGCCACTGGATCGACGGCCGCCGGGTCGAGTCCGTCAGCACGTTCACCGACGTCTCCCCCATCGACGAGCAGCCGCTCGCGGAGATCGCCGCGGGCGGGACCGCCGAGGTGGACGCCGCCGTTACCGCCGCGCAGGAGGCCTTCCCGAGATGGGCCGCCCTCGACGTCGCGGAGCGCTCCGCGATCCTGCGCCGCGTCGCCGACGAGATCGAGGCGCGGGTCGAGGACCTGGCCCGGGTGGAGACGCGCGACAACGGCTCGCTGCTCCGGTCGCACCGGCGCGGTGTGATGCCGCGCTCGGCGATGAACTTCCGCTTCTTCGCCGACTACGCGGAGAAGCTCGCCCACCCCGACGGCGAGATCCGCGGCCACCGGGAGCGGGTCACTTACGACCCAGCCGGGGTCACGGCAATCATCACGCCCTGGAACGCGCCGCTGATGCTCGCGACCTGGCGGATCGGCCCGGCCCTCGCCGCGGGGAACACCGTGGTGGCCAAGCCTCCGGAGTGGGCGCCGCTCACGGCGTCGTTGCTCGCCGACATTACCACCGAGGCCGGCCTGCCCCCCGGCGTCTTCAACGTGGTTCAGGGCACCGGCGCGCAGGCCGGGGCCCCGCTGACCGCGCACCCGGGCATTCGTCGGCTGTCGTTCACCGGCTCCGTGCCGACGGCAGGGGTGATCGCGAGAGCGGCGGCCCCGAACATCGTCCCGCTGTCGTTCGAGTTGGGTGGCAAATCGCCGCTGGTCGTGTTCGCCGACGCTGACTTCGATCTCGCGGTGTCCCTGGCCGTCGAGCAGTTCGACAACTCCGGGCAGGTGTGCCTGGGGGCGTTCCGAATCCTCGTCGAAGACGCGATCGCCGACCGGTTCCTCGAGGCGGTGCTGGAGCGGGCAGGGACAATCGTGCAGGGCGATCCGCGCGACGAGGCCACGGACATCTCGTGCCTGATCAGCCGGCCGCATTTCGAGAAGGTCGACGGGTTCGTCCAGCGGGCGAAGCAGGACGGGGCACGCGCCGTGCTCGGCGGGTCGCCGAACGACGAGCTGGGCCACTTGTACTACCGGCCGACGATCCTGGTCGACGCCCGGCCCGGCTCCGAGATCCTCACCGAGGAGGTCTTCGGGCCGGTCCTGACCGTCCAGACCTTCGCGGACGAGGACCAGGCGGTCCGGATGGCGAACAACACCCGCTTCGGGCTCGCCACCACCCTCGTCACGGGCGACCGCGATCGCGCCGAGCGGGTCAGCATGCGGATCTCCGCCGGGACGATCTGGGTGAACTGCTTCTTCGTCCGCGACCTCGGCGCACCCTTCGGCGGCAACGGCCGCTCCGGCATCGGCCGCGAGGGCGGCACGTTCTCGTTCGACTTCTACTGCGACGTCAAGAACACCGTGTTCGCGCCGAACGGCTGGACCGGCTAGCGCTCGGGGATGGAAAGGAAAGGCTATGGGTGAGGTGGTTGGCGCGGGTCTGATCGCGCACGTCCCGACGATCGTGCTGCCGGAGAAGATCCGCCGGGAGCTGAACGACGGAGAAGACACCACGCTGGTGTCAGGGATACAGCAGCTGCGCACCGAGGTGTTCGAGACCCTCGAGTACGACACCGTCGTCGTCCTCGACTCCCACTGGGCGACCACCGTCGAGTTCGTCGTGACGGCGCAGGACCAGCGCGCGGGCCTCTTCACCTCCGAGGAGCTGCCCCGCGGCATGAGCCGGCGGCCGTACGACTTCCAGGGCGACCCCGAGCTCGCCCGGCTGATCGCCTCGAAAGCGGACGACCACTACACGTGGATCACCGCGATCGACGACGAGCACCTGCCGATCTTCTACGCGACCACCAACCTCTGGGAGTACCTGGGCGAGGGCTTACCGGACAAGAAATGGGTGTCGATCGGCGTCTGCCAGACCGCGGACACTGAAGACAACCTGCGCCTCGGCCGCGCACTGGGCGACGCGATCGCGGAGAGCGACCGCAAGGTCGTCCTCCTGGCCTCCGGGGCCATGAGCCACACGTTCTGGCCATTGCGCAAGCTTCGCGACCACGAGGCGGCCGGGGTCGAGCACATCTTCTCCCCCGAAGCTGCGGCAGCGGACCACGAGCGGATGCAGTGGTTCGAGGCCGGCGACCACGCACGGGTGCTGGACACGATGCCCGAGTTCTACCGCTACAAGCCGGAGGCCCGGTTCGGCCACTACCTGATGATGATCGGTGCGCTCGGCGAGGGTGACTGCACGGCAACGGGTCGGCGCTACGGGGAGTACGAGAACTCGGTGGGTACCGGGCAGGTGCACTACTGGTTCGACCGGCCGGAAGGCGGCTTCCCGCGGGCGCGCCGCACCGCCCCCGACGCGGACGTCGTGCGTCAGAACGGCGGCCCGAACCTCCCCGCGGCCGGCTGAACCTCACGCTGAAGGAGATCAACGTGCCGCTGCGCGAGACCCGACGGATCCTGCTGGACGGCAACACCGTGGACGTCGTGCGCCACGGCGACACACTCGTCGCGGGCGACGGCCGCGAGGTCGGCGTCGAGGAGGCCGTGCACCTGCCGCCCGTGCTGCCGTCGAAGATCGTTTGCGTCCACCTCAACTACTCCTCGCGCGTCGAGGAGATGATGACGCGGCTGCCTCCGGCGCCGACCTACTTCCACAAGCCGGTCTCCGCGCTCAACGCCCACAAGAGCGCGGTGGTGCGGCCGCAGGGCTGCAACTGGCTGAACTACGAGGGCGAGATCGCGATCGTCATCGGTCGGACGGCGCGCAACATCCCGCCAAGCGAGGCCGGTGACTACATCCGCGGCTACACCATCGGCAACGACTACGGCCTGCACGACTTCCGCGACACGGACTCCGGGTCGATGCTGCGGGTCAAGGGCGCGGACACGCTGTGCCCGCTGGGCCCGGGCCTGGCGGAGGGCTGGGACTTCCGCGGCAAGGGGATCCGGACGCTGGTCAACGGTGAGGTCCGCCAGGACGGCAACACCGACGAGATGAAGTGGGACATGCACTACCTCGTCGCCGACATCGCCCGCACGATCACCCTACAGCCGGGCGACGTCCTGCTCTCGGGCACGCCGGCGATCTCGCGCACCGTCTACCCCGGCGACGTCGTCGACGTCGAGGTGGAGGGCCTCGGCACGTTGCGCAACCACATCGTCGAGGGGCCGACGCCGATCCGCTCGGACGTCGGCGCACAGCCGACGGAGAGCGAGGAGGTGCTCTCCACGGCGAAAGGTGGCGACTGGGAGTTCCGCGGCATCCGCAAGCCGGACCTCTTCGGCACGCACTGACCCACAGGCACTTCGGAGCCGAAGTGCTGTTCCTGGAGCTCTGGGACAGCAGTATGGCTCCGAAGTGCGCCTTGGTGGACGAGGTGGCGGCTTCCTTGGGCGAAACGGACGTAGCACGCAACGCCTTGTCCGCGGAGGTCGTCGACTATATCGTTCGGACCCTAATCATCTCGACCCGCGTTTCCCCGGAGCGACGTTCGAACGGAGCGGCCATGACGCAGAGGTCCACCTCGGGTGAGGGAGACATCGCCCAGCGCGATGCGCATCAGCTGCGGCGGGGCACCCTGGGTGTGCTGGGCATCGCCTTCTTCGTGGTGTCCGCTGCTGCACCCTTGACCGCGATGGCCGGCGGCGCGCCGGTGGCCATGCTCCTCGGCAACGGACCCGGGATCCCGCTGGCCTACGTCGTGGTCAGCGTCATCCTGCTGATCTTCGCGGTGGGCTACACAGCGATGGCCCGCCACCACACGAGCACCGGCGCCTTCTACACAGCTACGTCGCCCGCGGCCTCAAACAGCCGGCCGGCGGCGCTGCAGCGATTATCGCCCTGCTCGGCTACAACGCGATGCAGATCGGCCTGTACGGGCTGTTCGGCGCGGCGACATCCGCCTTCTTCGCCGAGAACCTCGGCGTGGACCTCCCGTGGTGGGTGTTCGTCCTGGTCGCGCTCGCGCTGATCGGGGTCTGCGGGTACCGGCAGGTGGACCTGTCGGTGAAGGTGCTCGCCATGCTGGTGACCCTCGAGTTCCTCATCGTCCTCGTCCTGGACATCGCGATCCTGATCCAGGGCGGTGGCGGCGGCGGAGGCCCGATCACCCTCACCCCGTTCACCTGGAGCAGCTTCATCTCGGGTTCGGTCGCGATCGCGCTGCTGTTCAACTTCGCGTCGTTCATCGGGTTCGAGGCGACGACCATCTACAGCGAGGAGGCCCGCGACCCGAAGCGCACGGTCCCCCGCGCGACCTATCTGGCGGTGCTGACGATCGGCCTGTTCTACACGGTGACGACCTGGCTGATGGTCGAGGCGCAGGGCGCGGCCGGGCTGCAGGACTTCCTCGCCGGCCTCACGCCCGACCCCACGGCGTTCCTGTTCGTCCTCGGCGGTACCTACCTCGGCCCGGCGCTGACGACCGTCATGGCGCTGCTGTTCATCTCCAGCGTTTTCGCGGCGCTGCTGGCTTTCCACAACGCCGTGGCCCGCTACTGCTACGCGCTCGGGCGCGAGGGGCTGGTCCCGGCACACCTCGGGCGCACGCACGTGGTGCACCTCAGCCCGCACGTCGGGTCAGTGAGCCAGTCGGTCCTCGCGCTCGTCGTCGTCCTGCTGTTCGTCGTGACCGGCCAGGATCCCGTGCTGGCGCTGTTCACGTGGCTGACCCAGCTCGGCACCCTCGCCATCATCGTGCTGATGGCGCTGGCGTCCTTCGCGGTTCTGGCCTTCTTCGCGGCCAATCGCCACCTCGACCCCAACGTCCTGCGCACCATGGTCGCGCCCCTGGTCGGCGGCGTTGCGATGGCTGCGGTCGCCGTCTACGCCGCGTCCCAGTTCGGGTTGCTGATCGGCAACCCGGAGAGCGCACTGAGGTGGGCGCTGCCGGCGCTGATCGTCGTGGCTGCCGTGGTGGGAATCATCGCAGCCATGGTGCTGCGGGGCCGGTCACCGCAGCTGTACGCCCAGATGGGCCGGCACCGGGAGGTGTCCCTCCTGCACGACGACACGTGACCCGTGACGAGCACCGACGACCGCTCGCCGACCAACCCCCTGCCGGTGACGGCGCCGCCATGGACGCTCGCCGACTGGCAGACCGCCCCCGCCAACCGCTGGACATTCCACCACCTGCGCGAGGTCGTCCCGACCGCACAGGTCTTCCGGGGTGACGACGGCCGGCGTCCGCTGCCGCGCGGGCCGGACCTCGACCTCGACGATGTGCCGGTCGCGCTCACCAGTGGCGGGACCACCGTCGCCGCGATCCTCGCCCGGTCCTCCACCGACGGCTTCCTGGTGCTGCACCGAGGGCACATCGTGATCGAGCGCTACCTCGCGGGCATGGCGGCGCACCAGACGCACGTCCTGATGTCCGTGAGCAAGTCGATCGTGGGCTGCCTGGTGGGGATCCTGGCCGACCGGGGCGCGCTGGACACCGACGACCTGGTCACCCGGCACATACCGGAGCTGAAGGTGAGCGGATACGCCGGGGCGCGGATCCGCGACCTGCTCGACATGCGCTCCGGCGTGCGGTTCTCCGAGGCCTACCTCGATCCCGATGCCGAGGTGCGGCTGCTGGAGCAGGTGATCGGCTGGGCACCGCGGGTCCGCCCCGAGCTGCCGAACTCCATGTACGCCTGGTTGTGCACGTTGTCGGCCGACGGCTCACACGGCGGGCCCTTTTCGTACCGCTCCTGCGAGACGGACGTTCTGGGTTGGGTGTGCGAGCGAGCCGGTGGCGCGCGGATGCCCGACCTCCTGTCGGAGCTGCGCTGGCGCCGGATCGGGGCCGAGCAGGACCTCGACGCGGCGGTCGATCCGGCCGGCGGGGTCATGCACGACGGCGGCCTTGCCGCCACGGTGCGCGACACCGCCCGGTTCGGGCTGCTGTTGGCCGAGCGGGATGACGATGAGCGACACCGCCGTCTCGATGACGCTCTACGGCATCACCGAGACCCTGCCGGGGCCGCGGTGGCAGGCCTTGTTCGACGCGACCTGGCCCGCCTACCGGTCCTGGTACCTGCGCGAGGGCGAGCAGGCACGGCCATCGCTCGCGGAGGCGCAACGGACGCTGCGTCGCAACCTGCCCGAGCTCGTCGGGACGTGGGAGTCGCTCGTGGAGCTGTCCGGTGACGACGACGTCGCCGCGCGCTTCCTCACGCTCTGGAAACCGCCCACGTTCCTGCCCGGCTGCTCGCAGGCCGTGCTCACCGCTACCGAGCCTGCGCTCGCCCGCAACTACGACTACTCGCCCGACCTGTTCGAGTGCGTCGTGTACTCCAGCGCCTTCACCGGCCGGCGGGTCATCGGCACGAGTGACTGCCTGTGGGGGCTGCTCGACGGCATGAACGACGCCGGCCTCGCGATGTCGCTGGCCTTCGGGGGACGCCGCGGAGCCGGCGAAGGCTTCGCGATTCCGCTGGTGGTGCGCTACCTGCTCGAGACGGCCGACACGGTCGACGACGCGATCCGCCGGCTGCACGGGCTGCCCGTGAACATGACCTACAACCTGACCATGGTCGACGCCACGGGCACCCCGGCGACCGTGTTCGTCGCCCCCGGCCGCGATCCGGAGGTCAGCGCGTGCCCGGTGGCGACGAACCACCGCGGTCGCACGCCCGAGGATCTCGCCCACGCTCGCGCGTTCCGCAGCGTCGAGCGGCAGCAGCACCTGCTCGGGCTCCTCGACACCGCGCCGGACCCGACGGAGCTGGCCACGGCTCTCCTCGAGTTCCCGATGCGTCAAACAGCGTACGCACGAGCGTTCGGCACTCTGTACACCGTGCTGTACCGCCCCCAACTCGGGTACGTCGACTACCTCTGGCCGGACTCCTCGTGGCGCCGCCGGTTCGACTCACCGGACCAGGTCCGGACGGTGGTTCTGCCCGCGGCCTGAGGATCGGTGGGTGGCGGGAATCACCGACGCTCGTATGCGGTTCCGGTCGTCATGACGACAGTGCTTCCCGATTCCACGTCCGAGTTCGGAGCGCGCGCCGAACGCCGTCTGGAGGCGGAGCCGGTCGCCTGGCTGACCGCCGTGGACGGCGCCGGGACGCCGCAGCCGGCACCGGTCTGGTTCGTCTGGGACGGCGAGTCGGCGCTGATCTACTCCGATCACCGCGCGAAGCGGCTGCAGCACCTGCGTGCCAACCCGCGCGTGGCGCTGCACTTCGACGGCGACGGCAAGGGCGGCGACATCGTCGTGCTGACCGGCGAGATCACGGACGCTCCAGACGCACCGGACCCGGCACACAACCCCGGATACCTCGCCAAGTACGGCGACTGGATCACCAACGGCCCGTGGGGCAGCGCGGAGGAGTTCGCGCGCACCTACTCCGCAGCCCTGCGCTTCCGGCCGAACCGGGTGCGGGGTCACTAGCGCCTGAGGGTTCCTCCTGCCGGTCCCCGACAGGTATCGATTGACAATCGATAGTACCCACCCGATACTCAGCGCATGATCGCCGAGCATCGAGCCGTCGCGCCTCTCCGGGTCTTCCTCGTGGTGTTGTTCGGGATCCTGGTCCTGCTTCAGACCATGTCGCTGCCCGGACAGTTCGCGCACATGGCGCAGGAGTCTCCGGACCAGGCCTATCTCCGATGGCCGCTCACCGCCGTGTCGGTGTTCTGGGTGCTGTGCGTCCAGGTGGTCATCGTGTCCACCTGGAAGCTGCTCACCAGGGTCAAGAACGACCGCATCTTCAGCGAGTCTTCGCTCGTCTGGGTGGACGCGATCGTCTGGGCCGTCGTCGCCGCGTGGGTGGTGCTCATGGGCGTGTTCCTTTACGTCGGCGTCAACGCGGACGATCCCGGGCTCCCGCTGCTGCTGTTCCTGATGGTGGTCGGCGTCGCCGTGCTGGGACTGTTGATGGTCGTGATGCGGGCGCTGCTGCGGCAGGCCACGACGCTGCGCACCGACATGGAGGCGGTCATCTGATGGCCATCGTGGTGCGCATCGACGTACAGCTGGCCAAACGCAAGATGAGCGTCGGGGAGTTCGCCGAGCGGGTCGGCCTGACACCGGCGAACGTGGCCGTGCTGAAGAACGGTCGGGCCAAAGCCGTGCGCTTCAGCACCCTGGAGGCCATGTGTCGGGTGCTCGACTGCCAGCCGGGTGACCTGCTCGAATGGATCGACGACGCACCCGCGCGATCGGCGGCGGCTGCGGTCTCGTCGCGGGAGCAACAGTAGCCGGGGTGAGCTCAGGACTGCTGCCGCGCCCGGTAAGCCCTCGTTACCGTTCACGCGTATGACTGGTAACGAGCGTCTCGTCGCCTGGCGTGGGCCGGAGCCCGACCGGGTGGACGCGGCCCGCGTGGTCCTGGAGGCCGACCGCCTCCGTGCTCGTGGCACGAGCTGCGCACCCGACTACGTCTTGACCTATCGCCTGGACACCGGCCCCGGCTGGGTCACGCGCGAGCTCGACGTGCACGTCATCGGCGCCCTCGGCGAGCGGCGTCTCGCGCTGCGCCGCGACGACGGCGCCGAGTGGACGGCTCGGCGCTGGGTCGACGGCCGGCCCGCGCCTGTGCCGCTGCCGGCGCTTGCCGATGCGCTCGACTGCGACCTTGGGCTGTGTCCGCTCACCAACTCGATGCCCGTGCTGCGCGCGGGACTACTGCGCGGTCCGAAGGCCCGCCACCAGATCACCGCGGCGTGGGTCGACGTACCCGAGCTGGTCGTGCACGCGTCCGTGCAGGACTACGGGCCGGCGGAACCGACGGACGGCGGCGGCGTGGCCGTCGCGTTTCGAGCCGACGGGTTCGAGACGACCATCGAGCTCGACGCCGCGGGGCTCGTCGTGACCTACCCGCACATCGGCAGGCGCCTGGTCGGCTGAGACCTCACCTGTGGACCTCCGCCTTGCTTCGCCGCGGCGTTGATCCACAGGACACGCGTTGGCGCCTAGGACTGCCCTGAACAACGGGCCTCGCGGGGCCTGTTGGGGGACGGGCAGGGCCTCTCAAGGCCGTCGATGCGGCGGTCAACGCCCCTGACGGGGG
>JAQSWF010000262.1 GCA_029266775.1 Pseudonocardia sp.
GGGTCGGGGTCGGGGTCGGGGTCGGGGTCACCTCATCCGTCCTCGTGATGCCGTGTCAAGCGGCGCCGATCCGGTCCTCGAGATGGACGTCAGCGCGCTCCGCCTCGACGGAAAGGGAGCTCACGTCCATGTCGCCGGTGAATGGTGCCGAAACGCCACGAGCCGAGGCCGCAGCGCGTCATCCTGCCGTCCGTGTCCGCAGTCCCGATGTCGGCGCCGCCCGGCTGGCCCGTGGCGTTCCGCGGCTCCGCGGCGATTGCGTCTGGCGTGGTCACCGTGGCGCTGCGCGGGCCGCGCTTCGTGCGGCTCTTCCCGGACACCTACGTACGTCGTGGCGCCGAGCCGCCCGATCTGTGGCTGCGGTCGCTGGCCGCCTACCGCTACGTAGAGGGACGCGGTGTGCTCTCGGGCCACTCCGCGGCAGCGCTGCTCGGCGCCGACTGCGCGCCCGCCGACGCTCCGGCCGAGGTGACGGTGCCGGGTGGTGGTCAGCGGAGCCACCCCGGCTTGCGGGTGCACCGCGGGGCGCTAATGGCTGACGCGGTGTGCCGATGCCGAGGTGTCGTGGTCACGACCCCACAGCAAACGGCGTACGACCTGGGACGCCGCTCGGACCTTGTGGAGGCAGTCGTCGCGATCGATGCGCTGGCCAACGCCGGCCGCTTCGACCCCGCCGACCTGCTCGCCCTTGCACAGCGCAGTCCGAGCCCACGGGGCTGCCGGATGCTGCGTCGTGGGGTGGCGCTCGCCGACCGACGCGCGGAGTCGCCGATGGAGACTCGGCTGCGGCTGCTCCTGGTGCTCGGCGGTCTCCCCACCCCAGAGGTGCAGTTCCCGGTGCTCGACGATGTCCGCCGCCGCGTCGTCTGGCTGGATCTGGCGTACCCCGAGCAGCGCATCGGCATCGAGTACGAGGGTGCTGACCACGGCCGACCCGAGCGCGTGCTCCGGGATGCCGGCCGCTACACCTGGCTGGTCGACTAGAGATGGCGGATGTACCGATTCACGAAGTACGAGGTCTACGGCGAACCGGACGAGATCCTGGCGAGGATCGGCCGCGCCCTGGACGCGAGGTGAACCCCACGGCCCCTGGCCGTGTCGATGAGGGCGCCCACGTTCACCTCGCGGACCGGCACCGGACCGTAGGCTCTCGTCGTGGCCCTGTACCGCGACACCGGCGTGGTGCTGCGCGTGCAGAAACTGGGCGAGGCGGACCGGATCGTCACCCTCCTGACCCGCAAGCACGGCAAGGTGCGGGCGGTGGCGAAGGGTGTGCGCCGCACGCGATCGCGGTGGGGTGCGCGGCTGGAGCCGTTCAACCACGTGGACGTGCAGTGCTACACCGGTCGCAGCCTGGACATCGTCACTCAGGCGCAGACCGTGGACGCCTTCGGCGCCGGCATCGTCGGTGACTACCCGCGCTACACCGCAGGCTGCGCCGTCCTCGAGACCGCGGACCGGCTGGTCGCCGAGGAGGGCGAGCCCGCCATGCGGGTGTACCTGCTGGTGGTCGGCGCGATCCGGGCGCTCGCGGACCGGGAGCGCGACCCGTCGCTGGTGCTCGACGCGTACCTGCTGCGCGTGATGACCCACGCCGGCTGGGCGCTGGCGATCACGGAGTGTGCGCGCTGCGCCGCGGCGGGCCCGCACCGGGCGTTCAGCGTGGCCGGTGGGGGAGCGGTGTGCCCGCGGTGCCGCCCGCCGGGCTCGGTGACTCCTTCGGCGGAGACGTTCGGGCTGCTGGACGCGCTGCTGCACGGCGACTGGTCCGTCGCGAACGCAGCCGCCGCCTCGACCCGGCGGGAAACGAGCGGGCTGGTGGCCGCGCACCTGCAGTGGCACCTGGAGCGGCAGCTGCGGTCGCTGCCGCTGGTGGAGCGGCGGGCCACGGCTCCGGCGGAGTCGGGAACGCACGGCGCGGGCCGTGCGCCTGCGGCAGCCGACGGTCGAGGGTGACAAGCGGGACGTCGACGATCCACGACCGTGAGGTCAGCGCCGATCCCCTCCTCCCACTTCGTAGGCTGACCCCATGCCCGTCCCGCCTCCGCCGCACCCCAGCGGTGCGCGGCCCCCGGCCATCCCGCGCGAGCTGGTTCCGAACCACGTCGCGCTGGTGATGGACGGCAACGGGCGCTGGGCCAACGCCCGCGGGCTTCCGCGCATCGAGGGGCACCGCCGCGGTGAGGCGTCGCTGATGGACGTCGCCAGGGGATGCATCGAGATCGGCGTCAGGTGGCTCTCGGCGTACGCCTTCTCCACCGAGAACTGGAAGCGCAGCCCCGACGAGGTGCGCTTCCTCATGGGCTTCAACCGCGACGTCATCCATCGCCGGGTCGACGAGATGCACGCGATGGGCGTGCGTGTGCGGTGGGCCGGGCGCCGGCCGCGGCTGTGGCGCAGCGTCGTCCGCGAGCTGGAGATCGCAGAGGAGAAGACGCGGCACAACGACGTGCTCAACTTGACCATGTGCGTCAACTACGGCGGCCGCGCGGAGATCGTCGACGCCGTCCGGCGGATCGCCCAGCTCGCGGCCGACGGGCGGATCAAGCCGGACAAGATCGACGAGAAGACGATTGCGCGCCACCTCGACGAGCCGGACATGCCCGACGTCGACCTGTTCGTCCGCAGCTCCGGCGAGCAGCGGACGTCGAACTTCCTGCTGTGGCAGAGCGCCTACGCCGAGATGGTGTTCCTCGACACCCTGTTCCCCGACTTCGACCGGCGCCACCTGTGGCGCGCCGTGGAGATCTACGCCCGCCGGAACCGCCGGTTCGGGGGAGCGCTCGACCGGCCGGGAGCGGCGTCGTGAAAGAGATGCTGGACGTGGCACGCGCCGCGCTGGAGCGCTACCACGACGTGACCGTCGACGATGATGGCGCGCTCACCTTCGCCCACGGCGGCGTGGTCTGTGCCGTGCAAGGCACCGACCTGGACGAGGGCCTGCCGGTGCTGAACCTGACGTGCGTCGTCGCCTGGGACCTGCCCGACGACCCCGACCCGGAGCGCAACGTGCCGACGCGGGTCGCCCTCGGCGTTGGCGAGGGGCTGTTCGGCACTCCACGGGTGATCCGCAGCGAGCGTGGGTGGGACGTCACGCTCCGGTACGCGTTCCCCGCCGCCGGGCTCGACGAGAAGGCGATGGGCACGCTGTTGATGCTGGTGGTGGCGAGCGCATCGAGCATGCGGACGGAGCTCACGGAACGGCCGGGCTGATCTCCGCGAACGGGCTGAGCCGCCCCCACGCGTCGAGCATCCGCTCGTCCGCCGGCGTCGCAGCGATGTGCATGCCTGCTCGTTGCGCCTGCCCGAGCGAGAGTCGGCCGCAGTGCCAGGCGACGAGCGTGGCGATGGGGGACGTGACGACGGCGTCGTCCCCGTAGCCGGGTTCGGTCACGCATACCTCGCGCTCACCATCCCCGAGGACCAGCCACAGCCGGTTCGGCGGGCGCGCGTCCGGCACGTCGAAGCGGACGACCACCCGGCGACGGGGCAGCCCATCGAGCGGGATCATCCGCGACAGCATGTGGACCACCAGGTACGGGTCGTGGTGCTCCGGGAGGACCTCGCGCCAGCGCGCGCCCCACCGTCCGAGCGCGAGGCAGACCTCCGCCAGCTCCTGCCCGCAGGCCGTGAGCCGGTAGGCCGGCGCTGCGCCGTCCGCTGGGCCAGGACGCTGCGCGGCAGCCCCGGGGCCCCACCGAGGATCCCGCCGAACCGCTCCGGGCCGTCCATGAGGTTGCGCACGATGATCGGGGTCCACCGCTCCGCGAACACCTCGGCCCCCAGCGCGACGGGGCAGTACTGCCCGTACTTCACGCCGTTCACCCTCCTCCCGCGGGCGGCCGTCCGGGAGTCCGATTACCGAACTTCATCCCGCCTGGCGAGGCCCCGATCCTTGCCTCCATGACGACGACGCAGGACATGTGGGCACTCGGCGACTACAACCGCATCGCCGACCTTCTCGTCGACATGGGGCGGGCGGTGGTCGCCGCGGCCGAAGTCGGACCGGGGATGCGCGTGCTCGACGTCGGGTGCGGCACCGGGAACGCCACTCTGCCCGCCGCCGCCGCGGGCGCGGACGTGGTGGCGACCGACGTCACCCCTGCTCTGCTGGAGGTCGGCGAGCGCCACGCACGCGATCGCGGCCTCGCGGTGCGCTGGAAGCAGGCAGACGCGCAGGCCCTCCCGTTCGCCGACGGGGAGTTCGACGCCGTCCTGTCGTGCATCGGGGCGATCTTCGCGCCGGACCAGGCCGTGACGGGCCGCGAGCTGCTGCGGGTGTGCCGTCCAGGAGGGATCGTCGTGATGGCCAACTGGACGCCCGACGGCGGTGCGGGGCGGTTCTTCCGGTTGCTGTCCCGCTACGAGCCACCGGCCGTCGACGACGGGCCGCTGCCCACGGCGTGGGGCGTGCCGGCGCACGCCACCGCCCTGCTCAAGGGAGCCGACGTGCGCACCGAGCTGCGGCGGGTTCGCCTCGGGTTCACCGGCTCGGTCGAGGAGCTGGCTGCCTACTACCGGCGGCACTTCCCGCCCGTCGTCGCGGTCATGGCCGGCCTCGACGACGCGAGAGCGAACCGGCTGGAGCGCGACCTGGCGGAGTTCTTCGCGACGGAGGCGAAGGGCGGGGGAGCATCGCGGCGCGTGAGTGGACCGATGCCGCCCGAGAGCCGACCATCAGACACCGACGATGCGGCCCCGGCGGGCGCGCCACCGTCGTACGAGCTGGAGTACCTGCTGGTCCGTGCCCGGGTGCCGGCGCTGCGGTGACGGACCTCGCGGTCACGCAGGGACGGTGACGTCCACCAGAGGAAGCGCGGAGAGCCGCCGGGCGTCGAGCTGCTGCGCGGTGAGGTGCACCTTCTGCTGGGTCTGCTGCATGCGGGCGTCGACGAGACCGCTGAGCCCGTAGGCGATACGGCCCAGCTGGCGGACAGTCGTGTCGTCCACCCCCGGCTGCGGGGCGCCGACCACCGCGATCCCGGTGGCCTTGCCGTCGGCACCCTGCGCGACGCCGATCGTGAACGTCTCGCGC
>JAQSWF010000064.1 GCA_029266775.1 Pseudonocardia sp.
TGGGCGGACTGGTCGGAGAGCCACGAGGACCAGCAGCGCGTCGGGCTCGTGCACGCGTCGGCCAACGTGCTGTCGGTGGCGCTCTACGCCGCGGCTTTGGTCCAGCGCCTGCGCGGAACGGGAAGCGGACGGCTGCTCTCGATCACCGCGGGTGCGGCGTCGGGGTTCGGCGCCATGCTGGGCGGTCACATGGGCTACCGCCAGGCTCTCGGCGCCAACCACGCCGAGGAGGTACCGCACATCGGGCCGGCCGAGTGGCAGAGCTTGGGGGCGGTTGCCGAGGTGCCGGTGGGCAAGCCCGTGCGCCGCATCGCGGGCGACGTCGCTGTCATGGTGGTGCGGCGCAGGGACGCGACGGACGCCGGTTCACCCGACGGCGCGGCCGGCCTGAGCGTGCTCGCCGACCGCTGCCCCCACCTGGCGGCGCCGCTGCACGAGGGCGATCTCGTCGAGGTCGACGGCGACGAGCACATCATCTGTCCCTGGCACGGCAGCGAGTTCCGCGTGTCCGACGGCTGCCTGGTGCACGGGCCGGCGACCGCGCCGGTGCCGCGGTTCGAGGCACGCGTCGTCGGCGGCGAGCTACAGGCCCGGGTCGTCCCGATCCCGGGCGTGCCCGCCAGCTGACCGGCGACGTCAGGAAAGCCAGGTCGTCGACGCAGCTCCAGACAGCTCTCCGAACGGAGCTATCGCGGTGGGCCGGGGGGCGCGTCGGTCGGCGGCACGACCAGCCCCATCTCGCTAAGCACGGCCGTCACCCGTTCGGACGGGATGGCGAAGGCGATGTCCTCCACCGAGACAGACGGGTCCCCGACCAGCGCCTCGGTGGTGAGACCGACGACCATGCCGGCACGGTCGACCAGTACGCCGCCGGAGCTGCCGGAACTGATAGCGGCGTCGGTCTGGATCACGTCCTGGAGCGACGCGGTCGAGCGCCCGACCGCGGACACCACCCCGCGGCTGATCGTCGGCGCACCGTCGAGGTTCAGGGCGTTGCCGATCGCCACGACGTCCTCCCCGACGGCAACCGTGCCGGGACCGGCCAACTGCGCCACGGGCAGCCCGCTCGCCCCGTCCACGCGCAGCCAGGCCAGGTCCGTCGCCGCGTCGCTGGCCACCACACGCGCGAGGCTGCGCTGTCCGTCCGCGGCGACCAGCGTGGCGGTGTTCTGGCCCGCGACCAGGTGTTCGTTGGTGACGACGTCACCCGACGGCGTGAGGACGACGGCCGTTCCGGCGGTGCCGGTGTCCGGGTCGCCTGCCTGGATCCGTACGACCGCGGGCGCCACCACATCGACGACGGCGGTGAGGTCAATCGCGGCCGCGGGTACCTGCGCAACCGCCGTCGGGCGCAGCGCGAGCACGGTGAGGCCGCCGACGGCGCCGCCGACACCCGCGACGGCGAGACCGGCAAGGACGGCGGCGGCGAGCCGGACATGTTGCGGGCGACGTCGGTCGGGCGGCTGCGTGTCGTGTGACGACGGGGTCGGATCGGGCACCTCGAGCGAATCGGGCGTCACCGGGCTCGCCATGTCGTTCGGCGCACCGGTCGCCCGGTCACCGCCCACCGTCGTCATGGGGCCGATTCTCCCGGTCCGCGACGGCGCGCGGAACGGGCGTGTCCGCTGTCGCTGTGCTAGAGGCACAGCCACCCGTTCGGACCAACGGACACCCCCGCCTACCGTCGCCGCTGATGCCGACCATGGAGTGACGAGAGTGGCGCGGAAGGGTGCGTCTGTGCCTACCGTGCGTCCGTCGGAGCCGCCCACAGGGACAATCGGGCGTAACGAGCGGGCCTCCGTCCACGACGTCACAGTGGTCGGACGTGGGCCTCGAGGAGGTCGTTGGTGCAGAACCCGGGGCAGGGCGACGGCGTCGCCGCCCGTCCGGACGACGTCGACAAGTGCGCCGGACCGGCGCGCGAGCCGACGGACGCACCGGCAGGACGTCTCGACGACGCAGCGGACGACATAGCAGTCGACGCAGCCGACGACGAGACGCTGAACGACGGGCTGGACGACGGTCTGGTCGACACTGCACCCGACAGCACCGCACCGGAAAACGACATCGCGGACGAGGCTGATCCCGGCCTCGCCGACCTGCGCAGTACCGACGTGTGCCCCGCCGATGCCGACGCTGAGACTAGTGCCGACGACTGCTTGCTATTCGACCCGTTGCTGTGCGACGAGCCGATCGACCTCGCCGCCGTGCGGGCCGACGACGCTTTGATCGACGCCCTCGGCTCCGGCGACCTCGCGACGGCCCGCACGCTGATCGACGACGACGATCCCTTGATCGCCATGCTCGCGTCGTGGGCCGCCGCCGCCCGCACAGATCCCGACGAGCAAGCGGCTCCCGCGGTCGGCGGACTCCTCGGCGACTCCGCGCGTCGGACGCACCTCGCGGTCGTTCCCGCCCTGCCGAACGGGGCCGGTTCAGAGCCGTCCACCGCCGAGCAAGCACAGCCCGTGGCCGCCGAGCAACCGCCCGGCAAACCCGCCGACGACGGTGAAGACACCGGTACCGCGCTCCGACCCGCTGTCGGCTGGACGGATCGAGCCCGCTCGCTCGGACGCCGGATCCCGCGTGGCGGCCACCCCCTGCTCCAGCGCGCCGCCGTCGTCGCCATCGCCACCGCTCTCGCGGGGAGCGCGGCTGCTGCCGAGGCGGCCTCGGCGCGTCCCGGGGACACCGCGTGGCCGATCACCCGCGTCTTCTTCGCCGAACGCGCTCGATCGATCGAGGCGGCGGAAGTCGTCGCAACCGGGCTGCAGCGGGCCCACGAGGCGCTCGCGCGTCAGCAGCCCGTCGTGGCCGCGCGCGAGCTGGACTCCGTCGAGGAGGCGCTGACCGACGTCGGCGACCAGGATGGGCACGACGAGTTCGTGAGCCGGCAGCGTGAGCTGGCCCGTGCCGTCGCCGGTACCGGCCCGACCGAACCTCCACCGCGCGACCCACCGTCGACGAGCAGCTCGGACAGCTCCGCGCTCGCCGCGCCGCTGCCGGCTCCGGAGAGTTCGGACACGGCCACCACGGACGCCGACATCGACTCTGGTGACGCCGCCGCGTCGGCAGACACCACGGACCCGACCGACGCGTCCACCGGCGGCTCGAGCGGTGGGTCCACGACGCGTGACGGCCGCTCCGACGCCGCCGCTCTTCAGAACGGGGCGGGCCAGAACGGGGCCGGCCAGGACGGTACGGGCGCCGGTCCGGGCATCACCGCACCGGACACGAGCACCCCGGGCACGACGACGCCGGGGAGCACCGCTCCGGAGACGACGGCGCCCGACACCAGCACCTCGGACACGACGACGCCCGACACAAGCAGCCCCGACACCACCGCACCGGACCCCACGCAGTCGAGCAGCACATCGCCTGCCACGAGCTCGCCCGACACAGGGACGCCCACCGGCAGGCCCGACGCCGCCGCGTCGAACAACCTCGCACCGGGGGCCGGCACCTCGACCAGTGCAGACGCCTCCCGCTCGACCAGCGGGTCCAGCTCCACGGCGACGTCAAGCACCGAGGCAACGGAATCCGGCTCCGGGTCGTCCGGCAGCTCGCGCCCCGACGCGGCCACCGCCTCGGCGGACTCGTCCGTCGACAGCACCGGCGTCTCGGAAGGCGGCGATGCACAGCAGGGCGCACGCTCCGACGGCGAGAGTCGCAAGAAAGTGGTGACCACCGTCGTCCCCGAGCCCAGCAACACCGCAAACACGGCGACGAGCGACGAGACCGGCGACGCGGCCGCGGACGGCGCTCCCTCCGACCGCGTGGCCGGGGCGCGCATGACGGGCACCAGCAAGGTCCGCGACACCGCGACGGGCGAGCCGAGGGACGAGATCACCCCCGGCCGATGAACGGCATGGCCGTCGCGGTGAGGGTGAGGAACTGGACGTTGGCGTCCAACGGCAGCTCGGCCATGTAGAGCACCGCCTCGGCGACGTGCCGGACGTCGAACGTCGGCTCGGGCACCACCCGCCCGTCCGCCTGCCGAGTACCGCGAGCGAACCCGGCCGTCATCTCGGTGGCGGCGTTGCCGATGTCGATCTGCCCGCATGCGATGCCGTGCCGCCGACCGTCGAGCGACAGCGACTTGGTCAAGCCGGTAATCGCGTGCTTGGTCGCGGTGTACGCCGCACTGCCCGGGCGCGGCGTGTGCGCGGAGATCGAGCCGTTGTTCACGATCCGGCCGCCCCGAGGGTCCTGCGCCTTCATCGCGGCGAACGCCTCCCGAGCGCAGAGGAACGCGCCGGTGAGGTTGACCGCGACGGCGGCCACCCACTCGTCGACGGCGATCTCGTCGACCTCCCCGGCGGGCCCGAACGTGCCCGCGTTGTTCACGAGCAGGTCCACCCGGCCCCAGCGTGCGCTCACCGCTGCGAACAGGGCCGACACCGACGGCGGGTCCGCGACGTCGGTCGGGACCACCAGCGCACTCCGGTCGGCGTGGTGCCCCGCCGTCTCGCGGAGCGCGTCCCGGCGCCGTCCGGCGAGCGCCACCCGCCACCCGGCGTCGAGCAGGCCGCGCGCCACCGCACGCCCGATGCCCGATCCCGCACCCGTCACCACTGCGACTCCGCCTGCTGCGCTCACGAGCAGGCACGGTATCGCCAGCGAAGGTGCACGTCCGCTCGGCGTGTCGCGTGGGAGAGCGCGTCTCCTCGCGTAGGAAGGGATGCCGGCACGAGCCATCGGTGCCGGGAGGTGATCGAGCGTGCTGCACGGCTCTCGTCAAGCCCGCCTTCCCCCCTTCCGCCGCCACGATCTCCCCGGCCTCTACCTCGCGGTGCTGGTGTTCGGGCTGGTCGTACCGCTCCTGCCGGTGCTCGGGCCCCCAGCCGGCCGGTTGCAGCCCCTGCGCCGGCCGTGCCGGCGGTGCGCCAGGTCGAGCTCAACGCGCCGAAACCCGTCGTGGTCCGGCCGGCGATCCTCGACCAGCTGTCCGACCACAGCACCATCGCGCTCACCTTCGACGACGGGCCGGACCGACGGTGGACACCCCGGGTGCTCGGCATCCTGCGACGCCACGGCGCCGTCGCGACGTTCTGCATGGTGGGCGAGCAGGCTGTGGGGAACGAGCACCTGGTCAGGCAGGTCGTCGACGCCGGGATGCGGCTGTGCGACCACTCCCGGACCCACGACCGCGGACTGGCCCCATCGGCCGGCGGATCGGATGGAAGACGAGATCCTCGGTGCCGGCAGAGTCATCGCGGCGGCCGGCGGCGGGGTACCGGTCGAGTGGTTCCGGGCTCCCGGCGGCGCCTGGTCGCCGCAGATCGTCGAGCTCGCAGCCACGCACGGGATGCAGCCGCTGGGATGGACGGTGGACCCGCGCGACTGGGCACGCCCGGGTGCCGACGCCATCGTGACCTTCGTGCAGAAGGAGGTGCGCGGCGGCGCGATCATCCTGCTCCACGACGGCGGCGGACCGCGCGAGCAGACGGTGGCGGCGCTGGAGCAGCTCATCCCCTGGCTGGCCGACCGGGGGTACCGGTTCGGCTTCCCCGTTCCCTGACACTCGGGGGCGATCAAGGACGGCCTTGGGGCAGCGTCAGCGCGCTCCGCGCGCGACTTATATCGATGCGCGTGGCATGCCGCGCGCAGCCCTCATTCCGCGCGCGGCGCCACGATTCGCGCGCGGCTGCGCCGACGTACGCAGCGAGTGAACGTGGCGTTGGGCGCGTTGAACGCACCCAACGCCGCGTTCGCTCCAGCCGTCGAGCGTCAGTGGGACGCGTCAGCTGCCGCGGTACGTCGAGTAGGCGAAGGGGCTCAGCAGCAGCGGAACGTGATAATGCTGGTCAGGCGCCGTGACCTCGAACGTGACGGCGACCTCCGGGTAGAACCCCGCCGTTCCGGTGCGCGCGAACCAGGCCCCGGTGTCGAACACCAGCCGGTGCACCCCGGCGCCGGGCTGCCACCCGCGCAGCCGGCCGTCGTCGTCCGTCTCGCCCGCCTGCGCCTCGGTCCAGCCGCCGTCGCCGCGGCTCTCCCACCGGACCGTGAGCCCGGCCGCCGGGCGGCCGGACGTCGCGTCCAGCACGTGCGTCGACAAGCTCATGTCACGCCTTCCCCGGCCGTCATAAGACGGATCATAAGACGGTCAAAATCGGGACGATCAGACGTCCTCGTCCGACGACCGATCGGCCACGACGTGCACCGCCGCCTCCTCCGCCGAGGCCCCGGCTCCGTCGATGCCGATGTCCGCGGCCCAGAGCTCGTCGTCCACATCGGGCCCCTCGCCACGGCCCGCGGCGACCAGTCGCCCGGCTCGGCGCTCGCCGACCTCGTCGTCCCAGACCTCGCCGTCCGTGTCGGTGGTGTCGCCGAGACCGTCGCCCTCTTCCGGCCGGATGTCGGGCACCTCCCGGGAGAGGAGGCCGTCGAGGCTCTCCCCCTGCGCCTCCTCGCGCGCAGTGACGCCCCACCCGTCGCCGATCCACGGGCGTTCGGGAGGGGAGATGCCTTCGTCGAGGGGGTCGGGAACGTTGGGATCATCGAGCGTGTCCTCGTAGTCGAGCTGGTCGGACTCGTGATCCCACTCGTCGGGGTCGGCCATGGCGCCCTCCTCGGTCGAGGCCGGTCAGCCTGCCAGAACGGCCAGGAGACCGCGACGCTGGACGGCGCGACGTCCCGCGCGCCCGCCGACCTCGCGCATACTCCCCCGGTGACCGACCGCCTCGCTGTGCGGCAGCTCGGCTTCATCGCCGCGGTGCAGGTGCTGGTCATGGCCACGTGGTTCTCGGCGTCGGCGGTGGTGCCCGCCTTGCGCGCCGACTGGGGCCTGGACACCGCCGGCGCGACCTGGCTGACGGTGTCGGTACAGGTGGGGTTCGTGACCGGCGCCCTCGGGGCGGCGGTGCTCAACCTCGCGGACCGCGTGCCCACCCACGTGCTCGTTGCCGTCTGCGCACTGGTTGCCGCTGCTGCCACGGCGGCCGTCGCTGCCTTCGCCTCCGGGCTGGCCACGGCAGGGCCGCTTCGCTTCGCCACCGGCGTCGCGCTGGCCGGCGTCTACCCACCGGGGCTCAAGTTGATGACGTCGTGGTTCGACCGCGGGCGCGGGTTCGCCCTCGGCGTGCTCGTCGGTGCTCTGACGCTGGGTAGCGCGCTTCCGCAACTAATCAGCTCGTTCGCGGCGCTGCCCTGGCGGGCGGTGCTGCTCGTGGCCGCGGGCCTTGCCGCGACCGGGGCTCTGCTCGCGGCGCGCTACGTCCGGCCCGGCCCGCTCGCCGCGCCCGCACCGCCGTTCCGCCCGCGGTACGTGCTCACCGTCTTTCGGGAACGGGGCCCGCGGCTGGCCAACCTGGGCTACTTCGGCCACATGTGGGAGCTGTACGCGGTGTGGACGTGGCTGCCGGCCTACCTGGCCGCCAGCACGGCGGCCACCGGGTCGCCGCTGCCCGTCGGCGTGGCGTCCTTCCTCGCCATCGGGGTCGCCGGGGTCGGCGGCTGCCTGCTCGGCGGCTGGCTCGGCGACCGGGTCGGGCGGGCGCGCCTGGCCGCGCTCGCGATGGCCGTCAGCGGAACCTGCTGCCTGCTCGCCGCCGTCGCGTTCGGCGGCCCACCACCCGTCGTGCTGGCGCTGACGCTGGTCTGGGGGGCGGCCGTGATCGCCGACTCCGGGTTGTTCTCGGCCTGCACCAGCCAGGTCGTCGACCCGCGGTACACCGGCACCGCCCTGACCACCCAGACCGCAGTCGGGTTCCTGCTCACCACCGTCACGATCCAGATGACACCGCTGGTCGCGGAGCGGGCCGGCTGGCCCGTCGCGGTCGCGCTGCTGTCGCTCGGACCACTCGCAGGGGCCGTCGCGATGCTGCGCCTGGACCGGCAGATGCAGCCGGCGTGACGGGCCCCCGATCCACCGGCGCGGTTGATCGGCGACCGATCGGCGCAGGGGGCTGGTCCGGCCGCTGAGGCAGGAGCACAGTGCGTCGCATGAGCGCACCTGTCCCCCCGCCGCCGTCCGGGGTCCGACGCAGCCGTGACGGCGCGATCCTCGGCGGCGTCTGCGCCGGCATCGCGCGTGCGGCGGGCCTCGACCCTCTGTTGCTACGGGTCGCGGTCGTCGTCGTCACCATCCTCACCGGCGGCACGGGGCTGCTGGCCTACCTCGCAGCCTGGATCCTCATCCCCCGCGAGCCCGCTCCCGCGGCCGGGCCGGGGCCCGCTCTACCGGGCGCCGCGACAGCGGACGTCCGCGGTGCCTGGCGGACGGCCGGAGACGATCTGCGCTCGCTCGCCGACAACCTGCGCGCCCAGCCGGCCGGGACGGCGGCACCTCCGGTCGCCCCGGCGGCGGCGGGCGCACCCGGGGCCGACGGCGAACCCGCCCCCGCGGCCGAGCCGGAGTCCGGCACGCCGGCCGCTGCCGGCATGGACCCGGCCGGCGCACCGACAGCTCAGGACGCCGGCAAGGCCCGCTCCCCGATCACCGCAGCCGACGATGCGGCGACGGCCTTGGGCGAGCGGCTGCGCGCGCCGGAGGTGAAGGAGGGTGCGCGCCGCGCCGCGAACAGCGTGTCCCAGGCCGTCACGGCCAGCGTGGACGAGGTGAGCCGGCGGGTCCGGCGCGACAAGAGCTGAGGTCGTTCACGGACATGCGTCAGCCATCCCACCTGTGGACCTCCGCCTTGCTCCGCTGCGGCGTCGATCCACCCGACACGCGTCAGCGGTCGTGCACGTCGTCGTACCCGAGGTCGCCGTCGGAGTCGCGGGTTCGCTCGCTCGCGCGCGGCGGCGCGGACCGTTCGCGATCGCGCCCGGCCGGGACCCGCAATGCCGCATCGTCGCGGGCGGCCTTCGCCTCGTGGGCGAGGTCGTAGCCGTAGTCGTCGGACGAGTCGGGCTGGGACGAATCAGGGTGGGTCGTCATCGCCGCTCCGTAAGGTTGTTGATGTTCGGAACCCGACGATCCGGACGCCCGGGACGGCGGGGTGTGGCTGATCGCTGCTTGCCGTTGGGTGGCTTCTGAGGAGAGCAGTTCCACCACGCCTGCGCGGTCGACGCCGACGGGAAGACGGTGTTCTCCCGGAAGGTCAAGAACCGGCAGACCGCGATCGAGGAGCTGATCACACGCACCACCACGAAGGCCGGCACCGGAACCGACGGGGACGGCGAGGTGGTGTGGGCGTTGGACATGACCTCCGGGTCTGCGGCGCTGCTGGTGGCGCTGCTGGCTGCGACCGGGCAGCCAGTGCGGTCGGTACCAGGACGGCTGGTCAACCGGATGAGCGGCGCGTCCACCGGCGAAGCCACGACCGACGCCAAGGACGCACACACCATCGCCGAGACCGCGCGGCTGCGCAGCGATCTGGCCCCGGTCACGGTGCCCGACCAGGTCGTGGGCGACCTGCAGGTGCTGACCGCCCGCCGGGAGGACGTGATGGCCGACTGGGTGCGCGGGGTCAACCGACTGCGTGAGCTGCTCGGCTCGATCTTCCCGGGCCTGGAACAGGCCTTCGACTACTCCACCCGCTCGGCGTTGATCCTGCTCACCGGGTTCCAGACCCCGGCCGGGCTGCGCAGAGCCGGCGACGCGGGTGTGGTCGACTACCTGCGCACCCAGCGGGCGTGGGCCCCGGGCATCCCGGCCATGGCCGCGACCGCGGTCACCGTCGCCGCCGAGCAGGACCTGGTGTTGCCCGGTGAGACGGTCACCGCACCGCTGATCGCCCGGCTCGCCGGGCAACTGCTGGACCTGGACCGGGAGATCAAGGACCTGGACAAGCAGCTCGCTGCGCGGTTCGGTGCGCACCCGCACGCGCCGATCATCACCAGCATCGACGGGTTCGGCCCGGTCCTGGGCGCGGAGCTGCTCGCCGACACCGGCGGTGACCTCGTGACGGCGTTCGGCACCCCGGACCGGCCGGCCGCCTACGCCGGGCTCGCGCCCGTGCCGCGCGACTCCGGCCGCGTCCGGGGCAACCTGCACCGCCCGCAGCGCTACCACCGCGGCCTGCGCCGGGTGTTCTACCTGGCTGCGTTGTCGGCGATCAAACGACCCGACGGCCCATTGCGAGCGTTCTACCAGCGCAAACGCGAGGAGGGTAAGCGCCACGTCCAGGCCTTGATCGCCCTTGCCCGCCGCCTGATCAACCTGGTCTGGGCCCTGATCCGTGACAGCCGCACCTTCACCACCGAGGCACCAACCCCGATGGCTACTGCGGCTTGACACGATCATTGAAACTCCTCAGTGCGCTGGCACGCGTACTCCTGACCACCGCCGTCCTGCGGCGTGCACCGATCGTGGTCGGTCCGCGATGCAGCGGGCAAGCCCTGCGCCGCCGACCCCGCCGATCGACCCACCTACACTGGCGCGGCCCTCGGCAACGGGGTGGCAGCGGGCGACCGCGCGCCTCGGACGTGCACAACTAACGCGCGGACCACGTGGCACGACGAACGGACATGCCCATGGCGACACGCACGCCCGCTCCCCCCCGATCGCCGGCGCCCCGGCGGCGCGTCGTGATCGCCCTGCTGGCGGCGGTCGTCGGCGCAGTGCTGGCGGTCGGTACCGTGCTCCTCATCGATCGCTCCGCAGAATCCGGTTCAGACACTGCCGCGCCGGCGCAGCCGGTTCCCGCGCTGCACGTGAGCCCGGACGGCTTCGACAGCAACGACGGCTCCGAAGCGGCCCCGCTGGCGACGATCCAGGCGGCGCTCGAGCGGGCAACGCCGGGGACGGTCATCAACCTCGCTCCCGGGGTGTACCACGAGCAGCCGGTAACGGTTCGCGATGGCGCCCCCGGCGCCCCGATCACCATCAAGGGGCCGGAGACGGGCACCGACCGCGCCGGTCGCTACCAGGCGACGGTCTACGGCACCGGCCGGATCTTCAACATCAACCACAGCCACCTCACCCTCGACGGCTTCACGATCGACGGTCAGGAGCAGCTCGCGGACACCCCGTTCCCCACGGACCTCAGCGGCATCGACGCGTTCAAGAACGGCGTGCAGGACCGCGTCGAGGACGGGCGGCTGATCTATGTGGGCTCCGGGGACGCATCTCGGGACATGACCGGCATCACCATCACGAACATGTTCCTCAACGGTGCGGGCGGCGAGTGCGTCCGGCTGCGGAACAACGCGCACGACAACACGATTTCCGACTCGGTGATTCAGTACTGCGGCATGCACGGCAAGGGCGGCGACGAAGACCGCGCCGGGTACCACAACGGCGAAGGCGTCTACATCGGGACGAGCCCCAAGTCGGACGACCAGCCGATGCACGAGAACGACGCCAGCTCGAACAACGTTGTCACCCGCAACGTCATCCGCACGTTCGGTTCCGAGTGCTTCAACGTCAAGGAGAACGCGCACGGCAACGTGCTCGAAGACAACGTGTGCAGCGCGAACGCCGAGTCGGCGGAGTTTCAGGGCAGCAACGTCGAGCTGCGCGGCCATGACAACGTCGTGCGCAACAACGAGATCTCCGACAGCGCCGGCTTCGGCATCAAGATCCAGACCGACGGCGAGGAGTACGACCGCGGCGGCAACGTCGTCGAGAACAACCGTCTGTCGAACTCGGCCGCCGAGACGTTCAAGATCAAGTCAGAGGCGCAGCAGGGACGCATGTGCGGCAACGAGTTCTCCGCGGGCGTTCTCGTCGACGGCGTCGACCCGGGCGACCCGAAGGCGCCCTGCTGACCGTCCTCGGACGCTGACAGGCGAGCGAACGCGGCGTTCGCTCCGATGGTCCGAGCGAACGCCGTGTTCGCTCGTTCCGCGGCGGCGCAGCGGGCGACGGCCGCGGCTGCCGCTTTGTCGGTCAGGCGATCCGGCGCAACCGCTCGATCACCAGGCCGTTCTCGTCGATCAGGTCGTCCAGCCGCTTGGCGAACTCCACCAGGTGCGGCGCAGTGAGGTGCGCGTCGAGATCGTCGACGCTCTCCCAGTTCTCGTAGAAGAAGAACCAGCCCGGGTCAACCACGCCCTGGTGCAGGTCGTAGTTGATGTAGCCCTTCTCCTGCGACGTCGGCTCGATCAGCGCCTCGAGCGCCTCGCGGAGCTCCTGCTCCTTCCCAGGCTTCGCGTGCATCCGGGCGATCACGGTGAGCAGGTCTCGGCGGTTGTCGGTCGGCGTCGTCATCGGCTCTCCTTTCGGACGGACGCGCCCGGGACGTGGGCGCAGACTTCGTGATCTACCACGGCCTCCGAGGGGGCACTACTTTGAGCCGGTGACCGTCAACGGCGACCGGAACCCTGCTCGTGCCGTCGCCGACCGCATGGCGGACGCAGCGCACGCCTGGTTGGACAGCCTGAACGCCGAGCAGCGCAGCGTCGCCGCTGGTGCGACTCCCGGCCCCGATGCGTCCGACGCCGAGCGACGCCGGTGGTTCTACACGCCGACCGACCACGGCGGCCTGACCGTCCACGCGCAGCGGCCCGCCCAGCAGCGGCTGGGTATGGCGCTCGTCGCCACGGGCCTCTCGACGGCCGGTTACGTGACGGTCGCGACGGTGATGGGCCTGGAGAACGTCCTCGACCACACCGAACGCTTTCGCACGATCTTCGACCGGGAGCGGGGCCGCGACCCCGGTCTGTACTACCTGCGGGTGTTCGGCGAGCCGGGTGGCGCGACGCCGTGGGGATGGCGGTTCGGCGGTCACCACGTCTCGCTGAACAACCTCGTCGTCGACGGGGAGCTGGTGGCCACCACCCCGTGCTTCCTCGGCGCGGACCCGGCCTCCTCGCCGCTCTTGGGCGGCACGGTGAATCGGCCTCTCGGCCGCGTGGAAGACCTCGCCCGCGAGCTCGTCCAGTCGCTGCCACCCGACCTCGCCACCCGAGCCGTGCTGCTGGAAAAGGCGCCGTCGGACTTCGTCACCGCGAACCGCACCGTGCTCTCCGAGGGCGACCGGGTGATCCCCCTCACCGGCATCTTCCGCCGCGAGCGCTTCCCCGACCCGGCCGAGCAGGCCAAGCTGCAGGCGCTCAGCGACGCGATCGACGAGGCCGCCGGCTTCGACGACGCGGACCACGGGGCACTTGCCTACACGAGCGCACCGAAAGGGATTCCGGCGGCCGAGCTGGACGAGGGCCAGCGGGAGGTGCTGCGCTCGCTCTTGGGGACCTACCTCGACCGCGTGCCGCCCGAGATCTCGCCGATCGCCCGCTACGACGACGACGCGGCTCTGGACGCCGTCCATGTCGCCTGGGCGGGCCCGACCGAGGCCGGCGCGCCGCACTACTACCGGCTGCAGGGCCCGAGACTGCTCGTCGAGTGGGACAACACCCAGCGCGGGGCCAACCACGCCCACTCCGTCTGGCGCGACCCGGCAGCCGATTTCGGGCTCGACGTGCTGACGGCACACCGGGCCGCCCACCACTGACAGGCGTGGCCACGGTTCTCGTCGAGCGCCGGCTCGGCGCGCTTGACCGCGGCACGCAGCCGCCTAGACCGCTTCGGCCTCGCCGGTCTCGTCGGTCTCGTCGGTCTCGTCGGTCTCGCCCGGATCGACCGCGGGACGTAGCCGCGAGCTGGCCTCGCTGAATGCGGCCATGACGTCCACGAAGAGCGGGCGGGCGTCGGGCGAAGCGGGTGGGGTGTCGTCGGACCGCTCGTTCGGCATCGTCGAGTGCCCTCGTCTCTCGATGGTCGGCCGGGTCTCCGGCGGTGCGTCGGGGTGGACGTCGACGACGATGTCGAGCAGTGGAGTCACAGTCACGCAAACCTCTCGGTCAGGCCCGGCAGCCCGACGAAGCGGGTGTCGCGGCGCGCGTCGGCCAGCACCCCTCCGAGCGCGAGGCGTCCCTGGTTGGTCAACTCGTAGTAGCGGCGCGGCGGACGCCGTTCCTGGATCGTCGACGGGTCTTCCCACCGGGTGGTGAGCCAGCCCTCCTGGACCATCCGCGTCAGGATCGGATACAGGACTCCGGATCGGACGCCGGACGCCTTGGACAGCTGGTAGCCCCAGTGGCGGCCGGTCGGTACGTCGAGCAGGGCGATTGCCACCTGGATCAACGCATGCGTTCTCCGCATGGCGCGTAATCTACATAGCTCGTCAACGTTCCGGTCGAGCGGGGGTCAGCGCGCCAGGAAGTGGAAGCCGAGCCACGCCCAGGCAATCCAGATCAGCCACCGGGTCACCCGCTCAGCCAACGCCGCCTCGAGAACGAGGGCGAGCGGCCGGAACGGCTCGAAGCGGGCCCGCCCGAGGACGTCGACGGCGAGCGCGGCGGCGAGCAGGCCGACGTAACCGCCGAGGAGCACGGCATAGGGCGTCACCGCGTCACCAGCCACCGGCCGGCGCCGAGCCAGACAAGCCACCCGCCCAGCCGGCCCGGATAGGTGTCCAGCACCGGATCCAGCAGCAGGCTGAGGGTGGGATGCGCGGCGTCGTTGCCCCACGCGAGACCGGCGACCTCCCAGGCAGCGAGCAGCACGCCGAGCAGCACCCACGGCGCGACGTGCCGGCGGGCGAGCCGGACCCGCGCCGGCGGCCTGCGCCGCACGGCGACCGCGACGAACACGACGGCCGGCAGAACTACCGCAACCGCGGCCGGTGCGGTCAGCGGGCGGGCGCACGCGGCGACAGCGGCGTAGGCGGCCACGGCGCCGTCCCAGCGGTCGAGCCGCCTCCCGAGGAGCATGCCGCCACCCGCCCCACCGCTCACCTCGCCCATGCCACCCGCGCCCGCCATGCCAGCAGGGTGACACTGCCGAGGTCGAGTGCTGCGGTGCCCTACTGCTGGCAACCCCGCCGGGCACTCGTGCCGAGCGGCGTGCCGGCGCCGACACCGTGGACTTTCCGGCGTCCGGTACCGCTGACCGGGCCCTGTGCGGAGGCCCCGCCCGCCGTGCCGTACGTTCTCCGGCCGGGAATGGGGGTAACGATGTTTCGAGCGGACACGGCCGCCGTCGAGAGCAAGGCCGGCGCCAAGGGGTTGCGGCGCGGTGCGATCGGGTTGACGTCCGGGGTCGTCATCGGCCTGGCGTCGGCCGCTCCCGCATACAGCCTCGGGGTGCTGGTGGTGCTGGTCGGGGAGAAGGCGCCGGCGGTCATGCTCGTGGCCTTCGTGCCGATGGTCCTGATCGCCGTGGCGTACAAGGAGCTGAACAAGGCCGAGCCGGACTGCGGCACGACCTTCACCTGGGCCGGCCGGGCCTTCGGTCCCTGGGTGGGCTGGATGGGCGGCTGGACCGCCATCCTGGCTGCATCATCTGCCTGGCCAGCCTGGCGCAGATCGCCGGGGCCTACACCTTCTACGTGCTCGGGCTCGACGAGCTCGGTGACTCCTCCGTGTGGTCCACGGCCGTCGGCGTCGTGTGGATCGTGCTCATGACCTGGCTGTCCTTACCGCGGAGTCGAGGTCTCCGCCCGGCTGCAGGCCGCGCTGCTCAGCGTCGAGCTCGTCCTGCTGGCGATCCTGACCCAGCTCGCGCTGGTCAAGGTGCTGTCGGGCGACGCCATCGGTCGAGCCGCCGACCCCCAGCTCTCCTGGCTGTGGCCCGGCGGGCTCGGCGGGACGCAGCTGGTCGACGCCGTCCTCATCGCCGTGTTCCTCTACTGGGGCTGGGACAGCGCGGTGTCGGTCAACGAGGAGTCGGACAAACCCCGGGTGACGCCGGGACGGGCAGCGGTCCTGTCGACGGCGCCGCTGGTCGTGACCTACGGGCTCGTCGCGTTCTGCGGTCGCCTTCGCCGGCACGGCCGAGGACGGGATCGGCCTCGCCAACCCGGAGAACGCCGACGACGTCTTCGTCGTGCTCGGGACCGCGATCTTCGGGGACAACGCGCTCGGACGTCTGCTGGAGGGGCTGCTCGTCTTCTCCGTGCTCACGTCGGCGGCGGCGTCGACCCAGACGACCGTCCTGCCGTCGGCGCGGTCCGCCCTGGCGATGGGCAGCTACCAGGCGCTCCCGAGCCGCTTCGCGCGCATCCACCCCCGCTTTCTGACCCCGAGCTTCGCGACATGGGCCGTTGGTCTGGTCGCTGCCGGCTACTACGTGTTCCTGACCGCGGTCAGCTCGGATGCGCTCTCGGACTCGATCGCGGCGATCGGCTCTCGATCGGGATCTACTACAGCCTCACCGGCTTCGCCTGCGTGTGGTACTACCGCCACCGGCTCCACGGCCGCGACCTGTGGATCAAGGGCCTGCTCCCCGGGCTCGGCGCCGTCCTGCTCCTCGCGGCGTGCGTCCTTTCGATCATCGACTACGCCGTTCCGGCCGAGGACGAAACCGCGGTGTTCGGCATCGGCGGAACGTTCGTCGTCGGGATCGGCACATGCTGCTCGGTGCCGTGATCATGATCCTCTACAGCCGGCTGGCTCCCGAGTTCTTCCGCGGCGCCACCCTGTCGCGCCGGGCGGCCGACAGTAACGCGCTGCCGCGGCACGGCGCAGCGGAGAAAGCCGGCACGACGACGCCCTCGACGGCGTTCGACGATGCGCCGGCGGTCAACCGCACCCCGTCCTACCACGGCGGAACGATGATCGACGCGGTGCCGAACGGGCGTCCGGCGACTGAGGACGAGCCGATCACCATGGCACATCCGCTGACAGAGCGCGCACCCCTGGTCGAGGAGAGCCCCCGCACGGAGCCGGTGGCGCTACAGGAGCTACCGAAGGTCGTCATGCCGGCCCGCCGGAGCGCAGCGGACCGCTCGGCCGTGGAGCAGCCCGACGAGGGACTGTTCGACAAGAGCCCCTGACGGTCCTTCCACGGGGTTGACACCGGCAGCGCAGACCTCGGACCTCCGCCGAGTCCGCCCCCGTGTCAGTCGAGCACCGCCGTGGCATCGACCTCGACCAGGAGGTCCGGCTCACCGAGACCGGTGATGCTGATCAGCGTCACCGGCTTGGTGAGGTCGGCCCCCAGGCGCGCGGCGGCGCGCGCCACGCCCTCGCCGAGCGCGGGCATCTTGCCTTCGCTCCAGTCGACGACGTACACGACGAGCTTGGCGACGTCGTCGAAGCTCCCACCCACGGCTGCAAGCGCGGTGCCGACGTTGAGCAGCTGCACGGCCATCGTCACATTCCCGTCGTCGCAGCGAGCGTCCATAGCACCGCTATGTCTCACCCTATCCATAGCAGCGCCATGTATCGTTGTCGAGTGCCGAGGACGTCGTCGCCAGCACTCCGCCTGATGCTCGTCGAGCGGGCGGCCGAGATGCTCGCCCGCCGCGAACCGGTCACCCTGCGCGCCCTCGTCGCCGGAACGGGCGCGTCGACGATGGCCGTCTACACCCACTTCGACGGGATGCCGGGCCTCTGGCGTGCCGTCCGCCAGGAAGGCTTCACCCGGCTCGCCCGGCGCCTCGACGAGGTGGAGACCACCGACGATCCGGTCCGGGATCTGGCCGCACTCGGCGCGGCGTACCTCACCCACGCGCTGGCCGACCCCGCGCTCTACCGCGTGATGTTCGACGCCGCCGCCGACCTCGACGACCCCGACGAGGCCGCCCGCTCCTTCGGGCACCTCGTCGCCGCAGCGGACCGCGCGCGGCGAGCGTATCGGTTCCGTGACGACGCTGATCCCGCGGCCGTGGCGACGCGCTACTGGGCCGCCGGCCACGGCCTGGTCATGCTCGTGCTCACCGGCGTACTGCCCTTCGAGGCCCTGACGGCGCACGCACCGGCGATGGCATGTGCGGAGTTCGTCGCCGCGGGCGACGATCCCCGGCGGTCGGCCGAATCGGTGCGCTCGGGGTGGGCCGGCGTCGAGCTCGAGCGTCCCGTCGGGAGCGACTCACGCCGGCCCGGCGACGTCTAGCGCCACAGCGCGCACCGGCGCGCCGTCCGCGTTCCTCAGCCGGATCGGCAGCACGCTCAGCAGCGGCTCGGGGAAGTCCACGGCCTCGAGATTGGTCAGGTTCTCGACGATCACCCCCCCGGCACCCAGGAGCACGTGGTGCGCGGGGAAGCCGCTCGACCCGGCGCCGGGCGGAGGCGTCTCGTCGACACTCATCGCGTCGATCGCGACCGTTCGGATGCCTGCTCCCATGATCCCCTGCGCGGCACCCTCGTCCAAGTACGGATGGTCGAGGTACGCGGGCGAGCACCACTGCCGTGACCACCCGGTGTGCAGAACCAGGATCGAGCCGGCCGGCATCCGCGTGACGTGCGGCGCGACCTGCGCCCAGGTGATCCGCGACCGCCGGGGCAGCCCCCGCAGGTCGACCACCGTCGCGGGGCCGAGGAACAGCGACAGATCGAGGGCGTCGATGTGCGCACCGCGGGCGAGGAGGTGGTAGGGCGCGTCGACGTGCGTCCCGGTCTGCGACCCCATGGCCAGGTGGAGCAGGTTGAACCCGTCCCGGTCGAGGGTCGCGGCCGGCGCGCGAGACGGAACGGGATCACCGGGGTACACCTGCGTGTCGGCGTCGATCGGGTGCGACAGGTCGACGATGCGGCGCACCGTCTGCGAGGGGCGGGACTGATCCGATCTGGTGACACCGTCAACATTCCACTCTGCACACGGCTCGACCAGGGGGCACTCTGGTGCCATGCCGCGATGGCTGACCACGCTGCTTCTCATCCTGCTGTTCCTCGTGTTCATCGCACCCAACCCGGCCCGCGCCGGCGAGGCCACGGGAAACGCCTTCGAGTCGCTGGTGGTCTTCTTCAGGACCTTCGGCAACGAGGTCAGCGGCTCGGTCTCCGAGGGGTACTCGTCGAGCGGGTACACCTACGTCGAGGAAGACGGCCAGGTTCATGCCGTGCCGACGGGCGGTCCCGCCACCGGTGACGGCTCGTTCGCCGTGGCCGGCGGAGACGCCGCTCTCGGTGCGCGGAGCAGCGACGGGACCGGCGTCGTCGGTGCCGTCGTGGCGATCGGCCTGTGCCTGGCCGCGTTCGCGCTGTGGGCTGCCCGGCGGGCCGTCGGGCGCCCGACCTCCGACCGCGGTGCCCGCGGGCCGCGCATACGGCTGGCGGCGACAGCGCTCGGGCTGGCTCTGGCCACCGCGGGCGCCTCCGTTGCGTCCGGAGCCGTGGCGCATGCGGCCGAGGCGACACTGCCCAAGTCGGCGCCTGCCAGTTTGCAGATCCCCGCCATCGACGTGGACACCCGTCTGGTCGGGCTCGGGCTGGAGGCCGACAAGACGATGGCGGTCCCGTGGGAGTCCGGTGTCGCGGGCTGGTACCGCTACGGTCCCACGCCCGGCGAGCGGGGCCCCGCCGTCATCACGGGTCATGTCGACTGGCAGGACTCGGCGGGCGTGTTCCACGACCTGCGGACGCTGAAGCCCGGTGACGAGCTGACCGTTGGCAGGCGCGACGGTACGGCGGCGGAGTTCCGGGTGGACCGGGTGGAGCAGTACGCCAAGGCCGCGTTCCCGACGGAGGAGGTCTTCGGGAACCTGAACCACGCCGGGCTCCGCCTGATCACCTGCGGGGGCGCGTTCGACCGGGCCACGCTGAACTACCAGGACAACGTCGTGGTCTACGCGACGATGACGGGAGTGGCATAGGCAACGGCGCAGCTCGGCCCGGCGCCATCGTCCGCTACCCGAGAAGAGGGACTACCTCTCGGCAGAACCGCAGCGGATCCGGCGGCGCAGCCGCGATTCCGCCCTGTTCGCTGAGCGAGATGCGTTCCAGCCCGTAGGCCTCCCGGCGCTCCTGCAGCGCTTCGGCCATCTGCACCGGGCTGCCGAACAGCAGGTACGGGCTGCGGTCGAGCGGTCGGTACGAGATGCCGGCCCACGAGCTGCACAGCTCCTCCTCTGCCGCGCGAACGTGAGCGGGTGAGCCGAACGCCACGTACCAGATCTGGGTGGCGACCTGAACGGCATCACGGGGCCGTCCGGCCGCCTGCGCGGCGTCGCGCACGAGCGGGATTCGGCCGGCGAGGTCGTCGACGGTCGTGTTCGCTCGGCGCGCCACATCGCCTGCCGCGGCGCGTTCCATCGTCGCGCCGACCACCCGGCCGTGCTTGGGGTCACCGTGCAGGTCGAGCAGATCCGTGAAGCGGCCGGCCAGCTCCAGAACGCGGTCCGACCCGCCACCTACGAGCAGCCGGGGAGGGCGGTCCGGCACGGGCGACAGCGGCAGCTCGCGGGCGACGACGTGCCGGCCCGCGTAGCTGACGTGTCCATCGGTCCACAGGCCGCGCGCCACCCGCAGGACCTCCTCCAGCCGGTCGATCCGGTCGCGGAACCCCGGCATCGGGAAGCCGAGCGCATCGAACTCCTCGGCGCTCCACCCCGCGCCGAGACCGGCCGTCACGCGATCACCTCCCAGCAGCACCGCGAGCTGCGCGAACTGGCGCAGCAGCAGTCCCGGGTGCACCCAGGCCGCGTTCATCACGACGGTCTGCACCTCGAGCCGCTCGGACAGGCCTGCGACGGCGCTGAGGGTCGTCAGCGGGTCGCAGCCGTGGCCGACCCCGTCTGTGCGGGGCCGGCCGCCGGAGGTGAAGAAGATGTGGTCCGACACGCTGACACCCGACGCACCGACGTCCTCCAGCTGCGCCACCCTGTCGCGCAGCTCGAGGTGTGTCTGAGAAAGTGCACCAGTTGGGGTTCTAAATATCCAGCCACTGGCGGGGACTTACGGGTGATCTTGTCGTAGTTGTCGTCGGGTGGCAACGCGTGTTTCGTGGGCTGCGCGTAGGCCTGCTCGTCGGGCGGCTCGGATGGCCTCACCTCGTCCTTCGTGTTCGTCGTTGGGGGTCACGTAGCCGATCCCCTCGTGCAACCTGCTGCCGTTCCAGAACGTCTGTATGCGGTCGAGCTCGGCCTCGAGGTCGCCAGGATCGGTGATCTTGTCCAGGTGCGGGAACTCGCCCTTGAGGTGGCCGAAGAACGACTCGACCCAGGCCTGGTCGTTCGGGGTGGCGGGCCGCCCGAAGTGCTGGGCGATGCGGGCGCCGGCCATGAACACCGCGGTGGCCTTGGAGGTCATCTGCGGCCCGTTGTCCGACATCGCGAGCAGCACCGGTACTCGCTCGTCGTTGTCGGGCACGACGCCGTGGGCGAGCTCGTCGAGCAGTGCCTGGTCGAGCAGGTACTGCTTGCCGTCTTCGACCAGGGCCCGGGTGAACGCCACCTCGACCTGCGTGGAGGTCTCCTCCGCCGAGACCATCGTGGACAGCCACATGCGGGATACCAGGTCGATCACGGCGATCGCGCACCAGCCGGGCAGCCCGGCGAAGTGGGTGAAGTCGTAGATCCAGATCACGCCAGGGACGAGCTCGGCCCACTCGGGGAAGGGCCGCTTGTCGCGGCGCTCCCGCATGGGGCGTTCGGGCAGGTGAACGTGCTCGGCGACCAGTACTCGCAGCACCGTCGACTCGCTGACATAGACCATCTCGAGTCGGGAGCCGCGATGCGCGAGCTTGCGGTGCGACCGGTCGATCTCGCCCCAGTCCTCGGCGAGCTTGACGATCGCGGCGCGTTCCCAGTCCAGCAGGGCGTGCAGCGGCACATCCGGGCCCGGTTTGGCGTCGGTGAGCCGGTCGGCCGCGGCGCGGCCGAGCCAGCGCAGCACTCGCGCGTGGTCGAGCCCGAGGGCGGCGGCCGCCTTGCGCAGCGACCACCCGCCCTCGACCTGGGCGTGTGCCACCAGCGCGAGCAGCCCGGCCTTGACGGTCGCGTCCGCCCGCGGCGGGACCGGGCCGGCGGTCAGTCCCAAGGCGATTTTCCCTGCTGCAGATGCAGCGCCACGGCCTGCTCGGTCACCGTCGCGCGCAGCCGCTCGATCTCCGCCCGAGCCTGTTCCAGCTCGGCCTGCTCGGCCGACTTACCGGGTCTGCCCGGCCGCGCCGCGGACAGGGCGTCCAACGCGCCCTGCTTGGCGGTCCGGCAGATCGCCACGATCGTCGAGCGGTCCACACCCCACTTGTCGGCCGCCTCACGCTGGGTGGCCTGCTGGGTCAGGACCTGCACATAAGCTTCGTACTTCTCCGAGGGGGCAAGCCGCTTCCGCGACTTGGGGCCCGGCTTCGGTTGGGACACTCCAAACCTCCTGAACGGATGATCAACTTATCCCGTTCAGCGGGTGGGTATTAGATCCGGGT
>JAQSWF010000065.1 GCA_029266775.1 Pseudonocardia sp.
CGACTTCTCGCCGGTCGCGAGCCCGAGGAAGTTCGCGACGGTCTTGGGCGCCTGGTCGGGGAACAGGATGAGCCTGATGTCGCCTTCGGACGTCCGCAGCGTCGCGGTGGTCTTGGCGTTGGGGTCGGTCACGATCCCATCGTGCCAGCCGCGCCGGGACAGTGCCCCGGCGGCGACAGGTCGGCACCGACAGGGCGTCGGCAGACGCTCAGCTGGCGCCTTTCAGCTCGATGCGCTCGCGGCACTCGACGCAGCCGGCCGAGCATCCGCCGCAGAGTCCGTTGAGCGTGGCCGGCCGCGGGTGCTCCATGTACCAGCCGAAGCCGGTGATGATCGTCGCCAGCGCCAGCGGCACTGCGACCATCGACAGCAGCACCGTCATCAGCACGGTCAGCACGCCCAGCACGATGGTCAGGGGAGCGAGAAAGCGAATCACGTGACCTCCGGGATGCCCGCGTCGGGATCGTCGCCCATTCGACGTCGATCCGAGACCGGAACGCTACCTCTCGTGCTCGGCCCTCGACACTCGACCTCCCCTTCCGGCCTGGCATCGCCCGGGCTGCCCCGGCATGCTGGAGGTGTCCGGCTTCCCCCCGGGCTCGTGGGACGGCCGGGGGTGGACGTGGACGAGCAGCGCCGGTGGGCCCTGCAGGCGGACCGTGAGGTCCTGGAGCGCGCCGCCGCACGGCTGCGGAGCGGGGCCATTCAAGCGGGGTACGCCGGGTTCCGCCACAAGCAGGTGGCGTTCGGCCTGGCCCTGATCCTCGACGAGCTCGCCCGCCATCTCCCGGACCTGGACGACACGGTCCGGTACCAGGCGCTCCGCACGTGCCGCCGCCTGCTCGGGTCGTGAGCTGTTCCCAACCGAACGGCAACCCCTGGGCCGTTCGGGGGATCGGTTTCTACGTACTGGTCGGCATCCGGCCGGGCCGCCACAGTGGGGTCCTGCTGCACCAGGTGATCGACACCCTCGCCGACGAGGAGACGCAATGCCGTCCAAGAAACAGAAGACCAACGGGAAGGCCGCATCGACGGCACCGATGCGGTTCACCGGCGACGGCACCCCCGGGACGGACGAGCCGCACCGCCGGTGCGCCACGCAGGACGTCCACCGCCGGTTGCTGTCGATGGTCCCGGGCTACGCCGAGGCCCGCGACGCCATCGAGAACGCGACCCTGGCGCGGACGCTCGAGCCGACCCGGTTCACCGGTACGGCCCGCATCCCCGTCGTGGTTCACGTCGTGTCCCACACCGCCGAGCAGGACATCTCCGACGAGCAGATCGCCAGCCAGATCGACGTCCTCAACCGTGACTTCCGGGCCACCAACCCGGACACGTCGCCCGTGCCTTCGGTGTTCGCCGGGCTCGTCGCCGACGCGCAGATCGAGTTCTTCCTCGCGACCACGGACCCCGACGGCGACCCGACCTCCGGGATCACCCGGACCTCCACCAGCGTGCAGTCGTTCGGGAGCAACGACGGCGTCAAGTCGGCGGCGACCGGCGGAGCCGACGCCTGGCCCGCCGATCGGTACCTCAACATGTGGGTGTGCCCGCTGAGCGGCGGCCTGCTGGGCTACGCCCAGTTCCCCGGCGGCCCACCCGAGACCGACGGGGTGGTCATCACCACCACGGCCTTCGGCACGCTGGGGACGGCACGGCCCCCGTTCGACCTCGGCCGCACCGCGACGCACGAGGTCGGCCACTACCTGAACCTGTTCCACATCTGGGGCGACGACGGGACCGGATGCCGCGGCAGCGACCTCGTCGACGACACGCCCAACCAGGGCTCGGAGAACACCGGCCGGCCGAGGTTCCCGCACATCAGCTGCGGCAACGGCCCGAACGGCGACCTGTTCATGAACTACATGGACTACGTCGACGACGCGGTCATGGTGATGTTCACCCACGGCCAGGCCGCACGGATGGCGGCCTGCCTGGACGAGGTGCGGGCGTCGCTGCTCGTGAGCCCCGCCCCGACCGTGGAGGAACCCGTCGGGCTCGCCGGCCCGCCCACCGCCGTCTCGTCGGCCGACGGCCGGATCGACCTGTTCGTCCTCGGCGCTGACCAGGCGCTCTACCACAAGCGGTGGGACGGCTCGGCGTGGCAACCGTCGGCGGAGGGGTGGACATCCCTGGGGGGCAGCTGCGCGGGCGCGCCGACGGTCGTGGCCTCGGGCCCGGACAGGCTCGACGTGTTCGTGGTCGGCACCGACGGCGCGCTCTACCACAAGTGGTCCGAAGGCTCGGCGTGGCGGCCCTCACCCACGGAGTACGAGTACCTGGGCGGCGCGGCCGCGGACCCCGCCTCGGTTCGACCGACGGATCGGCCATGGCGCCGTTTCCGGCCGCCCGGTAAGCAGGCGGGCATGCCGAACCACGACGAGCAGCTGTTCCAGCGCTGGGGGCACTCCTTCGAGGAGGACCACGACGACGTGCGGGTGTACCGACCGGCCGAGTTCGACTTCCCCCGGGCGCGCGGCCGGTCCGGCATCGAGTTCCACCCCGACGGCAGCTACACGGACTGGGTGGTGGGGGCCGGGGACGCGCACCGTGCCGTGGACGGCCACTGGCGGCGCGGGGGCGACAGGACGTTCCAGGTGACGACGCCCGACGGCGACGAGCGGGTCGTCGAGGTCGTCAAGGTCGCGCCGGACCGGCTCGAGCTGCGGGTGGAGGGCACGTCGTGAGCGCCCCGCTGTCGTGGACCGCCCTCCCGGCCGCGCAGTACCGGCCCGAGCCGGCCGCGCAAGACGGCGTGCACTGGGTCCGAGTGGGTGATGAGGTCCTGCTCTGGTCCGCCGACGGCGAGCCGGCGGGCCTGCAGCGCGTGAGCGCGTCGGCTGATCAGGCCACCGGGCTCGCGCTGGTCCTCCAGGTCGGGCGGTCCTTCCAGGACGAGCACCCGGAGGTGCGCGTCCTGCTCGACCACGGCCGGCAGCTGATCGTCGACAGCGGCTCGTGGCGCGGCCTTCCCGACAAGCAGACCACCTGCTGGCGGATCGCACCGCTGCCTGCGGATGTCGTCGTCGTCGACCGGCCCGACCCGGCGCCCGCACGGCAGGACCCGGCGATCCTCGCGCTCACCGCCCAGCTGTCCGCGCCGGCCCTCGAGGCGGACATCGCCGAGCTGGTCGCGCTCGGCACCCGGCACTCGCTCAGCGAGGAGTTCATCCGGGCCGCTGACATCGCAGCGGCGCGGCTGACGGAGCTCGGGTACACCACCACGCGGCCGTCGATCCAGGTCGGCGGCGGACGGAGCGAGAACGTCGTCGCGGACCGCGCGGGTACCGCCGCCGACAGCCGCGGGCTCGTCCTCGTCACCGCGCACCTGGATTCGGTCAACGTCGCCGGCGGGCCAGCCGCGCCCGCTCCGGGAGCCGACGACAACGGCAGCGGCTCGGCGGGGCTCCTGGAGCTGGCGCGGGTGCTCGCCGCGCAGGCGTGGACCCACGACCTGCGCCTCATCCTCTTCGGCGGCGAGGAACAGGGCCTGCACGGCAGCCGGCAGTACGTGGCGGAGCTGTTCACGGAGGAGCGAGCCCGGATCCGCGCGGTGCTCAACATGGACATGATCGCCACCCGGAACACCGTCGAGCCCGCGGTCCTGCTCGAGGGCGCCCCGCTGTCGTCGAGCCTGATCGACGACCTCGCGACGGCCGCCGCCACCTATACCGAGCTGCGGGTGGAGACCTCGCTCGACCCGTTCGCGAGCGACCACGTGCCGTTCCTCGAGGCGGGCGTGCCCGCCGTACTCACGATCGAGGGCGCGGACAGCGCGAACGCGAACATCCACACCGCGCAGGACACGATGCAGCACATCGACGTCGCGCTCGCGCGGGAGATCCTGGCCATGAACCTGGCCGCGCTGGCGACATGGCTCAAGCCCGACGAGGAGTGCTCACCCGCCCCAGATGTCTTCGACGAAGCGGTCGGACGCGCGTAGTCCGGAGAGCCAGGCCCTGGCGTCCGCCTCCCCCGCGGACGTCTTGTCCCGGAAGATCTGGGCCAACGCGGCGCGGACCCCGGGAGCGATCGTCGAGGCGTTGCCGCAGACGAACACGGCGGCGTCACGCTGCAGCGCGTCCCAGACCTGGTCGGCGGAGTCGAGCATCGCGTCCTGCACGTAGCGACACGGCCCGTCGGTGGCGCGGGAGAAGGCGTTCTCCACCCGCACGAGGCCCTGCCGCTGGAAGCCGGCGAGCTCCTCGCCGTACAGCAGGTCGGAGTCCGGATTCCGGCAGCCGAAGAACAGCAGGGACTCCGCCACGGGCCCACCCTGCGCCCGCTGCGCCGCGCGCTCTTGCAGGAACCCCCGGAACGGGGCCAGCCCGGTCCCGGCCCCCACCATGATCATCGGGATGTGAGGGTTCTGGGGCGGCCGGAACGCGATGCTCGGCGGCCGCACGAACACGAAGACCGTGCCGTTCACCGGCAGCGCGGCCAGGTGACCCGAGCAGACGCCGGTGAAGGAGCCGCTGCCCGAGCGGGCGGGGCCGCGCAGCACGCCCGCGGTGATGCTGCAGGCGTCGGTGTCGACCAACGGCGACGACGAGATGGAGTAGTAGCGGGGCCGCAGCGGCGGGAGCATGTCGAGGAACTCCTCGAACGGCACCGCACACGCCGGAAAGGCCTCGAGCAGGTCCAGCACCGAGCGGTTCGGGGTGTACACCTCGTCCCGGTAGCGCTGCTGGGACGCTTCGTCGTCGCCGGTGAGCGCCTCCAGCGCCGCCTTCTGCGCGGGGTCGTCGGTGTAGCGGGCGAGCGTCGCGATGTCGTCGCGGGACGCCACGTCCTGCAGCTCCACGCAGCTGCCGAGCACCCCGAGCAGGGGCGCGGGTTCGTCGATCGGCAGGTGGGTGTGGGTCCCGCTGCGCGGGATGATCGTGGCGTACTGCCCGGCGTCGAGCCCGAAGTGGGTCATGACCCGACGGAGCAGGTCGATGCTGTTGCGGGGAAGGACGCCGAGGTGGTCACCCGCGTTGTAGGTGACGTCGGCGGGCAGCGCGACCTCGAGATGGCGGGTCGAGCGCTCCGGCGGCTTGCCGTTGCTGCCGGCGATCAGCTCGAGGTTCGCCCGCACGGTGGCCGGCCGTGCCCGGTAGGACATGATCACGGGGTTGGTGAGCTGCCGGTTGGTCAGTGTGATCGACAGCCGCGGCCCGGTCGGGACGTCCCCGGCCACCTCGGCGGGCAGGTCCAGCGCCTGCGCAACGGCGGCCCAGAGGCCGCCGTGCCAGTCGCGGTACGCCGCGTCGAAGTCCCCGGCGGCGTTGCCCTCGCCTCGGGCGTGGATCCGGCGCCCGCCGTGGGCCTCGAGCTGGGTGTCGAGGAGGGTGGGCACGGCCTGGTACGTCGCGGCCCACTCCGTGTTGCCGCACCCGAAGACCGTGTACGAGACCCCGTCGCTCGCGCCGGCGTCCGCGTCGGTGATCCACCGGCAGAAGGCGGCTGCATTGTCCGGCGGCGTGCCGTTGTACGACGAAGAGACGACGATCACGGCGCCGCTGCGCGGCAGGTCGTCGACATGGTCGTCGAGCGCGCCCAGTGTGACGTCGAAGCCCCGCTCGGTGCCCTCCTGGGCCAGCCGGATGGCGATTCCTTCGGCGGTGCCGAGGTTCGAGCCGAACAGCACCGACAGCGGGGTGCCGTGCCGGGCGACGTGCGGCGCGGCTGCGGCGTCCGACACCGTGGCTGCTGCGACAGCGGCGGTCTGCTCGTCTGCCGACGCCGCGCGCTCGATGCGCACGCCCTCCCGGGGCCGCACCTGGATGTGGAAGTCGTCGGGTTTGACGGTCAGGGTGGTCTTCGTCTTCAGCTGGTAGTCGAGGTGGTCGACGAACTCGAAGCGCTGCACGAGCATGCCGAGCACCAGCACCGCCTCCTGGAGGGCGAACTGCCGGCCGATGCAGGCCCGCTGGCCGGTGCCGAACGGCTTGTACGCGTTCGGCGGGATGGTCGCCATCCTCTCGGCAGAGGTGTGCTCGGGGTTGAACTCGGCGGCGTCGGGACCCCAGACCTCGGTGTGGTGGTGCAGGGCCTGGCTGAGGATGGTGATCGGGGTTCCCGCCGGGATCGCGTAGCGGCCGCCGATCACGGTGTCCGCGAAGGGCTGGCGAGTGAAGCCGGGCGCGGTCGGCCAGAGGCGCAAGGTCTCGTCGAGGATCTGCCGCACGTAGGTCAAGCGATGGACCTGCTCGAAGGTCGGCTCCGCGGTGGCACCGAAGACGGTGTCGACCTCCTCGCGGGCCCTGGCGAGCACGTCCGGGTTCTTCATCAGGTAGTAGATCGCGAACGAGAGCAGGCCGGACGTCGTCTCGTGGCCGGCGATGAGGAAGGTGATGCACTGCGCCCGGATGTTGCGATCCGGGAGCTTCTCGCCGGTCTGCTTGTCGACGCCGGTGAGCATCCGGCCGAGGAGATCGGTGTTGTCGGCGGCGTCGCCTTCTGCGCGCCGCTCCACGATGAGCCCATCCACGAGGTCGTTCATGAACGCCTCGTTCTCCTCCAGCTGGCGCTGCGCCCGTACGCGCAGGCGGGACTGCAGCGGCAGCTGACGGGCCCGGGTCTGGGACTCGCTCAGCACGTTCATCATCGCGTTGACGAACGGGTGCGGGGTCTCGCGGTAGAAGGAGTTGAACCGGTAGCCGAACCCGCAGAGCGCGATCGTGTCCAGGGTCAGCCGGGTCATGTCCGCCGGGACGTCGACCTCCTCGCCGGGGTTGAGCCGCGACCACTTGTCCACCAGCTGGTCGGCGATGTCGAGCATCTTGGGCATGTAGTCGCGCATCGACTGCTGGCTGAACGGCGCCATGAGGATGTTGTGGGCGCGGTGCCACAGCGGCTCGTCGGTCTCGGCGGTGAACAGGCCCGCGTCGACCGGACCCTTGCGGAGGTTTGACAGCCCACCGCTGACCTTCTTATCGAAGCGGGTGTCGTCGCACACCTCGTCGACCAGCTCAGGGCCGGAGATCAGCAGCCGCACCCCGCCGGGGATGTCGAGCTTGTAGATCGGGCCGTACTTCTCGGCGAGCCGGACCATCCCGCCGAGCGGATCGGCGGACTCGATGTCGAGGAGGTTGCCGATCAGCGGCAGGCTGCGGGGGCCGGGCAGTTGGTCGAGGGTCAGGGGGGCGTCCGGTTCGGTCGGCTCGGTCATCGTGATGCTCCTGTCGGCGGGCGCACCAGCAGCATGATGCTCAACAGCAGCACCCACGCCGGGAACACCAGCAGGATCGCGGGGTGGAAGGTGGTGCTCACCAGGAGGAACGTCGCCGCGAGGTAGCTGAGCACGGCCGCCGCACGGTTGAGGAGCCCGGCCGAACGGACCAGGCCGGTGGTGGCGATCATGTACATGCCAGCGGCGCGGACCCCGTAGACGAACACGACGGTGTAGCCGACGGCGGTGAGGGCCCGGGCGACATCCGGCGAGGGCAGCGGTGCCGACGAGTAGGCCGTCTGCAGCGCCACGGCCCCGACGGCCGCGGTCCCGATGAACAGCATCGCGACGAAGAGCACCCCGGACGCGAGGTGCAGCCAGTGCGGGATCTCCGCCCACGACCCCGGGCGCAGGACCTGCAGCAGGGTGCGCGTCGCGGTCATGTGCCACAAGCAGGCGATCCCGGCGAACGGGACCACGTACAGACCGAGCGAGACGACCGCTCCGCCGGCTCCCGCCGAGTAGAACGCGGTGTACGTCGCGTCCGAGCCGTCGAGCCCGGGGGCCTGCCGGACCAGCACGAACGCAAGGCCGAACAGCACCGCGAAGAGGAGGCCGGACGCTCCGGCCGCCCGCGCGTACCCGAGTGCCCGCGGGTCCGGCCCGCTCGGAGCACCGGAGACACCCCCGGAGATATCAGCTGGTCGTTCCGTCGGCACGCCCATGGCTGCTCCTGGTAGCCGCTGCACCGTTTATCCCGCATTGTGGGAATCCGGCGCGGCCCTCGCCGGACCTTTCGAAGGGGCGATGCAGATTAAGGACCCGCAAACCGCCCCGGTCAAGAAGTCGTCGCGGGTGCCACCACAGTTCGGCTGGATGGCCCCCGCGACGAGTGCGGTCGGCGGAGCGCGCGACTGCCGATCGCGCAGCGGTTAGGCGACCGGGACGGGCGGCGGTCTCCTTCCATGTGACCGCGGTCGGCTCGGCCAGCGTGTCGTACTCCTCGATCACCAGGTCGGCGAACGCAGCGTTGCCGAACAGCCCGGCGAACAGCGGCGTCGTCCGGGAGCGGTCGGCGTCGGCCTTCGACGCGAAGAGGTAGACGCCGCCGTAGCGGTTGCGCTCGTCGTCGGCGAGCCAGACCTTGCCGAGAAGCCCGGGCCATGCGGTGAACCCGTCCGCTACGGCCGTTGCGTGCTGCCGGTAGACGTCGGCCGGGAGGCCGGCCAATGCGAAGGTCACGATGCGGACGTACATGGTGTCTCCTACTGAATGGTGGAGGTGATGGACACGCAGAGGGTGTCCGAGGGACGGGCGGCCGGGCATCGGACGGACGCTCCAACTCCTCCGGTCCTCCCCGGCTCCGATGAGGCAACCGCTCCATCGCCCGGTCGGCGCCGTCCGCAGTACGGTCCCCCTCGTGGAGCGGCCCCTCGTGGATCGGCAGGGCGGCCAGGTCCGGGTCCGGCTGCGTCACGCGGCCGCCCGCAGCCTCGTCGGCCGCGCCCGCGAGCAGGCCGCGCTGCTGTCGATGCTGCGCCGCGGCGACGGGCCGGCGGTCGTCTTCGTCTCTGGGCCCGGCGGCATCGGGAAGTCGACGACGGTGGCCGGCGCGACCGCAGCACTGGAGCACCGCGCGCTGACCCTGGACGGACGGGTCATCGAGCCGACGGCGTCCGGGTTCCTCGGCGCGCTGGCCCGCGAGCTCGGCTGCGGCCGCGTCTCGTCGGTGGCGGACGCCGGCAGGGCGCTGGACCGGGCGGACGTCGGCACGCTCGTCGTCGACAGCTTCGAGCGGCTGAACCTGCTGGACGGCTGGCTGCGCAACGACCTCCTCGTCGCCCTGCCCGCCGATCTGACGACCGTCGTCGTCGGTCCCCTCGACGATCGGGACGCCCGCCTGCTGGTCGACCGCCGCGGCCTTCCGCCAGACGCTGCTGCGCGGGTGCTGCGGTTCGGCCGGGGCCATCCCCTCGCGCTCGAGCTGCTCGCGGAGGCGCTCGCCCGCCATCCGCAGCTGGACCTGCCCGGCGGGCCGCCCGCCGAGGTCGTCGAGGAGCTGTTCGAGGTGCTGCTCGACGATCTCGACCCGCGGGAGCGCCGCACGGTCGAGAACGCGGCCGTGCTGCGCCGGATCACCCAGCCGCTGCTCGCCGCCGTGCTCACCGACGCCGGCGGCGGCGCGCCGGCCGGCCCGGACCTGAAGCGCGCCTGGCGGCCCCTCCGCGACCTGCCGTTCACCCGCATCACGTCGACCGGCGTCGAGTTCGAGCCGGTCGCGCGGCACGTCGTCGCCGGCGCTCTGGAGATCAGGGATCCGGCTCGGGTGCGGGATCTGCGCCGCCGGGCCGCCGAGGCCGCGCTGCGCGACGCCGAGCGGGGCCGCAGCTGGGACGCCACGGCCGACCTGCTCTACCTGGTGCAGAACCCGATCATCCGCAACAGCTACGTGCCGCCGGACGGTGAGCAGCACCCCGTCGAAGCCGTGGCGGCGGACGACCTGCCCGCCGTGCTTGCCATCACCGAGCGCTACGACGGACCGGCCGGGGCCGCGGTCGTCGAGGACTGGTGGCGGTCGCACCGAGCGGACTTTGTCGTCGGCCGTGGACACGGCGGTGCCGTCACGGCCTTCAGCGTGCTGGTTTCGCTGGCCGAGGTCGACGGCCGGCTGTCCGAGACCGATCCGGTGCTCGCGGCGTTCGTCGCCGACGTCCGGGACCGTCCGCTGCCTGCGGGCGGCACCGCCCTCGTGCATCGGCGCGCGCTGGGCTGCGGCGCGGCGAGAAGCCGTCGCCCGAGCTCGGCGCGATGGTCGTCGACATGAAGCGCCGGTACCTGGAGCTGCGTCCCGCGCTGGCGCGCGTCTACGTCGCCGTGACGAGCTGGCCGGATGCCGCTCCGGTGCTGCGCCCCCTGGGGTTCGGGTGGATCGGCCCCGAGGTCCGCGTCGGTGCGCTCGCCCAGCAGCCGTGCGCCCTCGACTTCGGCGCCGGCAGCGTCGACGGCTGGCTGCAGCGGTTGGTGCTCGCCGAGGCTGCGCAGCCGGGCCCGGCCACACCATCGCCGACACCGGAGCCGACGGCGGCGTTCGCCCGGCTCAGTGCTCGGGAGCGGGAGGTCCTCACCGTCCTGGCGGAGGGGGTGATTAACAACGAGCTCGCCGAGCGGCTCTTCATCAGCGAACGCACCGCGAACCGGCACCTGAGCAATATCTTCACCAAGCTCGGGTTTCGCACGCGGACGGCGGCCGCCCGCATCGCGATCGAGGCCGGTCTCACGGGCTAGCACCTTCCACCTGTCGCCGTACCCGGTCCCGCACCAAGGTCTGGCCGCCGGGGTCAGCGCCTCGCCGCTCGGAGAGCAGATCGCCGAGCAGTTGCTGACCGCGACCGAGGAGGCGCTGGCCCAGGCCGAAGCACGCAGGGCGGCCGACGGCGACGGCTCCACAGCGGCTGCGACGGGCCTGGTCAGCTAGGCGTAGATCTGGCCTCGGTGCTTAGCAGGACGACCGTCGACTCCGCGCCGAGCCCGCGATCCGACCTGCCGACGGGCGCGGCGAGGACCGTGCGCACCGCGGGCAGACATGCGGCCACAGGGCCCTGCGTCGACCTCCAGCGCCGCAAGCTCGGTGACCGCCGCGGTGGCAGCGTCGTCGGACACCGTCACCGCGGCGTCCAGGCCGCCGCGGAGAAACGGCCAGGCCAACGACGACGGGGTCCCGCAGTTGAGGCCGGCCATGACCGTCGTCCCGGTCGCGACACGCCGCGGGCGGGCCGCCCGGAGACTCTCCAGCACGCAGGCCGCGCAGTCCGGCTCCACACCCAGCAACGCCGCGGGCCGGTCGGTGAGCTGGCTCCGATAGTGGGTGACGGCCGCCTGCGCCAGCGGCCCGACCCCCATGGGGACGATCACCAGGGCGGGCTGCTCCCCGAGCTGGCTGTCGATCTCGGTGAACAGGGTGGCGTACCCGTCGACGACGGGCTGCGGGATGGCCTCGTACCCCGGCCACGCCGTGTCCTGGACGAGGACGGCGGATTCGCAGGAGTCGGCCTCCTCGGAGGCGCGAGCGACGGTCGTGTCGTAGTCCTCGGCGAGCACCGTCACCGCGGCGCCCTCGGCGCGGATCGCCTCGACCGTCCGACGGTCCACGACCTCGGGCACGAAGACGTGAGCCGGCATCCCCAGCTGGCGGGCGAACCGGGCGAGCGCGCGGCCGTGGTTGCCGTCCGTGGCCGCGACCAGCTCCAGCGGTGGCAGCACCGCGAGCGCCGCGCGCAGGTTCCCCGGCGTGGCGGGAGCGATGGTGCACCCGGCGCGCTCACAGATGATCCGGTAGAGCGCATACGACACACCGAGCGCCTTGAACGCCGGCAGCCCCAACCGCGCTGACTCGTCCTTGACGACGACCCGGCGCACGTCCCATTCCCGGGCCAGCTCGGGCAGGTCGACCAGTGCGGTGGGTGCGTAGCCGGGGAGCTCGGCGTGGAAGCGAGCGACCTCGCTGGGCGGGGGCGTGCAGGTGAACCTCCGGGCCGCGGGGTTGACGTACCAGGATCGGTGCGCTGTCACCGGCACACCGTCACACGAGCCGGTCAGGACCGAGGTGGACCCTAGCGCCAGGCCGCCCCGGCGATCTGCCTTGTCGTGGCGTTGATGCGGTTCCACGCGTTGATGGCGGCGATGCTGAGGACGAGCCCCGCGAGCTCCTTCTCGTCGTAGTGGTCGGCCGCGTCGTCCCACACGCCGTCCGGCACCGGGTCGGAGCGGTCGGCGAGCCGGGTCGCCGCCTCGGTCAGTTCCAGGGCGGCGCGCTCGGCGTCGGTGAAGTACGGCGTCTCCCGCCAGGCAGCCACGCCGGCGATCCGCTCGTCGGACTCGCCCAGCTGCCGCAGCTCGCGCGCGTGCATGTCGACGCACACACCGCACCCGTTGATCTGGCTGGCCCGCAGGTGCACCAGTTTGTGGGTCGCGGCGGGGACGGTCCCGGACTCGGCGGCCTTGCTCAAACCGATCAGCGCCGTCAGGGCGTCGGGGAGGACGGCGACGGGGTGGCATGAAGGACTCCTCGCTGTTTCTGGTCACATCGGCCGACCGGCGCCGGTCATCACGGTGACACCCCGCGAGGTAAGGATGTGACACGTGCCCGACACCGTCTGGCTGGCCGACCGTTTCGAGGAGCACCGACCCCGGCTGCGTGCCGTGGCCTACCGCATGCTGGGCTCGCACGCCGAGGCCGAGGACGCGGTCCAGGAGGCCTGGCTGCGTGTGGCCAGGGCCGGGGCCGACGACGTCGACAACCTCGGCGGCTGGCTCACGACGATCGTCGCGCGGCAGTGCCTGAACATGCTGCGCTCGCGGACCCGGCGGCGCGAGGAGCCCCTCGACGTCCACCTGCCCGACCCGGTGGTGAGCACGGGCGAGGAGATCGATCCGGCACACCAGGCGCTGGTCGCCGACGCGGTCGGCCTCGCGCTGCAGGTGGTGCTCGAGTCGCTCGACCCCGCCGAGCGGCTCGCCCTCGTCCTGCACGACATGTTCGCCGTCCCGTTCGACCAGATCGCCCCGATCGTCGGACGGAGCCCGGCCGCGGCCCGTCAGCTCGCCAGCCGTGCCCGCCGGGCGGTCCGCCACGGCGCCCCCGAACCCGACCGCGACCTGGCGCGGCAGCGGGAGGTCGTCGAGGCGTGGCTCGCGGCGTCCCGTCGCGGGGACTTCGACGCGCTGGTCGCCCTGCTGGACCCAGATGCGGTATTGCGCGTGGACGGCGGCGCGCAGGCCACCGGCGTCACGAAACTCGTGCGCGGTGCCGCCGCGATCGCCGGCAACGCGCTGATGTTCGGCCGAGGAGCACGCTTCGCCCGGCCCGCGCTGGTGAACGGAACCGTCGGCCTCGTCAACGCCCCGGGCGGCCGGCCCGTCGCGGTCATGGCGTTCACCATCGCGGACGGTCGCGTGCACCGGATCGACATCCTCGCCGACCCCGACCGCCTCGCGGCCCTCCTCGGCTGAGATCGTCAGGAGCGGAGCGAGAGGCGGCACCGTTGCGGCTCTTGCACCGCTCACGGTGATCACGTGGCGCGGTCTGCGACCCGATCGACGACGCCGCCCGCGAGGTGGGCACCCGGTACGGCGCCGGATGGGGCACCGACGTCGACGCCGTCATCGGCGACCCGGCGATCGACGCGGTCGTCGTCGCCTCGCCCACCCCCACGCACGTCGACCTCCTCACTCGCGCGGTGCATGCCGGCAAGGCGGTGTTGTGCGAGAAGCCGATCGACCTCGACCTGGCCCGGGTCGACGCCTGCCGAACCGGGATCGGCACGCTCGGCGATCGGGTGAGGTGGGCTTCAACCGACGCTTCGACCCGTCCTTCCGCGACATCCGGACGCGTGCCGCAGATGGTGAGATCGGCACACTCGAACAGCTCGTGATCATCAGGCGGGACCCGGCGCCGCCGCCCGCGACGTACGTCGCCACATCCGGCGGCCTGTTCCGTGACATGACCATCCACGACTTCGACATGGCCCGCTTCTTCCTGGGCGAGGTCGTCGAGGTCATGGCCACCGGAGCGAACCTGATCTCCGACGAGATCGCCGCAGCCGGCGACATCGACGCGGCGGTCGTCGTGCTGCGCGGCGCCCGGGGGACCTTGTGCTCGATCACCAACTCACGCCGCTGCGCCTTCGGCTACGACCAGCGCCTGGAGGCGTTCGGTGAGCTCGGGATGCTCGCCGCCGCCAACCAGCTTCCCACCAGTGTCCGGTTCTCCGGCGCCACCCGAACCGAGGTGGCGCCGCCGTACCACAACTTCTTCCTCGATCGGTACACCCCCGGCCTACCGCGCCGAGATGGATCACTTCGTCACCGCGATCGAGACCGGCTCGGTGCCGTCGCCTGGCTTCAGCGACGGCAGGGCCGCACTCGTCCTCGCCGACGCCGCGAACGAGAGCCTGCGGACCGGCACGACCGTGAAGGTCTCGGGGACATGAGCGTGCGCCGGGGATGCTGTCGACGGCTGCGGCCGGCACCGACCACCGCGGTGGCGCTGGAGGGTCCGTGACCGCGGTGGTGCCGGCTGACCGGCAGGCGGTGTTGCGGCGGCGGGTGCGATGGCTGGTGGCCGCGACCATCACCTACAACGCGGTGGAGGCGGTCGTTGCGCTGGTCGCGGGCACGATCGCGTCGTCGGTGGCGCTCATCGGATTCGGTCTGGACTCGGTGATCGAGGTCAGTTCGGCCGCTGCGGTGGCGTTGCAGTTCTCCGGGCCGGATCCGCGGCGCTGGGAGCGAACAGCGCTGCGCGTGATCGCCTGGTCGTTCTTCGCGCTGGCCGCTTTCGTGACGGTGGAGGCAGTGCGCGCGCTGCTCGGTGCCGGGGAGGCCGAGCGGTCTCCGGTGGGGATCGGGCTCGTGGCTCTCAGCGTGATCGTGATGCCGTTCCTGTCGTTGGCCCAGCGTCGAGCAGGACGTGAGCTGGGCTCCGCCAGCGCGGTGGCGGACTCCCAGCAGACGCTGCTGTGCACCTACCTGTCGGCGGCGGTCCTCGTTGGCTTGGTGCTCAACGCCGTCCTCGGCTGGTGGTGGGCCGACCCGGTCGCGGCGCTGGCGCTCGCGGTGCTGGCGATCAAGGAAGGGCGTGCGGCGTGGCGCGGCGATCTGTGTTGTGCGCCGGTCCCAGCAGCTGGTGAAAGTGCTCCGACTTGCGCGGACGGCTGTTGCTCAGGCGCAGGATGAGATCTCTTGCGCCTGACCCTACGCGAGGCCTTGGAGCTGTACTTCGGAGATCGACCAGACGGCGCACGATCAACAGCCCGCAGCGCTCGGGGTGATGAAGCGAATGCGGCGTCGGTGCGTTGAGTGCACCCAACGCCGCGTTCGCTCAGCTTGCGACGAGCGCCGGGCACGTTCCGGTGGTCAGAGTGGTGGAGACGAGGGGAATCGAACCCCTAACCCCCGCCTTGCAAAGGCGGTGCTCTGCCAATTGAGCTACGTCCCCGGTCCGCCGGCACTGCCCGCCCGACGGGAGGGGGCAGTGACCGATCCGGCCACGGCTCAGCGACCCCGCATTCCTGCGAGGCGGCCGACCCGCGCCGGATCACGCGCCGTCAGCTGGTGGTGGCCTCGTGCCAGAGGTCGGCCTCCTGGCGCGAGCTGCGCACCTTGGAGAACACAAAGGCCCCGGCGGCGAGACCGATGGCGACCGCGAGCAGCTTCTTCATCGACGATCACGTCCTGTTCGAGGTTGGGGGGTGGGAGTGGGCCCAGCTGGATTTGAACCAGCGACCTCGTCGTTATCAGCGACGCGCTCTAACCAACTGAGCTATGGGCCCCGGCCGCGTGGACGAGGTTACCCCAGCGCACGCCCGCTGCCGGGTCGCGGGTCAGTCCCGCTCGGAGAGGGTGACCTCGATCCCCCCGACCAGGTCGGCCGACACGTTGTAGACGAACGCGCCGACGGTGACGGCCACCGCGAACAGCAGGCTGTTGATCGCCCCGATGACGGCTGCCAGGCCGAAGACCCGCCCCGCGCTGATCAAGGTGCTTCCGGTCTGCGCCTCGCCGGAGACGAGGTCCGCGTATGTCCCGTTCAGCCGGTCCCACACACCCATGCCGTCGAGCACCCCGTAGAGCACCCCGACCGCGACGAGCCAGATGAAGAACAGCACCACGGCCAGCACGAGGGCGAGCTTGAGGACGGACCACGGGTCCAGCCGCTTGAGCTGCAGCGCGGCCTGGCGCGGCGGGCGGGAGCGCGGAACGCGGGCCCAGCTGCCCGAGTCGCCCGGCCGGGGGTCACCCGCGGTCGGTCCGGCGTCCGGCAGAGCGGAAGGCGGTACCTCGAGGAAGGCCGTGGGCCCGTCGTCCAGCAAGCCGGACGCCGCGGGTGACGACGCCGACGCATGCTCGGATCCCGCGCCGTCCTGCTCCGGCAGCCGGCGCCACGGTGGCGGCGGCGCCGCGGCGGGACCGGGCGCCGGAACGGCGTGGGCGGGATCAAGCGCCGGGCCGGCATCGGCCTCGGCGGGAGTGCGATCGTCCGTAGTGACCCCACGCTGGGTCACCGAAGCGGGCTCCGGCTGACTCTCGGTGGATGCGAGACGCTCGGTCTGCGGGTCCGTCGGACGCTGCGTGGCGGAGAGGCGCTCGGTCGGTGGAGCAGGGTCGGGCGAGGCTTCGTCGCCGGCCGGGGGCTCGGTGGCCGACGGCTCGGCGGCCGGGGACACCGCCGGGGCCGCAGCAGCCGGGGACACAGCAGCCGGGGACACAGCAGCC
>JAQSWF010000263.1 GCA_029266775.1 Pseudonocardia sp.
TCGCCACGAATCGACGCGCGAGTCGGTGATTTCGACGGACGAACCACCGTCCCGTACGCACGCGTATCGCTGGTCGCGCGCCCGAACCGTCGACTCGCGCGCCACTGTGTAGCGACTCGCGCGCTATTCGACGGTGACGCTCTTGGCGAGGTTGCGGGGCTTGTCGACGTCGCGCTCCAGGGCGACCGCGGCGTGGTACGCGAGCAGCTGCAGCGGGATCGAGAGCAGGATCGAGTCCAGCTCGGGCTCCGAGCGCGGGACGACGATCGTCCGGTCGGCCAGGTCGGTCGGTAGCTCGCGGTGCGCGACGGCGATCACCGGCCCCCGCCGTGCCTTGATCTCGGCGAGCGTGGAGGTGTTCTTGTCGAGCAGGTCGTCGTCCGGAACGACCGCGATGGTCGGCATCTCCGGGCTGACCAGCGCCAGCGGGCCGTGCTTGAGCTCGGCCGACGCGTAGGCCTCGGCGTGGATGTAGGAGATCTCCTTGAGCTTCTGCGCGCCCTCCCGTGCGACCGGGCAGCCGCGGCGCCGCCCGATGAACAGCATGCTCGCGTGCGGGGCCAGCTCCTTCGCGACACCGGCGATCTCGTCGTCGAGCTCGAGGATTCGGCTGATCTGCTCGGGGAGCGCCTTGAGCCCGTCGAGGATCCGCCTGCCGTTGCTCGGCGAGAGGTCCCGCATGCGGCCCAGGTGCAGCGCCAGCAGCGTGAACGCCGCGACGGTCGACGTGAACGACTTCGTCGCCGCCACCGACATCTCCGGGCCCGCATGCAGGTAGATCCCGCCGTCGCACTGTCGGGCGATCGTCGAGCCGACCACGTTCACGATCCCGATCACCCGGCCGCCCTTGCGCTGCAGCTCCTGCACGGCGGCAAGGGTGTCGACGGTCTCGCCGGACTGGCTCACCGCCACGTACAGGGTGTCCGGCTCGACCACGGGGTTGCGGTAACGGAACTCCGACGCCGACTCCGCGGTGGCGGGCATGCGGGCGAGGTCTTCCACCAGCTGGGCACCGAGCTCCCCCGCGTAGCAGGCGGACCCGCAGCCGAGGATCTTCACCCGGCGGAACTCCCTGGCTTCGCGCACGGACAGGTTGAGCCCGCCCAGGTGCGCGGTGGAGAACCGTTCCTCGAGACGCCCGCGCAGCGTCCGCTCGATCGCCTTCGGCTGCTCGGCGATCTCCTTCTGCAGGTAGTGCGCGTGGTCGCCGATCTCGGCGCCGACGACGTCCCAGTCGATCGTCGCGGGGCTCTTCGCCGTCGACCGGTCGTCGAGGGTGAACGTCCGGTAGCCACCCGCGCTGATCGAGGCCAGCTCGCCGTCGTCGAGGTAGACGACCTGGCGGGTGTAGCCGACGAGCGCGGCCACATCCGACGCCACGAACATCTCGCGCTCGCCGATGCCCAGCAGTACCGGGCTGCCGTTGCGGGCGACGACGATCCGGTCGGGCTGGTCGGCGTCCAGGACGGCGATGCCGTAGGCGCCCACCACGCGCCGCAGCGCCTCGCGGACGGCCTGCTCGAGGTCCGGCGCGCCGGCGGCGAAGGCCGCGGCGACGAGGTGGGGAACGACCTCCGTGTCGGTCTGCGACGTGAACTCCACGCCATCGGCCATCAGCTTCGCGCGCAGCTCGTCCGCGTTCTCGATGATCCCGTTGTGCACCACCGCGATCCGCCCGGCGGCATCGGTGTGCGGGTGAGCGTTCTCCGCAGTCGGCTCACCGTGGGTCGCCCACCGCGTGTGGCCGATGCCCGGAGAGCCCCGGAACCGCGCCGGCAGGCCGGCATCCAGGTCGCCGACCCGGCCCTGCGATTTGTGGACCTTGAGGCCGCTTCGGCCCACCACCGCGACGCCCGCCGAGTCGTACCCGCGGTACTCCAGGCGCCCCAGCCCCTCCAGCAAGATCGGGGCCGCGTCTTTCGCGCCGATGTAGCCGACGATTCCGCACATACTTCGTACCTCTCCGTGGGGACGTGGAACGTTTCGCGAGCGCCGGCGGTCAGCCGTAGACCAGACGCCGCAGCTGCCGGGCCGAGAGCGGCGGCGGAGAAAAGAGCCGTCCGGGGATCTCCGTGCCGAGCACCGCGAAGATCTGATCGTTGGTGAGCCCGCGTCCGGCCATCTCGCGGTGGCGGCGCCGCACGAAGTCGGCCACCGGCTCGCCGAAGTAGCCGAGCACCTCGGCGAGCACGCGGTCCGCCTCCCGCTCGGTGAGCGACGTCGACCGGACCAGGTGCGCCACCAGGTCACCGTGGACAACAGCGTCGGACGGCCGGGGGGTCACCGCACCGAGGATGCCCGAGACCGGACGCGACTGCCACATTCCTGCCCGGAATCGGGCACAGATCACGCTGTTCTGACTTCAGCCACGGCCTCGTCCTCGGCCGGCTCCAGCTCGCCGGCCCGCCACAGCGCGGCGAACCGGCCGCCCGCCGCCAGCAACGCGGCGGGCGACCCCTCCTCGACGATGTGCCCGTGGTGCAACACGACGATCCGGTCGGCTCGAGCCGCGGTGCCGAGCCGGTGCGCGACGACGAACGCGGTCCGCCGGGACGTCACCCGGTCGCCGGCAGCGAGCACGGCGGCCTCGGTCGCGGGATCGAGCGCGGCGGTCGCCTCGTCGAACAGCAGCAGGTCCGGGGCGACGAGCTCGGCCCGGGCCAGCGCGACGAGCTGGCGCTGACCCGCGGACAGGCCCTGCCCGCGCTCGCCGACCGGGTGGCGGAACCCCCCGGGTAGCCCGCGCACGAGATCCAGCGCGCCGACGGCCCGCGCGGCCGCCTCGATCTCCTCTGGCGCGGCATGCGGCCGGCCGTACGCGATGTTGTCCGCGACGTCGCCGGTGAACAGGTGCGGTTCCTGCGGCACGACCCCAAGGCGGCGGCGGTAGTCGGCCAGCCGGTAGCGGCGCACGTCAACCCCGTCGACGAGCACGTCGCCGCTCCCGGCGTCGTAGAACCGGGCAAGCAGCTTGACCAAGGTCGATTTGCCCGCGCCGGTCGCGCCGACCAGCGCGACCGTCTCCCCGGCCGCCACCCGCAGCGACACCCCGGCCAGAGCCGGCTTCTCCGCGCCGGTGTAGGAGAAGCCGACGTCGCGCAGCTCCACCTCGCCGCGCAGCCGCGAAACACCTTCGGTGCCGTCGTCGGGGACCGTGGTGGGCGTGCGCAAGAGCTCGGCGATGCGCCGCAGCCCGATACGGGCCTGCTGGTAGCCGTCGAAGACCTGCGAGAGCTGCTGGACCGGGGCGAAGAACAGCCCGAGGTAGAGCAGGAACGCCGTGAGCACGCCCGGGGTCAGCTCGCCTCCCGCGACCCGCGCCGCACCGACGCCGAGCACCGCGGCCGTCGCGAGGTCACTCAGCAGCGCGACGAACGGGAAGAACGTCGCGATGTAGCGCTGGGCGCGCAGCCGGGAGCCGCGGTAGGCCAGGCTGCGGTCGGCGAACTCTGCGGCGCTGCGCTGCTCGCGGGTGAACGCCTGGGCCACACGTACGCCCGTCACGTTCTCCTGCAGGTCCGCGTTGACCATGGCCACCCGCTCGCGGGCCTCGGCGTAGGCGCGCGACGAGCGCGCTCGGAACCACAGCGTGGCCGCGACGAGGACGGGCAGCACCGCGAGCGCCACCA
>JAQSWF010000066.1 GCA_029266775.1 Pseudonocardia sp.
TCACGGGGCGCCTCGGCTCACCGTTGGCTCCAGGCCTGCTTCGTGGCGCGGACCAGGCGGTCCTTCAGCTCGCGCGTGTGCCGACGGCTCACGGGGAGCTCCGCGCACTCCGGTCCACTGCCGACCCGCACGACGTATCCCGATCCGGAGAGCCGCAGCTCGGTCACCAGCGGCAGCGAGACGAGGAACGAGCGGTGGATCCGCACGAAGCCGGCGTCCCGCCAGCGGTCTTCGAGCACCGAGAGCGGGATCCGCACGAGGTGGCTGCCCTCGTGGGTGTGCAGCCGGGCGTAGTCGCCCTGGGCCTCGACGTAGCGGACGGCCGATCGCGGCACGAGCTTCGTGGTGCCCGCCAGCTCGACGGGGATGACCTCGTCCTCGCCGCTGTCGTCGCGCATCGGCTCCGCGGTGCCCACTGCCCTGTTGGCCAGGACGCGGTCGATCGAGGAGGCAAGCCGGTCCGTGCGGACGGGCTTGAGGAGGTAGTCAACCGCGCCCACGTCGAAGGCGTCGACGGCCCGGTCGTCGTGCGCCGTCACGAACACCACGGAGGGCGGCTGCGCCATCGACTTGAACACGCGGGCCAGCTCGAGCCCGTCCAGCCCGGGCATGCGGATGTCGAGAAAGACGACCTCGACGTCCGTGCGCTCGGCCACCCGAACTCCGGTTGCCGGATGGACGGGGCCGCCGCCGGTGCGCACCCCCGGTGCCGCGGTGGCCGCCTCCCGAACGCCCTGCCGGTTGTTCAAGATCCGCAGGGCGTCGGTGGCGTCGGAGGCCTTCAGCACGGTCCCCACCCTCGAGTCTTCGCCCAGCAGATACGCGAGCTCCTCGAGAGCCGGGTGTTCGTCGTCGACCGCGAGAACGACCAGGCCGCCGGCAGTGTCGTTACCGTCCACGATCTCCTCATCCTGCAAGTCCGGGCCCCGCGGGCCGGTGATCTTTCCTCCGGCTCGGCCCACTATGGTGCCTGCGGGCCGACACGAGTGCCGGATCGGACACCGCACGGAGGCGCTCCGGCACTACGAGCTACAGACCGTACCGTGCCCACGCTGCGCGGATCTCAACAGCCTGGGCGAGCTGCCCGGCAAGATCGGCGGGGTGGGGCCCGGCAGCGGCCGGGAGCCTGCTCAGGCCCAGTCGCGCGAGCAGCGGTCGACGCGCGTCGACCGGGACGAGCTCGGCGTCGGGGAACCGCTCGGCCAGCACGGCGCGTGGGGTGCCGAGGCCGTCCACCAGGCCCAGCTCGACCGCTCGTGCGCCGGTCCACACCTCGCCGTTGAACAGTTCCGCGTCCGGCGCGAGCCGCTCGCCTCGACGCGACACGACCCACTCCCGGAACATCGTGTGCAGCTGGTCCTGCAGCCCGCGCAGCCACAGGACGTCTTCGGGCTTCTCGGGCAGGAAGGGGTCGAGGCGGGCCTTCGCCTCACCCGCCGTGTAGAGCCTGCGCTCCACGCCGATCCGTTGGAGCAGCCCCTCGAGCCCGAAGCTCTGGCTGACCACCCCGATGGATCCGACGATCGACGTGGGGTGCGCGTAGATCTCGTCGGCGGCGCAGGCCAGCCAGTAGCCGCCGGAAGCGGCGACGTCTTCGCAAAACGCGAGCACGGGCACCTCGTGCTCGGCGGCCAGCCCGCGGATCCGGTCGGCAACCAGTGCGGACTGGGTGGGCGACCCGCCGGGAGAGTTGATCAGCAGCGCGACGGCCGCGAGCCCGTCCCGGGTGAAGGCGCGCTCCAGCACCTTCTCGGTCGTCACTGAGTTGATCACCGAGCGGGGCACCGGACCCGTCGTCGGCGTGATCACTCCGTGCAGGCGGACCAGGGGGACCACGGGCCGGTCGGGCTCGCCGAGGCGGCCCGGCAGGCGCGAGGCGAGACGGTCGGGAAGCCGGGGCACGTCCATGCGCTCACGCTACGCGCGTGATCGTGTCGATCAGACGCGGATGCCGGCCCGGAACTTCGGCACCCGGAGGGTGATCTTCATGCCGGCGCCGACGTTCGTGTCGACCACGAGGCCGAAGTCGTCACCGAAGGCCGAACGCATGCGGTCGTCGACGTTCCCCAGGCCCACGTGGGCACCCGACTGATGAGCGTCCTCGAGGTCGTCGGTCAGCCGCGCGGGGTCCATGCCCACGCCGTCGTCCTCGACGATGATCACGCACTCGGCGCCCGCGTTCTCGGCCGTGATCGTGATCGTCCCGCCGTTCGGCTTGCCCGACAGGCCGTGCCGCACGGCGTTCTCCACCAGTGGCTGCAGCGCGAGGAACGGCAGCACCACCGAGAGCACCTCGGGCGCGATCTGGAGCTTGATGTTCAGGCGTTCGCCGAAGCGGGCCTTCTCCAGGCGGATGTAGCGCTCGATGTTGGTCAGCTCGTCCGACAGCGTCGTGTACTCGCCGGCGGTGCGGAACGAGTACCGGGTGAAGTCCGCGAACTCGATCAACAGCTCCCGAGCGCGCACCGGGTCCGTGCGGATGAATGACGCGATGGTCGTGAGCGCGTTGTAGACGAAGTGCGGCGAGATCTGCGCCCGCAAGGCCCGCACCTCGGCCCGGTTCAGCCGGGCACGTGACTCGTCCAGCTCGGCCAGCTCCAGCTGGCTCGACACGTACCGCGCGACCTCGGCGGTGGCCCGTAGCAGCACCGGGCCCGCGGTGAGGTTGGTCAGCGCGGCGAGCGTGCCGACGATCGAGCCCTCGCTCTCCAACGGCTGCACGACGATGCCGCGGACCTCGCAGTCCACGCGGTCGCACTGGATGCTGTTGTGCGAGAGCACCTGCTGACGACCCGTGCGGATCGCCTCGTCGGCCAGCGCGACGACGTCCGGCTCGTGGTGGTCTTCGTCCCCGTCCCACGCCAGCACGTGGCCCCGGGCGTCGGTCATCGCGAGCGCGGGGTTGTCCAGCAGCGTACGCAGGTAGGGCAGCGCGAAGCCGGCGGACGACGAGGACAGCCCCTCCCGCAGCGCGGGTGCGGCGAGAGCGACGGTGTGCAGCGTGCCGAACGTCGCCTTCTCCAGCGGGGTGGCGAGGGTCGTGCGGCGCCCGCGCGCGATCGCGTAGATGGCGGCGGCCAGCAGCAGGCCCACGATGATTCCGACGGCCAGCACGAGCAGCGGGGGCAACCCGAACAGGACGTTCACGAACCCCTACCTCACGAGGCGGGACAGGCGGCGGTCCGCGAGCGGTCGGCCCCCGGTCTGACAGCCGGGACAGTACTGGAACGAGCGGTCGGCGAAGGAGACCTCGCGGACGGTGTCCCCGCAGACCGGGCACGGCAGGCCGGTGCGCGCGTGTACCCGCAGGCCGGAGCGCTTCTCGCCCTTCAACCGTGCGGCGCCCTGGCCGACCGACCGCTGGACGGCGTCGGTGAGCACGGCGTGCATCGCCGCGTGCAGGTCGTCGATCTGCTCGGGCCTGAGCCTGCTCGCGACGGCGTAGGGCGACAGGCGTGCGGTGTGCAGGATCTCGTCGCTGTAGGCGTTGCCGATCCCGGCGATCACGCTCTGGTCGGCCAGCAGTGTCTTGAGCCGCTCGCTCCGCCCGGCGAGGCGCTCCGCGAGCTCGTCGCGCGCGAGGACGAGCGCGTCGGGTCCGAGGCGGGCGATACCGGGGACCTCCCGCGGGTCGGCCACCAGGTAGACCGAGAGGCGCTTCTGCGTGCCGGCCTCGGTGAGGTCGAAACCGGGACCGCCGACAGTGTCGAGGTGCACGCGCAGGGCCAGCGGGCCCCGACCGGGCTTCGGCGGTGCAGCGGACGCGGTCTCGTGCCAGCGCAGCCAGCCGGCTCGGGACAGATGCGTGACCAGGTGCAACGGGTCGTCCGGGCGGTCGAGGAACTCCACGGCCAGGAACTTCCCGTAGCGGGCGGCACCGGTGACGACCCGGCCGTGCACGGCCGACACCGGCGGCCGATACGTCTTCAGCACGCTCATGCTCGCCACGTCCACGCGCGCGACGGGCCGGTACAGGGCGGTCTCGCGCAGGTGGTGGGCGAGCGCCTCGACCTCCGGGAGCTCAGGCATGGCCCTCCGTCTAGTTCACCGGGTGCAGCGGACTGTCGGCGTAGCCCGGGGTGGCGCGGGTGCGCAGGCTGCGGACCACCACCCGCATCTCCTCGATCGCCCGGCTCCGCCCGCGGACCATGCCGGTCCAGTGCTCGGCAGGCAGGTCGTAGCCGCCGGGGGTCTCCGCGACGAGCGTCCACGGGCGGCGCAGCACCCAGCGGAGCGGGAAGAAGAGGAGGAGCAGAACGGCCGCGAGGTACATCCACCAGGGAGTGTGCACCAGCGACCCCAGGTACAGGACGCCGATCACCGCCGCCCAGAACAGGGCCAGCGTCGAGAGGATCAGCAGCACGGCCCCCCGGCCGCCGTCGACGTCGTGCTCGAACTCGTCGCCGCTGGTCGGCGTGCGCCACTCGATGTTGCGACGCACCGACCAGGTCCGCCCGTCCGCGCCGGGGACCGTCTTCACGCCCATCTTCTCCGCCGTCGGTGTCGGGGCCCGGCGGGCCCTCCTCGGCCCAGGATCCCACAAGCGGGACGGTGATCACCCCCACCGCGCCACAGAGAGGATGTGGCTATCGGCGGGCGGCCGTCAGCGGGACGGGCAGGCGGGCGAGACCTGGGTGCTCTGCGGCTCACCCGGCGTCAGGAGCTCGGTGACGAGCAGCTCCGCCGGCGCGCTGCCGTCGTTGGTGAGTCGGTGCGGCACGGCGTCGCCGACGTACAGCGCGTCGCCGGTGGTGAACCGGGCCGGGGTGCAGGCACCCTCGCGCACCAGGGTCACGGCCCCGCTGCGCACGATCGCCAGCTCCGTGCCGGGGTGGCGCTGCCATCCCATCGACTCACCGGGCTCCAGCACCTCCGTGCGCACGGAGTACTCGCTCGGCCCGGACGTGCGGATGCTGATCCGCGAGTCGACGGTGCCGGTGCCGAGCTCGACCGGACCGACCGGTTCCGGCCGGGGCGGGGGCGGCGGGGCCTGCGGCGGTGGAGCGGGCGCAGCGACCACAGTGGGGGCCGGCGCGGCCTGGCCCAGCTGGCCCGGCCGGGCGCAGCCATCGAGCACGGCAACCAGCAGCCCACAGCCGAGCAGCGCGGCGGCCACGCGGGCCGCCCGGGGCGAGCGGGCGGTCAGTGTCACCGGTCCTCCTGGTGTCGCGTCGACAGGAGGCTAATCGCCCCCCGAGGCGTCCTCGGGGTCGGCCCGGCTCGTTCGCCGGAGGAAGGATCCCGCCGAAGCCGGTGCGCCCGGGCTGCTGTCGTCGGGCAACGTCCCCCGGCCCGGAGCGCGCGTCTCGGGCTGGGTCGGCATCGGTGGCTCCGGACGCAGCGTGTTCGAGCGGGACACGGGCGCTTCGGTCGAAAGCTCGACGTCATCCCGCTCGTGGCGCACCGTGAGCGGCTCTCCGCGCACCACCTCGTAGGTGGTGGACTCGCGTTCGACGGTCACCCGCAGCAGCCGACCGCGGAACAGCAGCCGGTAGCGCAGCCGCGGCAGCTCCTCGGGCAGCGTAGGCCGGAACGACAGCTGGGCGTCAACACGACCCGAGTACGTGTGCCGCAGGCCGCCGAAGCCGCAGACCAGCGCGAGCCACGTACCGGCCAGCGCGGCGACGTGCAGGCCGTCGGACGAGTCGTGCTCGGCGTCGCGGATGTCCGCGAGCGCGGACTCGACGATGTACTGGTGCGCGAGGTTGGGCAGCCCCACCTCGGCGGCGATGATCGCTTGGCAGCACGCGGAGAGCGACGAGTCCCGGACCGTCACGCGCTCGTAGTAGTCGAGATCACGCGCCTTCTCCTCGTCGGTGAAGGCGTCGCCGCGCAGGAACAGCGCGAGCACGAGGTCGGCCTGTTTCACGACCTGCTTGCGGTAGAGCTGCAGGTAGGGGAAGAACGAGTGCAGCGGATACTGCTCCTCGGCCGTGCCCGCGAAGTCCCACTGCGGCTGGTCGGTGAACCCGGCGTGTTGCGGGTGCACGCCGAGCTCCTCGTCGTAGGGCACGAACACCGCGTCCGCGGCACGTTCCCACCGCTCGATCTCGTCGGGCGTGACCTCCAGCGGCTCCGTGGACTCTCGGTAGGCCCTCGCCCAACCCGCCGCTCCGCGCAGGTTCCGCTGCATCATCAGGTTGGTGTAGACGTTGTCGTCGCCCAGCGCGCTGTACTCGTCGGGCCCCGTGACGCCGAAGACGTGGAAGCGCTCGTCGCGGCCCCAGTGCCCCAGCGACATCCACAGCCGCGCGGTCTCCACCAGCAGCTCCACGCCGGCCTCGCGGGCGAACTGCTCGTCGTCCGTCGCATCGACGTAGCGCAGGACCGCGTCGGCGATGTCGGCGTTGATGTGGAACGCGGCGGTGCCGGCGGGCCAGTAGCCCGAGCACTCCGGCCCGGTGATCGTCCGCCACGGGAAGGCCGCGCCCTTCAGGTCGAGGGTGTGCGCCCGTGCCCTGGCCTGCTCGAGCGTCGCGTGCCGCCAGGCCAGCGCGTGCCGCGTGACTTCGGGGCGCACGGCCGTCGCGACCTGCAGGACGAAGGTCTCCGTGTCCCAGAAGACGTGTCCCTCGTCGCCGGTGCCGGTCAGCGCCTTGCCGGCGATCCCGTGACCCTCGGCGCGCGCCGCGGCCTGCAGGATGTGGAACAGCGCGAAGCGGACGGCCTGTTGCAGCTCGTCGTCGCCCGCGACCTCGACGTCCGCGCTCTCCCAGTAGTCGTCGAGGATCTCGCACTGGTGAGCGACGAGCTCGTCGAAGCCGATGTTGCTGGCCACCGCGAGCATGCTGGCCAGCTCGTCGCGCAGCGCAGGTACCCCGCGGATGCCCGACCAGGCGTAGGCGACGAGCTTGGTGAGCGTCACCGACTCGCCGGGCTCCAGCCGGGCCCGCACGCTGAAGCGGGCCTGGTCCGGGTCGGCCTCACCGGACGACTCGAGGTCGCTCACCCCGGCCGAGCCCTCGACCTCGTGCTCGGCCGTCGCCCCGACGAGCAGCTCTGCGCGGTCGGTTCGGTGCATCAGCGTGAGGCGGCTGCCGACAGCGCCGTGCTCCACCGCCTGCAGCGCGTGCGCCAGGAGGTCCTCCCCGCCCGGGTCGTCCGGCAGGTGCGGCTTTCGCACGTTGGCGACCAGCCCGGACTGCAGCACGACCTCGACCGGCTGGTCCAGGGCGCGCACGGTGTAGCGCAAGGCGAAGACGCCCCGCTGATCCAGCGAGACGAGCCGGGTGGACGTGACCTCGACGCACCGGTCCCCCGGCGAGCGCCACCGCAGCCGGCGCTCCAGCGTGCCGGCGCGGAAGTCGAGCACGCGCTCGTGCTGCCGCAGCGTGCCGGTGCGCACGTCGAGCGGGTGCCCGTCGACCAGCAAGCGGACGACGGTGCCGTCGATCGTGTTCACCAACGTCTCGGTCGCTTCGGGGTCGCCGTTGCCGGTCTCCGTGTAGACCATCGTGCGCAGCTCGTGCACGCCGGCCAGGTACGTCCCCGGGTGACCGACCGGCTCACCCTCGTCGAGGGTGCCGCGGACGCCCAGGTTGCCGTTGGCGACGGTGAGGACGGCCTCGGTGCTGGCCAGGACGTCCAGATCGAACTCGGGCTCCCGCAGGCACCACGGATCGACGGTGAAGGTCTTCTCGGTGGTCACAGTCGGGCTCTTCCCGCGCAGGGCGCAGTGCATGCCCGGTTGGCCCGGTAGGTCCGTATGGCGGAAGCGGTTGCGGCGGCGACTCCACCAGCAGTGGACGCACCCGAACGGCGATCACCAGCCGTGGACGCACCGATTCAGCGATCACCGCCGCGGCGGTGGGGCAACGCTGTGGATGTGCGGTGGTGTGGCGCGGCCGGGCCTCAGGTAGCAGCGCCGGCGCAGGCGCTCGTCACGCGCGCTCGGTGCTCGTTCCCACCGGACACGAGATGCCCGTTCCCCCCAGCCCGCAGTAGCCGTTCGGCACCTTCGCGAGGTACTGCTGGTGGTAGTCCTCGGCGTAGAAGAACACGCGCAGGGGGGCGATCTCGGTGGTGATCGCGCCGTGCCGGGCGGCGCGCAGCGTGTCACCGTAGGTCTTCGCGCTCGCCTCGGCCGCCTCGCGCTGAGCGTCGTCCGTCCAGTAAATCGCCGAGCGGTACTGGGTGCCGCGGTCGTTGCCCTGGCGCATGCCCTGCGTCGGATCGTGGCCCTCCCAGAACACCGTCAGCAGCTGCTCGTACCTCACCTGCGCGGGGTCGTAGACCACGAGGACGACCTCGGCGTGCCCGGTCAGACCCGAGCAGGTTTCCTCGTACGTCGGGTTGTCCGTGAACCCACCCGCATATCCGACCGCCGTCGAGTAGACGCCATGCGTCTGCCAGAACAGCCGCTCAGCGCCCCAGAAGCAACCCATGCCGAACACCGCTGTCTCCAGGCCCGCGGGAAACGGCGGCTGGATCCGGTGACCGGTGACGTAGTGCTCCTCGGGGACCCCGGGCAGCGGCGTCGGACGGCCCGGCAGCGCCCGGTCCGAAGAGATCATCTGGGACTTGTCGCGCCCGAACAGCATGCCGTCAGGCTACGCCGGACGGAGCAGGCGAGCGCCCGTCAGAGCTCGGCCGCCAACGGCACGGTGGTGATCGCCGGCGAGCACATCCACTCCCGCAGGGCGCGGGTGGCGGCGACGTCGTCCGCGTTGTAGTCCAGCAACCGGCGGCGTTGCTCCGGGTCTGGCGCGGCGCCGTCCAGGCCGACCGCGTCCCGGTACCAGCGCATCGAGTTCTCACCGCCCGCCTCGTCGTCCCGCCAGGTGAAGCCGGCGGCGGGAGCGATCCGCTTGAGGCCCTTGCCGTGCGCGCAGAGGAACCACTCGCCGACGAATGCGAAGAGATCCACCCACTGCGAGGAGGTGATGAACTCCTCCACCTCGGCGGCCGTGGGGATGCCCGGCCGACCGGCGAACCGACGCGCCGACGCGAGCATCCAGCGGTTCTCCGCGTGCTCGCTATAGCAGTAGGCGGCGAAGCTTCGGCCCGTGGCGAGGGCACGCGCGCGCACGCCGATGAGCCAGCCCCAGAAGGCGGCGAACGAGCGCGCCTCGTCCGGGGTCGGGACCGGCTCCCACGTCGCGAAGGCGCGGTAGCCCTCGGGCTCGTCGCCTGCCACGGTGCCGCCGGGCCGCGTGAGCAGCGCACCCCACAGGTACGCGCCGGCCTCCCCGAAGCTCTCCATGTCGACGTCCAGCTCGACGTCCGCTCGCGGTATCGACAGCGTCGGCACGCGCCGCACCACCGCGAGGCCGCGCTCCCATGCGCGGGCGAGCGCGACGAGATCCGGGAAGGGGACGCCGCCGACCGGCACGGGTGGCTCCGCGACCGGGTCCAGCGCCGCCAGGCGCGCCACCGTGGTGACTCCCGCGGCCCGCAGGGCGGTCGCGTCGTCCCCGCGCACCACGAGGCTCACGTCCTGCTCGCGCTCCAGCTCAGCGTGCTGTGCCCTCCCGGCCACTGGCCGGCGGCCAGGTCGTGCCAGACGACGACGTCCGCGTCCAGCCCGATCACCCCGCCGTGGTGGCGGTGCTGCTCCTGCGGACCCGGACCCCACCCCGCAGCGGCGAGCATCCTGTGCAGGTGGGCGAGGCGCAGCAGGTCCCGCGGTTGGGAGCGGGGCTTGCGGGCGGGATCCACCGCGGCCTGCCGAGGGTCCGTGACCGGCAGCGGCGTGGTGAGCGCGCCGCTGCCCCGGTCCGACACGCGGTGCCGGACGACGATCACCGGGACGTAGCCGCCTCCGGTCAGGCGGACGAGCAGTTCGGCGCCCCCGCGGCGGCCCGGTCCGGTCGTGCGGTCGTCCGGGATCACCGCGCTCCAGACGAACGAGGCGCCTGCGGCGACCGCGGCCGATGTGGCAGCCACGCGCTCAGCCGCCGACTCGCCCGCAATCGAGTGCCAGGCCGGTCCCCCGGCCGCGGCCAGCAGCGTGCCGATGGCAACGCGGTGCTCGGCGGCGTCGCTGCGGCGCTGCGCGAGGGCCGGGTCCGGCAGGGCCCGCGGGGCGCCGACGGCGGCGGGGTCGTGGTCCAGGTGAATCCGACGACGGCACCGGGTGGTCGCCGAGGCGTCCAACGTGACGGTGGCCGCGCCGCTCACGATCGGCGCGGGCTGCGCGCCCGCCGGTCGCGCGCCTTCCGGCTCCTCACTCCCCGTCTGCCCGGTGTCGATCTGCGCAGGCACCGCTCGGGGGTCCACGCTCGCCGTCACGGTTCCAAGGGTAGTGACCACCCCGACAACCAGCGCACGAGCCGATCACGCGACGCCTACGCGACCTCCGGCGGCTCGGCTGCCTGCACCGCGTCCGATGACGGCACGACCACCGTGTGACAACGACCCGACATGATCGGCTGCCGCCGACCCGGGCCGGGCCCCTAAGCTGGGCAGCCCCGGAGCGACCGGGACGGCGGCGAGGAGGACCCGGGATGGCACGGCGAGCGCGGACGGCCTCGGTCGTGGTCCCTGCGGTAGGCACCGCAGTCGACGCGGCGGTGGCCGGCGAGGCCGCTGCCGCCACCACCGACGTCGCCGGCCGGGCGACCAAGCGAGCCGGCCGCGCCGCGCGCAAGGCGGGCGCCGCCGCGGAGCGCACCGGCGAGGACATCCGCCGCGGGCGCGGTCCGCTGACCCCCGCCCGGGCGCGGCGCATGATCGGTGTCGGGCGGGTCGTCGCCCCGCTGCTCGCCCCGTATGCGTTGGCCGCCGCGGGCGCAGCCCGCGCTCACTGGGACGCCTACCGGGCCGGGCGCCTCGGCGTCACGCCCATGCAGCTCAGCGCCTACTCCGGCCGTGGTGGGGCGCTGCACGCGCGGATCGACCGCATCGCCGAAGCCCTCGACGCCCTCGAGCGGACTGCGGAGGACGACACCCCCCGCCGCTTCGTCGAGGAGACCCGTCCCCGGCTGGCGGACCTGGCCGTCGCCGTGCGCGCCTCCGAGCAGATGCCGGCCCCGCGCAGGCGGACGGCGCACAAGGCGATCGCCGGCGAGCTGGACCGCGTCGAGCTCGCCCTGCTCCGCCGGCTCGGCGTCGGGCAGCCGGGGACGTAGCCAGGGCGGCACCGCGGAAGACGATGCGTCCGCCGGGTCACTACCGTGTGGGCCATGGACGAGCCGAAGGGCCGCGGCGCCCGTTTGCTGCGGGTACTGGCCCCAGACGGGCTCAGCACCCTGCTGCGGCTGCTCGCCGCCGCCCTCGTCGCCGTCGTCACGCTGCTGCTCGGCGCGTCCCCGGCCCTCGCCCACACCCGTCTCGTGAGCAGCGACCCGGCCGACGGCGCCAGCCTGTCGGCCGCGCCCGAGGCCGTCTCCCTCACCTTCAGCGAGAACATCGAGGCCGAGTTCGCCACCGTCAGCGTGGTCGGCCCGGACGGCAGGAACTACGAGGCCGGTCAGCTGTCGGCGGCCGACGGCGTCGTGCGCACCGCCGTCTCACCACTCAGTCCGGCCGGTCGCTACGAGATCGGCTACCGCGTCGTCTCCGACGACGGGCACCCGGTGCAGGGCGTCGTGTCGTTCACGCTGACCACACCGGGACCGGCCGCGGCCCCGTCGCCGGCCGCCGCCGCACCGGCGACCACGCAGGTGGACCCCCAGGCCGGCACGCAGCGGGACGGCGGAGGCTCGGCGGCGTGGCTGTGGATCGTCGGCGGGGTCGTGCTGGTCGGCGCCGGCACCGTCGCGGCGCTGCGGCTGGGTAGCCGTACCTGACGAACGCGGCACAGCACGAGATGGCGCACCGCGGCACGGCAATCCGGGCGAGACCCCTGCTGGTCCCGGCCCTGTGGGTGGCGCTTGCGCTGGCCACCACGCTGGTCGCGGCGGCGCTGGCCGGAGCGTTGCGCGGCGCGCCGCTGCCCACCCTGGTCGGCGCCGGCCTCAGCCGCGCCACCGCGGACGTCGCCGGCGTCGCCTGTGTAGGGCTCGCCCTCGTCGCGATCCTGCTGCCGGCGTCCGGTCGTGAGGCCGACCGGGTCCGCCGCACGGCGGACCGCGCGTTGGTGGCAGCCGGCGGCGTCTGGGTCGCGGTGGCGCTGCTCGGCGCCGCGTTCGGAGCTGCGGTCGGCGTCGGCCGCCCGGTCACGTCCCTCACCACGAGCGACCTGGCCGCCTGGACCACCGCGCTGGCGGCGGGCCGCGGTGCCGTGCTGGCCGCGGCGTGCGCGGCCGTGGTGCTCGGCTGCGCGATCGCCCGGCTGCGCGATCCGGACGCCGTGCCGGTGCGCGTCGTCCTCGTCGTCGCGCTGCTCGGGTTGCTCACGCCGGCCGTGACCGGCCATGCGGGCTCCGCTCCCGGCCACGAGGTGGCCGTGACCACGGTGGCGCTGCACGTCGGCGCTGCGGCGCTGTGGGTCGGCGGGCTCGCGGCGTCGCTCGTGCTGCTCGGCCGGCGACCGACCCTGCTGCGCGCCGCTCTGCCCCGGTTCTCGAAGCTGGCCGGAGCGTGCCTCGTGATGGTCACGGTCAGCGGGGTGCTCACCGCCCAGGTCCGCCTCGGGTCGTGGACCGCGCTGGCCACCACGGGCTACGGCGCGCTGGTGATGGTCAAGGTCGCGGCACTGGCACTGCTCGGCGGGCTGGGGCTGGCGATGCGACGCCGCCTGGCCGCCGGGACTGAGCCGGCGTTGCGCTGGGCCGGGCTCGAGACGGTCGTGATGGCGGCGACCCTGGGGCTGGCCGCCGCGCTGAGCCAGACCGCGCCGTGAGCGGAGCCTGCAATGCACGCGCGTCTTGCCGTGCAGGCACGCGGTCACGGCGAGCGGTAGGCCTCCAGCAGCCGCAGCCACACCTCGCTCATGGTCGGGTAGGCCGGCACCGCGTGCCACGGCCGCCCGAGCGGCACCTCGCCCACCACCGCGACCGTCGCAGCGTGCAGCAGCTCGGCCACGTCCTGGCCCACGAAGGTCATCCCGACAACGACCGACTCGGCCTCGTCGACGACCATCCGTACCGCGCCGTCGTAGTCGTCAGCCTGGATCCTCGCCCCGCCGACCGCGAACGGCAGGTCGACCACCCGGACGTCGAGGCCGTCCCGGCGCGCCTGCTCGGCGGTACGCCCGACGGACGCGACCTCGGGGTCGGTGAAGGTCACCTGCGGGACGGCGGCATGGTCCGCCGTCGCCGCGTGCTCACCCCAGGGCGACGTGTCGACAGACCCGCCCCGGCGGCGGGCCGCGATGGCGGCTCCGGTGATCCGCGCGTCGTACTTGCCCTGGTGGGTCAGCGGTGCGCGACCGGTCACGTCGCCCGCCGCGTAGAGCCACTGCCCGTCGACGCCCTCGACGAGCCCGGAGTCGTCGACGCGCAGCGCCCCCTCTGGCCGCAACCCGACGGTCTCCAGCCCGATGTCGTCGACGTTCGGTCGCCGGCCCGTCGCCAGCAGGAGCTCGTCCACGACGATCCGCTCGCCCCCCACGTGCAGCGCGATGGCTGCGCCTGCCGGCTCGACGGCGTCGAGCGCCGTGTCCAGGCGCACGTCGACGCCGTCGCGGCGCAAGCCCGCGGCGACCCGCTCGGACGCGAAGGGCTCGGCGGCCGCCAGCAGCCGCGGCCCGCGGGCGAGCAGCACGACCTCCGACCCGAGCCGCCGCCACGCGAGCGCGAGCTCGCACCCGACGACCCCGCCGCCGACCACCCCCAGCCGGCGCGGAACGGCGTGCGCCGAGGTCGCCTCCCGGCTGGTCCAGGTGCGCACGGTGTCCAGGCCCGGAACGGGCGGGCGCACGGGCACGCTGCCGGCGCAGACCGCGACGGCGTGCCGCGCGCGCAGATGCCGCTCACCGAGGTCGGTGCTGACGACCACGGCCTTCTCCCCGGCCAGGCGCGCCCGACCGCGGACGACCGTGATGCCGGCGCCCTCGGCCCACTGCACCTGGCCGGCGTCGTCCCAACCGTGGGCGATCCGGTCCCGGCGCTTCAGCACGGCCTCGACGTCGAACTGGGCAGTGACGCCGGCGAGGCGGCGCGCGGCGACGACGGCGTCCGGTGTGCGCAGCAGCGCCTTGCTGGGCATGCACGCCCAGTAGGAGCACTCGCCCCCGACGAGGTCCACCTCGACGAGCGCGGTCGTCAGCCCGCTGCGGTGCGCGTAGTCGGCGACGTTCTCGCCAACTGCGCCCGCACCGATGACGACGACATCGACGTCGTCGGGCGCGTCAGGCACGCGCGCCGTCCTCGGTGGGGCCGGCAGCTGCGTCGTCCCCCGGTCCGGCCACGTCCAGGTCGGGCTCCAGATCGGCTTCCGGGGCGGGCGGGACCGCCACGGCCGCCACGGCCGCCAGCACGTCGTCGTCGCCCTCGACGAGCTCGAGGGTCAGCCCCGCCGTCCCCGGGCTGTCAAGCAGCGCGAGCAGAACGGCAGCGGTGTCGTCGCGGGTGATCGACCCCGGGTCCACCGGGGGTCGCGACAGCTGCACGCGTCCGGTCCCGGGGTCGTCGGTCAACCCGCCGGGACGCAGGATCGTCCAGTCCAGGTCGGTCAGGCGCAGTGCCTCCTCGGCCGCGCGCTTGGCCTGGAGGTACGCGACCCACACGTCGCCGCGGCCGGCGTCGGGCTCGGCGTCCACACCCATCGCCGAGACGAGCACGTACCGCCGCACCTCGGCGAGCTCAGCCGCTTCGGCCAGCAGCACGGCGGCCGAGTAGTCGACCGTCTGCTTGCGCGCCACGCCGCTGCCGGGCCCGGCCCCGGCAGCGAAGACGACGGCGTCCGCGCCGGCGAGATGCAGCGCGAGGTCGGCGGCGGCGGTGTCTTCCAAGTCGGCGACGGCCACGGTGCCCCCGGCGTTCTCGATGTCGGCCCGGTGCTCCGGGTTGCGCACGATGCCCGTCACTACGTCGCCACGGCCGGCCAGCAACGCCGTGAGCCGCAGCGCGATCTGCCCGTGTCCGCCCGCGATCACCACTCGCACGCGGGTGACCGTACCCGAGCGCTGTCCGCTGCCCTCCCACCGAGCGAACGCGGCGTTCGCTCCGTCAGACCGAGCGAATGCCGCGTTCGCTCCATCCGGGTGGGCGGTCGCGCGCCGGTCAGTCCGGGCAGCGGGCGACGAGCAGCCGGAAGACGTTGTCCAGCCGATAGCCGCCCTCTGTCGTCCGGTAGGGGTCCAGCCGGTCGCGCACCGCCCGCCGCACGGCCGCCGGCCCCGCCCGGGCCACCGCCGCCCGCCCGATGCCGGACGCCAGCAGCGTGCCGAGCACCGCTCGGTCGTCGGGATAGGTGAACGGGCACCGCACCTCGTCGATGCCCGCCACCGCGAGCCCGGCCAGCCAGACCACCCGGCGCAGGCGACCGGGGTGGGTCAGCGGTGGTGGCCCGGACGGCGGGCGGCGCGGCGGCAGCCACGGAGCGAGCGCCTCGCCGAAGACCCGCACGTCGCACTCCTCCTCGCGGCCCCAGACGGTCGCGACGACCGTCCCGCCCGGCACGGCCGCCCGCCGCGCCTCGCGCAGCACCGTCAGCGGGTTGGTGACGTGCGTCAGCAGCTGGAGGGCGGACACGACGCCGAACGGGCCGCCCAGCGCGGCGATGGCACCGAGGTCGTGGACGTCGCCGGAGACGAACCGACCTTTCGGCACGGCCGCCGCGGCCACGGCCAGCGCCGCGGGGTCGAGATCCAGCCCGGTCACCCGCGCACCTCGGTCTGCCGCTGCCCGGGCGAACTCCCCGGTACCGCAGCCGAGATCGAGCAGCGCCGTGCCGTCGGTGACGTCGACGGCGTCGAGCACAGCGGCATGCAGCGGACGCGCCCAGCCGGCGGGTCCCTCGTCCGCCGTCCGCACGAGAGCGAGACTAATTGTTGTGGCCTCCGCGCGGCCTGGAGATCCTGGGCTCATGGACGATGCCGATCTGCGCCACCACATCAACGAGTTGGTCGAGGAGGAGCACCGCCTGGAACGCGCGCACATCGGGCAGCAGCTCTCCGACGAGGAGAAGGCCCGCCTCGACGCGCTGGGCGTGGAGCTGGACCGGACGTGGGACCTGCTGCGCCGGCGCGAGGCCCGCCGACGCGCCGGCCGGGACGCCGACGACGAGCACGAGCGCCCGGCGAACGTGGTGGAGGGGTACTTGCAGTGAGCTCTTTTCGACCGGCGCATCGGTCGATCTGAACCATCTCGCCGGTCCGGTTGAAAAGTGCTCACCAGGTGACGATCGTTCCGGTCAGTCCCGAGCTGCTCGTCGGCGAGGTCGTGGAGCTGGTCGCGGCTCGGCCCGGGCGGGTGCGGCTCGCCGTCGACGGCGCTCCACCCACCCGGCCGCGGGCGCTCGCCGATGCCGTGGCAGCCGAGCTGCGGGTGCGCGGCCGGGCCACCGTCGTGGTCGACGCCGGTGACTACCTGCGCCCGGCGTCCCTGCGGCTGGAGTTCGGCCGCACCGACCCCGACGAGTTCCTGGACGCCTGGCTCGACGTCGCCGGCCTGCGCCGGGAGGCGCTCGACCCGGCGGCACCCGAGGGCAGTGGCCGGGTGCTGCCCCGGCTGTGGGACGCACGCGCCGACCGCGCCCACCGCGACCGGTACGTCACCCTGCCCGACGACGGCGTGGTGGTGCTCGCCGGCGCGCTGCTGCTCGGCCGCGGCCTCCCGGTGGACGTGGCCGTCCACCTCCGCATGAGCGAGAAGGCGCTGGCGAGGCAGCTGCCGGCGGACGAGGCGTGGACGCTGCCGGCCTATCTCCGGTACGACGCGGAGCGCGGCCCGGCGGAGGAGGCGGACCTGCTGGTGCTGGCCGATCACCCGGACCGGCCGGCGGTGCGGAGGACATAGGCGCCCGCCGGCAGGATGATCGCCCTCTGGGGCGAGCGTGACACCAGTGCTGCCGGCACTACCGTGACGTCACGGTCAGAACCCAGAGCCCCGATGATCGTTCTGAGCGTGACACGCCGACGCGTCCGCCGAGGGCGGCTGCGCTTCGTGGATGTGGGCGAGGAGGGAGTTGAACCCTCACGTCCTTCCGGACACACGGACCTGAACCGTGCGCGTCTGCCATTCCGCCACTCGCCCTGGCACAAGGAGCGCGCTGAACGATGCGGCCCGACACGCGGCGGGCGGGGTCGTTCACCACGCTCCGCGGCAACCTAGCACGCAGCCAGCGGCGTCGACGGCACCGGGGTGCCACCTACGCCGCCTACCACGGATACGATCGGAAAGGCTACCAACACGCCGTTGCGGACGGAGGAAGATCGGTGGGTCGCGTGGGGAGGTTCGAACGCCGTCTCCAAGGGATGGTGGGCGATGCTTCCGCGCGGGTCTTCGGAGGCAGGGTCGTTCCCCAAGAACTGATCGGCGCTCTGCTGCGGGAAGCCGAAGACAACGTCCAGGAGCTTGCGGGCGGCCGACTCTTGGCTCCCAACCGGTTCGCCGTGCAGCTCAGCCCTCTCGATCTCGACCGCATGGCAGGAGGTGACGCCGAGCGGCTGGTCAGAATGCTGTCCGGCTCACTTTCCGCACAACTCGCCGACCAGGGCTGGGACGTCTTCGGCGAGGTCGTAGTCTTCCTGGAGCGCTCCGAGGCGCTGCACACGGGACAGTTCCGCACCCGCTCGGCCGTCGACCCCGACGCTTCCCTCAAGGACGCCGTCCGAGCACGCGACGCAGGAGAAGCACCCATGAGCCAGCAACCGGGCCATCCGGAGGAGAACGGCCACTACGGCTACGACCGTGGTAGCGCCGGGTACGGACAGCAGACATACGCCCCGCAGGCCGGTGGCTACGACCAGTCGCGCCGCGGCGGGTACGAGCAGGGCGAGCCCGAGGGCTACGGCCAGCAGGGCGGCTACCAGCAGGGCGGCGACCAGCAGGGCTACGGCCAGCAGGGCGGCTACGACCAGGGCTACGGCCAGCAGGGTCAGCCCCCGCAGGGTGGCTACGGCCAGCAGGGCGGGTACCCGCAGGGTGGCTACGGCCAGCAGGGCGGGTACCCGCAGGGCGGCTACGGCCAGCAAGGCGGGTACGACCAGCAGGCGTACGCGCAGCCTGGCTACGGCCAGCAGGGCGGGTACGACCAGGGCTATGGCCAGCAGGGGTACGCCCCGGGATACGACCAGGGCTACGACGGCGGCTACGACCAGCAGGGCTGGGGCGGCTACCAGCAGTTGACCGCCACCATCAGCCTGGACGACGGCTCGGGCCGCAGCTACCAGCTCACCGAGGGCACCCACGTCATCGGCCGCGGGCAGGACTCGGCGTTCCGGCTGCCGGACACCGGCGTCTCGCGCCGCCACCTGGAGATCACCTGGGACGGCCAGCAGGCCACGGTGACGGACCTCGGGTCGACCAACGGCACCACGGTCAACGGCAACCCGGTCCAGTCGTGGCAGCTCAACGACGGCGACGTGATCCGGGTCGGCCATTCGAGCCTGGTCTTCCGGGCCCAGTAGCGGGAGGGCGGTTGGAGTCACCGGACGGGCGGAACTACCGGGGGGACGAGGCGGGGTGGCTGACCTCGATCGTCCGGCCCGGAGTCGGCCTCGGCCTCTTCCCGTCCGACCGAAGAGAGTAGGAGTTCGCCGTCACGTGCCGGAGTTGGTGCTGCAGCTGACCAGAGCGGGCTTCCTCGCCCTCCTCTGGATCTTCGTGCTGTTCGCCCTCCGGGTCGTCCGGTCCGACATCTACGGGGCCGCGGGGCTGCGGTCGCTCGTGGGAGGCGGCCGGTCGACGGGGCGGGGCGGGCGAGGTCGGGCGGCGCGCCAGCTGCTGGTGACGGCGGGCGCGCTGGCGGGCACCCGGATCTCGCTGGACTCGCGGCCGATCCTCATCGGGCGGGCCGACGACTCCACGCTCGTGCTGGACGACGACTATGCCTCGACGCGTCACGCCCGCATCGCCCCGCAGGGCGACGACTGGTACGTCGAGGACCTGGGGTCGACCAACGGCACCTACCTGGACCGGGCTAAGGTCACCGGGCCCACCCGCGTGCCGCTGGGGGTTCCTGTCCGCATCGGCAAGACGGTGATCGAGCTGCGCTCATGACACTCGTCCTTCGGTACTCCGCACGGAGCGACCGCGGGCTCGTCCGGCAGAGCAACCAGGACGCGGTCTACGCGGGACCGCGCCTCTTGGCCTTGGCCGACGGCATGGGCGGGCACGCGGCCGGTGAGGTCGCCTCGTCGCTGGTGATCTCGGCGCTCGCCCCGCTCGACGACGACGACCCCGGCGACGACCTGCTGCGCGAGCTGCGGGCCGCGACCGTCGAGGGCAATGCCGCCATTCAGCGGCACGTGCTGGAGGCGCCGGACCTCGAGGGCATGGGCACCACGCTCACCGCGATCCTGTTCAAGGGTTCGCGGCTGGGGCTGGTGCACGTCGGGGACTCACGGGCGTACCAGCTCCGGGAGGGTGTCTTCACCCAGATAACGAAGGACGACACGTTCGTCCAGTCGCTCATCGACGAGGGCCGCATCACCGAGGAGGAGGCGCACACGCACCCGCAGCGCTCGCTGCTGCTGCGCGCCATCACCGGGCAGGACGTCGAGCCGTCGCTCACGATCCGCGAGGCCCGACCGGGCGACCGCTACCTGCTCTGCTCGGACGGCCTGTCCGGCGTGGTCAGCGACGACACGCTCGCCCACACCCTGCAGGCGTACCCGGACCCCCGCGAGTGCGCGGACCGCCTCATCGACCTGGCGCTGCGCGGCGGCGGGCCCGACAACATCACCTGCATCGTCGCGGACGTCGTGGACGTCGAGTTCGGGGAAGACGATCCGATCGTCGGTGGGGCGGCAGGCGACGGGCGCGACGCCGTCTCGCCGCCGGACTCCGCCGCGGCCCGTGCCTCCGCGACCACCCTGACCCGCACCGCCCCCGTGCACGTGCAGCAGTCCGCTCCGGCTCCCGCCGTGGGCGGCAACCGGCTGCGGCTGGCGCTGGGCATCGTCGCCGTGCTTGCCCTGCTGGCCGGCGGCGCCGTGCTCGCCAGGGCCTGGGTGCTGCAGCAGTACTACGTGGGTGTCGACGACGAGCGGGTGGCGATCTTCCAGGGCGTGCGCGGAAGCGTGCTGGGCCTGCCCCTGCAGACGGTCGCGGAGCGCACGGACATCGCGCTGACAGACCTGCCCGAGGCGACCCGCAGCACCGTCCGGGACGGCATCATCGCGCCGAACGGGCTGGACGACGCCCGAGCGACGGTCGCGCGGCTGCGCGGCACCATGCTCGCGCCGTGCCCGGTGCCTCCGCTGGCGGCACCGTCCGCCGCGCTGATCCCCGGCGTCCCACCGACCAACGCACCGCTGCCCGGGTCTGGAGCCCAGGCGGTCGACCCCTCGCAGGCCACGGCGGTTCCCGGCGTCCCGGCGAACCCGGGTGGTGACACCACACCGCTGCCGACGGTCGCTCCTGAGCCGGGCCTGAACTGCCGGCAGGTGAGCTGACGTGTCCGCCGACGTCGTCGGCGCGCCGCCCGCGGACGGTGCGGCGCCCCCGCCCCCCGCGGATCGGTCCACCGGCCGCGGCATCGAGCTGGTGCTGCTCGCGTTGGCGGCCGTGATCGTCACCTTCGCGCTCGTGCTCGTGGAAGCGAACCAGGAGGAAGAGCTCACCCGCGCTCTGCTGTACGTCGGCGCCGCCTATCTCGGCCTGTTCGCGGTCGCGCACCTCGCCGTGCGCAAGTTCGCCCCGCACGCGGACCCCCTGATGCTGCCGTGCGTCGCGCTGCTGAACGGCCTGGGCCTTGTGATGATCCACCGGCTCGACCTTGCGGCGGCCGAGCGGGCCGACGCGCTCGGTCGCGCGGCGCCCACCCTGTTGATCCAACGCCAGGTGGTGTGGACCGCGATCGGGCTGGCGCTGTTCGTCGGGGTGCTGTTCCTCGTGCGCAACCACCGCACGCTCGCCCGCTACGGCTACACCGCGGGCTTTGCCGGGCTCGTGCTGCTGGCGCTGCCGGGCCTGCTGCCGTCGTCGATCTCGGAGGTCAACGGCGCGAAGATCTGGCTCCGGCTCGGCATTTTCTCGATCCAGCCCGGCGAGTTCGCCAAGATCTTCTTGATCGTGTTCTTCGCGGTGTTCCTCGTCCAGAAACGCGAGCTGTTCAGCGACGCGGGCCGCACGTTCCTCGGCATGGAGCTGCCCCGGGCGCGTGACCTCGCGCCGCTGCTGCTGGCGTGGGGCCTCTCGGTCGGCGTCCTGGTGCTCGAGCGGGACCTGGGCACATCGCTGCTGTTCTTCGGCATCGTCCTGGTGATGCTCTACACCGCGACCGGTCGGGTCTCGTGGATGGTCATCGGGCTCGCGATCTTCATGGCCGGCGGCGCGGTGGCCTACCAGCTGTTCGGTCACGTGCGGACCCGCGTACAGGTCTGGCTGGACCCGTTCGCCGACTTCGACGGCTCGGGGTTCCAGATCGGGCAAGCCCTGTTCGGCCTGGGTACCGGCGGGATCGGCGGGACGGGGCTGGGCGCGGGCCGCCCCGACCTGGTGCCGTACGCGGAGAGCGACTTCATGCTGTCGTCGCTCGGCGAGGAGCTCGGCCTCGTGGGCCTGTCCGCGATCCTCGTCGTCTACCTGGTCCTCATCACCCGCGGGCTGCGCAGCGCGCTGGCCGTGCGCGACAGCTTCGGCAAGCTCCTGGCCACCGGGCTGTCGTTCACCCTCGCCCTGCAGACGTTCGTGGTCATCGGCGGGGCCAGCAAGCTCATCCCGCTCACCGGCCTGACGCTGCCCTTCCTGTCCTACGGCGGCTCGTCGCTGGTGGCCAACTACGCGCTGGTCGCGCTGCTGCTGCGGGTGAGCAACGCCGCACGCACGCCGCTGCCGCACCGTCCGGCCAAGCCCGCCGCCCCCATCGCCGAAGCGGGCACCGAGCTGGTGGAGCGGCCTTCGTGAACACGCCCGTCCGCCGGATCGCCCTGGCCGTGATGGGCATGGTGGTGCTCCTGATGGCGAACCTGACCTACGTGCAGGTGGTCAAGGCCGGCGACTATCGCGACGACCCGCGCAACCAGAGGGTGCTCCTCGCCGAGTACAGTCGCCAGCGCGGCCAGATCAGCGCGGGCGGGCAGGTGCTGGCCAACAGCGTTTCGACCGACGACCGCCTCCGCTTCCAGCGCGAGTACCCCGACGGCCCCGAGTACGCCACCGTCACCGGCTACTACTCGGTGCTCTACAGCTCGAGCGGAATCGAGCGGTCTCTCGACGAGGTCCTCAACGGCAACGACGACCGGCTCTTCGCCCGGAGGCTCTCCGACCTCATCACCGGGCGCGACCCGAGCGGCGGGAACGTGGTGGTCACCATCGACCCCACCGTGCAGGACGTCGCCTACGACGCGCTCACCTCACGCGACTACGCCGGGGCCGTGGTGGCGCTCCGGCCGGACACCGGCCAGATCCTCGCGATGGCGTCCACACCGACGTTCGACCCGAACCGGCTGGCCAGCCACAGCCCGGAGGAGCAGACCGCG
>JAQSWF010000067.1 GCA_029266775.1 Pseudonocardia sp.
CTGCGTGAGGTGACCCTGCCGGCCCTGCGGCGCGGGCGGAGCTGTGCCGGCCGCGACCTGGCCGGTTTCACGATCACCGGGCTGCCGTTCGTCGCGACGGGCCGCACCGACGACGAGCTGGCCGAGGCCGCCCGGGCAGTCCGGTCCCGTCTCGCGTTCTACGCCTCGACGCCCGCCTACCGTGGCGTCCTCGAGCTGCACGGCTGGGCCGAGCTGGGCGGCGAGCTGCACGGGCTGTCGCGCCGTGGCCGGTGGGCGGAGATGGGCGAGCGCGTCCCAGATGAGGTGCTCGACGCCGTCGCGGTGATTGGGAGGCCGGCGGAGGCGGGGGCCGAGCTCGCGCGCCGCTACGGGGACGTGTTCAGCCGCATCGCCGTCGACGCGCCGTACCCCCTTGAGCCGGAGGTCGAGGACGAGCTGGCCGCCGCCGTCAGGGCCGATTAGCCCGTGCCCTCTCTGAGCGAAAGCGGCGTCGGCAAAGGTAGACCTTGCCGACGCCGCTTTCGCTCGGTCGCTAGTCCGGCGGGCGGGGGGTGAAGGGCACCTGGTCGACCCGACCCTTCTGGACGGTGAGCGCGGATCCCGCCGGGACCTCGTGCCACAGCCCGGGCAGGGCGGCGAGCGGCTCCGACACCACCGCACGGGCCTCGGCCGAGAAATGCGCGAATCTCTCCCGGGCCGGGTACAGCTCGCGCAGCGACTCCATGTCAGCGCTGTAGTAGAGCGTGTTGACCACCGGCCCGCTGGCGTACCGCGCGGCGTACAGGTGCTCCCCGTCGCTGACCCCCACGGTCATCTGGAGCGGTTCGGCGATCCCGGCCGCCGCGCCCAGCGCTTCGATGAAGCCTGCCATCCGCTCGAGGCCGCCGATCGGGTCGTCCTCCAGCCCGAACGTCAGAGCGAGGTGGAACATCAGCTCGGAGTCGGTCGTGCCGCGGATCTCGGGAAACAGGTCCGGGCGGACGGTCAGCATCATGTCGCGGCGCAGCCGGTCGTACTCCGCGACGTAGCCGTTGTGCACGAAGAGCCAGCGCCCGTGCGCGAAGGGGTGGCAGTTCGTCTCCTGGACCGGCGTCCCGGTCGCGGCGCGGACGTGGGCGAGGAAGAGCGGCGACGAGATCTCGGACGCCAGGGTGTGCAGGTTGCGGTCGCCCCAGGCCGGTGTGGCGCTGTGGAAGACCGCGGGGACGTCCCGGCGGCCGTACCAGCCCAGGCCGAACCCGTCGCCGTTGGGAACCGGCATGGCCGGGGCGTGCCGCCTGCTCTGCTCGATCAGCGAACGCTCGGTGTCGTACAGTAGCTCACGCGGCTCGATCGGGCTGCCGACGTATCCCAGCCACCGACACATGTCGCCTCCTTACGGCCGGGCCTGTGCCCGCGTCGAGGATGGTCCTCCCTGAGCGACGGCGCCAGAGCGGCATGCCACGCGAACCGCCGGTAGGTTCTGGCCGGACGCCGGGAGGGGGAGAAACGATGACGATCCTGGGCATCGACATCGGAGGCTCAGGGATCAAGGGCGCTCCGGTGGACATCCACGGTGGTGCGCTGGCCGACGAGCGCTTCCGCGTGGAGACACCGCGCCCCGCGACGCCCGACGCGGTGCTGCCGGTGCTCACCGAGGTCGCGGCCCACTGGAAGGATCACAACCCCGCCGGGGTGACGTTCCCGGGCGTCGTCCGGCACGGCGTGATCGGCAGCGCGGCAAACCTGCACCCCGACTGGGTCGGGCTCGACGCGGCGAGGTTGTTCTCCGAGAAGCTCGGCCGCGCGGTCACCGTGCTCAACGACGCCGACGCCGCCGGGGTGGCCGAGATCGCCTTCGGCGCCGGCCGCAACGTCCGCGGAGTGGTTCTACTGATCACCTTCGGGACGGGCATCGGCACCGCGTTGTTCGTCGACGGAACCCTCGTGCCGAACACCGAGCTCGGGCACCTGGAGATCGCCGGGGCGGACGCGGAGGTGCACGCCTCGGACCGGGCCCGCGAGGAGGGCGGCCTGAGCTGGGAAGACTGGGCCGTCAACGTCGAGCGCTACCTGCAGCACGTCGAGCGCCTCCTCTCGCCGGACCTCATGATCCTCGGCGGCGGTGTGAGCAAGAAGGCCGACCGCTTCCTGCCCTACGTCAAGGTGCACACGCCGGTGGTGCCCGCGGTGCTGCAGAACAACGCCGGCATCGTCGGCGCGGCGATGGCGGCCTCGGCACACCGCTGATCGAGATCGGCTTCTCCTTCGGGCGAGCAGGGTGTGCGTGCGCCCGGAAAAGGGCGCGAATCTCCGGTTGTCCTGCTCCTGAGCGGGAAGTCCTTGGTCAAACCGTCAGCCCACGCATGTTCTGTGGATGAACGCCGCAGCGAAGCAAGGCGGAGATGCACAGGTGGGTTAGCGAGCTCAGGAGGACGCATGGTGCAGACATCGGGCGATGGCGCAGTCGCGACGTCGGACCGGCCGCCGGTCGCTGTCGACGACGAGGTGCTCGCCGCGGAGCGTCGCCGATGGACCCCGGTGCGCGTCGCCATCTGGGTCGCGATCGCCCTGCTCGGTGGCCTCGCCTGGGTGATGCTCGCGCTCGTCCGCGGAGAGACCGTGAACGCGGTGTGGTTCGTCTTCGCGGCCGTCTGCACCTATCTGATCGCCTACCGCTTCTACTCGACCTACATCGAGCGCCGCGTCGTCCGGCCCGACGACCGGCGCGCCACCCCTGCGGAGTACAAGGAGAACGGCCAGGACTACCTGCCGATGGACCGGCGCGTCCTCTACGGCCACCACTTCGCGGCGATCGCCGGAGCCGGTCCGCTGGTCGGGCCGGTGCTCGCCGCGCAGATGGGGTACCTGCCCGGCACCTTGTGGATCATTGTCGGGGTGATCCTGGCCGGGGCCGTCCAGGACTACCTGGTGCTGTTCTTCTCGATGCGCCGCGGCGGGCGGTCGCTGGGCCAGATGGCCCGGGACGAGCTCGGGCGCGTCGGCGGCACCGCGGCCCTGCTCGCCACGCTCACCATCATGATCATCATCGTGGCGATCCTGGCGCTGGTCGTGGTCAACGCGCTGGGGGAGAGCCCGTGGGGCGTCTTCTCCGTGGCGATGACCATCCCGATCGCGCTGTTCATGGGCATGTACCTGCGCTACTGGCGGCCCGGGAAGGTCAGCGAGGTGTCGCTGATCGGATTCGTCCTGCTGATGGCCGCGATCGTGGCCGGCGGCTGGGTGGCGGAGACCTCGTGGGGCGCGACGCTGTTCACCCTGGACCGCACGACGATCGCGTGGGCGATCATCATCTACGGGTTCGTTGCTGCCGTGCTGCCGGTGTGGCTGCTGCTGGCCCCGCGGGACTACCTGTCGACGTTCATGAAGATCGGCACGATCATCCTGTTGGCCGTCGCGATCGTGATCGTCCGCCCGGAGATCGCGGTCCCGGCGTTCAGCGAGTTCGCCGGCCGCAGCGACGGCCCGGTGGTGCCGGGTCCGCTGTTCCCGTTCCTGTTCGTCACGATCGCGTGTGGCGCGCTGTCGGGCTTCCACGCGTTGATCTCGTCGGGCACCACGCCGAAGCTGGTCGAGAAGGAGCGTCAGACCCGCTTCATCGGCTACGGCGGCATGCTGATGGAGTCCTTCGTGGCGATCATGGCGCTGGTCGCGGCGCTGTCGATCGACCGTGGCATCTACTTCGCGATGAACTCGTCCGCGGCCGTCACCGGCGGCACGATCGAGACGGCCGCCGCGTTCGTCAACTCGCTGGGCCTGACCGGGGTCAACCTCACGCCCGAGATGCTCGCGCAGACGGCGACGAACGTGGGGGAGGAGAGCGTCGTCTCGCGCACCGGCGGCGCGCCCACGCTGGCGGTCGGGCTTGCGATGATCATGCAGCAGCTCATCGGGGGCTCCGGCCTGATGGCGTTCTGGTACCACTTCGCGATCATGTTCGAGGCGCTGTTCATCCTCACGGCCGTCGACGCCGGGACCCGCGTGGCGCGCTTCATGCTCCAGGACAGCCTCGGCAACTTCCTGCCCCGCTTCCGCGACACCTCCTGGCGGGCCGGAGCCTGGCTGTGCACCGCGATCATGGTCGGCGGCTGGGGTGCCATCCTGATCATGGGCGTGACGGATCCGCTCGGCGGGATCAACACGCTCTTCCCGCTGTTCGGCATCGCGAACCAGCTGCTCGCCGCGATCGCGCTGGCCGTCTGCCTGGCGATCGCCGCCCGCCGCGGGAATGTCGGGGCGCTGTGGGTGATCATCCTGCCCTTGGCCTTCGCCACGGTCGTGACGGTCACCGCGTCGCTCTACAAGATCTTCTCGCCCGTGCCGGGCGTGGGCTACTGGGCGCAGCACGCGGCGTATCGGAACGCGCTCGAGCGGGGCGAAACCAGCTTCGGCAATGCGAAGAACGTCGACGCGATGGAGGCGGTCGTCCGCAACACCTTCATCCAGGGCACGCTGTCGATCGTCTTCCTGGTGCTGACGCTGATCGTGCTCATCACGGCGGTGCTCGCCACGCTCCGGTCGGTGCGCGCAGGCGGCCGCGAGAACACGGAAGACCCGGAGGTGCCGTCGCGGATCTACGCCCCTGCCGGGCTCATCGCGACCCCTGCCGAGAGGGAGCTCGAGGGGCAGTGGCAGCGGGCCGGGCTGACGACGTCGCGCGGCGCGCACTGAGGTGCTCGTCCGTTGGTGCAGGGGGCTCGTCTGGTGGGTGCAGGGCGTCCTGGGTGAGGACGCGTACATCCGCTACCTCGACCACCACCGCAGAGCCGGGCACCCGGGCCCGCCCATGACCGAGCGCGAGTTCTGGCGGGCCCGCAGCGATCGGCAGGAGACGGACCTGCGGGGGCGCTGCTGCTAGGCGGCGCTCCCGCTGGACGAGCGCGTGGCTCGTTGCCGCGCAGGCGCAGATCCGTGTTTCGCGGGCGGATCCGTAACGCGCGGGCGGATCCGTCTTCCGCGCGCAGGTGATCAGGGCGTGCGCGTGAACGGGGTGCCGGTGCTGCCGCGGACGACCAGCCGCGTAGGCAGCACCACCTCGCCCGGCGCGGAGCCGTCCGTGTCGCCGAGGGCCTCGAGGAGCAGGCGGGCCGCGACGGCGCCCTGCTCCTGCACGGGCTGGGCCACGGTCGTGAGGTCGACGACCGAGGCCATCTCGTGGTCGTCGACACCGACCACCGACAGTCGCCCGGGCACGGCGATGCTCGCGCGCCGGAGCGTGCGCAGCGCCCCGATCGCCAGCTCGTCGTACTCGGTGACGACGGCTGTGGGCAGCATGGGCCGGTCCATCAGCACGCCCATCGCCTCGGCGCCGCCCTCGAGGCCGTACGTCTCCGCGCTGACGATGTCAGCCTTGGCGTCCAGGCCGGCCGACTCCATCGCCTCGCGGTAGCCCGCGCGGCGCTGCCGTGACGACGCGAAGCCGAACTCTCGCTCGTCCTCGACGCCGGCGATCATCACGATGTCCTCGTGCCCCTGGTGCAGGAGGTGGTGCACGGCAGTGCGGGAGGCAGCGCGGTCGTCGATACGGACGCAGCCCACACCCGGCAGCGTCGCGCCGAGCGTGACGAGCGGCATGTCGAGCGCGCGCAGCGCGAGGGTGTGCTCCTCGGTCAGCGGCAAGGTCAGCGTCAGCACGGCGTCCACGCGGCGGGCGAGCGGCATGCGCTCGAAGAAGCGGTCCCGGGCGTCTGCCGTGCCCAGGTGGTAGAGCAGGACGTCGTAACCCGCCTCGTGCAGCACCTCGTAGGCCCCGGCGACCACATTGACGAAGAACCACCGCGTCACGAACGGGACGACGATGCCGATTGTGTGCGTCCGCCCGGACGCCAGCCCCGACGCCTGGGGGGAGGCGCTGTAGGACAGCTCGCGCGCCGCCTCGACGACCCGCTGACGGGTGGCGGCGGAGATGCTCGCGTGGCCGCGGAGCGAGCGTGACACCGTGGACGCCGACACCCCCGCCAGGGCCGCCACGTCCAGGATGCTGGCCCGCCTTGGGCGCCGCGTCGCGGCGTGCAGCGGTTCGGGGGACGGATTCACCACTCGTCACCGTAGCGCCGCAATCGGAGACGCCTCAACCGGTCGACGGCCGAGTTGACCATGAGATCCGCCTGTCTCCGTTGCAGCGCAAGCGCTTGGAGGCGGCGAGCCATCATGATTTGTCGCAGCTCCTTCCGATATGCGGCAGAAGCTCGGCTCGATGTGCGGCAGAATGGGGTACCCGGGCCGGAGAGGGGGGCCGGTGAACGTCCTCGGCTATGCGGTGCTGGCGTTCGCGCCCGCCGCGGTCTTCCTCGGGGCGGCGAAGGCGCTCGAGTGGTGGGTCCGGTGGGGCGGTCCGCGCAGCCGGACCCCGACGCCCACCGGCCCGCCGATCGAGCGGCTCGTCGACGATCTGCGTCGGCTTGAGCGCGACTACGTCCGCATCGAGGAGTCGAACCTGCCGCGGCGCGCCTCGCGGCTGCGGAGCGTCAGCCTCGCGTACGACGACACCCTCTTCGCCTGCTGCACGGCGCTCGAGATCCCGTGCTCCGGGCGTCCTCCGCTGGACGCCGTCCAACGTCTGGAGATCGAAGCGACGCTGGCGCAGCGCGGGCTGAGCTGGTAGGGGCCGCAACCGCTTGCGATGCGGTGCAGTCGGATCTCCGACGACGACGCGGCCGACCGTGCCCGCAGAAGGCCTCCCGATGTCCGTCACCGGCTCCGCGCAGGCCAAACGGCGTGAAGAAACTGTGATCTGCGGGCTTCTGGCGATGTCTCGCCCTCGTTGAGAAGTTCTGGCAGTGTCTCCGCCACAGCTGTGCCGTGCACCACGTTGCAAGCGTTTCACTCGACGGAGGATCGATGGGGATTCAACGACGAAGGGCTGCACCAGGGCGCCCATCACGATGGGCCGCGGTCATCGGGACGGCGGCGCTCGTCACCTCCCTAGCGGCGTGCTCGAGCGGTCCCGGGGGCGTTGTCGTCAACCTCTACGGCGGCGCGAGCGAGTCGGGCTTCGACGAGATCATCGCCGCGTGCAACGACCAGGCCGCCGGCCGGTACACCATCATCGGCAACCTGCTGCCCAGCGACGCGGACGGACAGCGCGACCAGCTCGTCCGGCGCCTGGCCGCCCAGGACGCCGGGATGGACCTGCTCGGCATGGACGTGACCTGGACGGCCGAGTTCGCCGAGGCGAACTGGATCCGGGAGCTGACTCCGGACCAGGTCGCCGCCGCCAACCAGGACATCCTGGGGCCGCCGATCGAGACGGCCACCTGGAAAGACAAGCAGTACGGGATCCCGAAACACACGAACGTCCAGCTGCTCTGGTACCGCAAGTCGCTCGTGCCGAACCCGCCGAAGACGTTCGACGAGATGATCGCGCAGGCGGAGGCGCTCAAGGCCGCGGGCAAGCCCTACGAGATCGGCCTGACCGCCGCCCAGTACGAGGGCTACGTGGTCAACATCAACAATTTGATCACCCTGTCCGGTGGCACGGTCGTGAACGAGGACAGCACAGCGCCCACCATCGACGACAAGACCGTGAGCGCGCTGACGCTGCTGCAGCGGCTGGCGACCTCAGGCGTGACCAGCTCGTCGCTGTCCAACGCGCAGGAGCCCGAGGTGTTCGCCGACCTGCAGTCCGGCCGCTCGGCGTTCTCGCTCAACTGGCCGTACGTGCTCTCCTCCATGCGGGAGGCGAACCCGGAACTGGTGCCGGACCTGGGCTACACCACCTATCCCACGATCAGTGCCGGTGAGGCGCCCGGCACCACCCTCGGCGGGATGAACTACGCGGTCAGCAGCTACAGCCGCCACCCGGAAGAAGCCTTCGACGCGGCCATGTGCATGCGCTCACCCGAGAACCAGCTCAAGCATGCCCAGGACGCGGGCAACCCACCGACCAACCGCTCGGTGTACGACCGGCCTGAGTTCCAGGAGGCGTACCCGATGTACGAGGAGCTGCTCGTCCAGCTGGGGAACGCCGTCCCGCGGCCGATCTCGCCGGTCTACCAGAACATCTCGACCGTGCTGTCGAGCACGCTGTCACCTCCGGCGGCGATCAACCCCCAGGCGTCGGCGGACCAGCTGCGCACCGCCATCCAGAACGCGATCGAAGGCAAGGGGATCCTGCCGTGACCACCACACCGACACCGGCGGCGGCGGAGCAGGCCACACAGCCCGTCGACGACGGCTCGCTCGACATCGCTCGCCAGCGCTTCACCGACGCCAAGAAGGCGGAGCGCAAGCTCGGGCTGCTGCTCGTCGCCCCCGCGGTGACCGTCATGCTCGCGGTGGCCGCCTACCCGATCCTCTACGCGTTTTGGCTCTCGCTGAACAGGGCGGACCTGCGGAGACCGAACGACAACCAGTTCATCTGGTTCGAGAACTACGTGACGGTGCTGTCCAGCCCGATCTGGTGGACGGCGTTCGGCGTCACGATGTTCATCACCATCGTCAGCGCCTCCCTCGAGCTGGTGTTCGGGATGATCCTCGCGGTCATCATGCACCGCACCATCGTCGGCCGCGGCCTGGTACGCACCTCGGCGCTGGTGCCATACTCGATCGTCACGGTCGTGGCCGCCTTCTCCTGGCGGTTCGCCTGGACTGAGGACCTCGGCTACCTGACCCCGAGCGGCTCCGCGCCGCTCACCGAGTTCTGGCCGTCGATCTGGATCATCATCCTGGCCGAGGTCTGGAAGACCATCCCGTTCATGGCACTGCTGCTGATGGCCGGCCTCGCCCTGGTGCCCGAAGACCTGCTGAAGGCCGCGTCGATGGACGGCGCCAACGCCTGGAAGCGGTTCTGGGCGATCACCGTGCCGCTGATCAAGCCGGCGATCCTGGTGGCGCTGCTGTTCCGCACCCTGGACGCGTTCCGGGTGTTCGACAACATCTACATCCTGACCAACGGCGCGAACCAGACCAGCTCGGTGTCGATGGTGGCCTACAGCAACCTGATCCGCGGCCTCAACCTCGGCATCGGCTCGACGATGGCGGTGCTGATCTTCATCACCACCGGGATCATCGCCTTCATCTTCATCAAGGCCTTCGGCGCGGCAGCGCCCGGCGCGGATCAGGGAGGGCGGAAGTAGCCATGCAGACGGAGACCACGAACCGCAAGTTGATGTGGTGGGGCGTCAACGTCCTCGTGCTGCTCTACGCATTCGTCCCGGTCGTGTGGATCATCTCGCTGTCGCTGAAGGACGACGCCACCCTGAACGACGGCAACTACCTCCCGGTGTCACCGAGCGGGGACAACTACGCGGCGATCTTCACCAACCCGGAGTTCCTCCGGGCGCTGGTCAACTCGATCGGCATCTGCGCGATCGCCACGTTCATCGCACTCGTGTTCGGGACGATGGCCGCCTACGCCATCGCCCGACTCGACTTCCCGGGCAAGGCGACGATCATCGCCGTGTCGCTGCTGATCTCGATGTTCCCGCAGATCGCCCTGGTGACCCCGCTCTTCAAGATCGAGACGGCGCTGGGGCTGTTCGACACCTGGCCCGGCCTGATCATTCCCTACATCACGTTCGCGCTGCCGCTGGCCATCTACACCCTCTCGGCGTTCTTCCGGGAGATCCCGTGGGACCTCGAGAAGGCGGCCAAGATGGACGGCGCCACGCCGTTCCAGGCGTTCCGGCAGGTCATCACGCCGTTGGCGATGCCCGGGGTGTTCACGACCGCCATCCTCGTCTTCATCGCGTGCTGGAACGACTTCCTGTTCGCCCTGTCGCTCACGTCGACCTCGGCGGCTCGGACGGTGCCCGCCGCGATGAGCTACTTCACCGGCGCCACGACGTTCGAGAAGCCGACCGGACCGATCGCGGCCGCCGCCGTTGTCATCACGATCCCGCTCGTCATCGTCGTGTTGCTGTTCCAACGGCGCATCGTCGCCGGCCTGACCTCGGGTGCCGTCAAGGGCTGACCCGACCCACCCACCGACACCGAGGAGCCGACAATGGCTGAGATCATTCTCGACAACGTCGTCAAGCGTTACCCGGACGGCGCGCTGGCCGTCGACAACTTCAACCTGGACATCGCCGACGGCGAGTTCATCATCCTGGTCGGTCCGTCCGGCTGCGGGAAGTCGACCACCCTGAACATGGTGGCCGGCCTGGAAGACATCACCGCCGGCAAGCTGATCATCGACGGGCAGGTGGTGAACGACAAGGCGCCCAAGGATCGGGACATTGCGATGGTGTTCCAGTCCTACGCGCTGTACCCGCACATGAGCGTGGGCGAGAACATGGGATTCCCGCTCAAGCTGGCCGGAGTGGACAAGGGCACCATCCAGAAGAAGGTCGGCGAGGCGGCCGAGATGCTGGAGCTGACCCAGCACCTCGACCGCAAGCCGTCGAACCTGTCCGGCGGGCAGCGCCAGCGGGTGGCCATGGGCCGGGCCATCGTCCGCCAGCCCAAGGCGTTCCTCATGGACGAGCCGCTGTCCAACCTCGATGCGAAGCTGCGGGTGCAGATGCGCACCCAGGTATCGCGGATCCAGAAGAGCCTGGGCACGACGACCCTCTACGTGACGCACGACCAGACCGAGGCGATGACGCTCGGCGACCGGGTGGTCGTCATGCGTGGCGGCATCGTGCAGCAGGTCGGATCGCCGGCCTACCTGTACGCACACCCGGTCAACCTGTTCGTTGCCGGCTTCATCGGCAGTCCGTCGATGAACTTCCTACCGGGGCAGCTGCGCGGCAACGGCATGGTGACGACAGCGCTCGGCGAAATGGAGCTGCCGGACCGGTGCCGGCAGGCCGTGGAGCGGTCGAAGTCCAGCGGGAACGTGATCCTGGGTATTCGTCCGGAGCACTTCGAGGACGCGTCGCTGGTTCCCGGGGACAAGCAGGGCGCCACGTTCGACGCCCCGATCGACATCGTCGAGGCGATGGGTTCGGACGTCTTCGCGTACTTCCTCATGAAGGGCGAGGAGGCCCACTCCGCGGACCTCGACGACCTGGCTAAGGACACCGGCAACGACCTGCACGCCGACGGCGTCCCGATCACGGCCCGGCTGGACGCCGCGTCGCATGTGCAGCGCGGGAAGACCGCGCGGCTCTGGTACGACAGCAGCAAGGTGGCGGTGTTCGACGCCGAGAGCGGCAACAACCTCGCCCCGGGCGACGAGGACGTGGAATCGTCATCGGCTGGAGCGCACCGGGCCTGATCCTCGCCGCCTGTTGCAGGAAAGCCACCTTCACGCAACCTGGTTGCATGAAGGTGGCTTTCCTGCAATGACGGCAGCTAGTGCCTCTGACGCGCCAGCTCGGCGATGACGTCGGGGCTCCAGGCGTGGTTGCGGAAGATCGAGTAGCGCTCGGTCGCGGCGCGCAGGTAGGCGTCGGCCGGCGTCTCCCGCTTCTCCATCAGCTCGCCCTGCTGGATCATCTCGACGACCGGCACGAACTCCTCGGCGTACCAGCGCTTCGCGGCCTGGGCGCGCCCGAGGACCTGCCCCTCGGCGAACATCAGGCGCGCGGCCCACGCCTCCACCATCTCGGCCAGCCACGGGTACCGCTCGGCGTCGCTGAGGACCAGGGCCCGCCGGCCGGCCTTGCCGAGCGGAACCCGCTGGATGAACAGCCGGCGCAGCTCGCGGACGGCCAGATCGGAGTGCGAGCGCACCTCGTCCGGCTCGACGACGGTGCGCACCAGCCGGACGTCGGCTTCGATCGTGGACAGCTCGAGCGCCCGGTACACCGACACCCGGTGGTGCCCGTCGCGGACGAAGTACATCTCGCCGACCTGATAGACGTCGATCGGCGGGAGCGACTCGCCGCGCCGGGCTGCCTCGGCGATGCGCTCCCAGCGCTGGCGGTTGCGCCCGGTCCGGGGCCGGAACTTCGGATCGAAGTCACGCACCTTGTCGACCGAGCCCACGATCCGGTCGACCGGGATGAGCTGGATGCCCAGCGCGACCTCGTCGACCAGGCCCAGTGCGTCGACCACCTCTTGGAACGCCAGCGCCTTGCGGTCCGCGCTTTCCTTCCGCAGCACCCGCGACGCCAGCCCGGCGATCATCTGGAGCCGGCGGGCGCGCAGGAAGTCCGCCTCGGCGTCGGCCCGCGGAGATCCGGTGTCACGGAGCACGGCGTCCTCCCACCAGTGCCGGGGTGGTAGCGGCGGGTGTGATCTCGAGCAGCCGGTAGGGGATCACGTTCCGGATCGTCGTCACCCCGACGGCGCGGTCCGGGCGCCGACGGCCGTGCGGGTGGATGTGCCCGTGCAGGTGCCACTGCGGCTGCAGCCGGTCCAGCACCGTGTGCAGCGCGTCGATGCCGACGTGCGGGCGGTCGGTCTCGTCACCCAGGCCTCGCGGCGGCGCGTGCGTGAGCAGGACGTCGACGGGTCGGCTGTCCCGGCGCTGGAGCCGGGTCACCCGACGCAGGAGTCGCGCGGCGCGCCGCGCATACTCGCGCTGGCTGTACTGGTTCGGGCCGGGCCGGTAGCGCACGCACCCGCCGAGGCCGGCGATGCGCAGCCCGCCGGCGTCGACCACCGCGCCGTCCGCGTTCACGCAGCCGGTCGGACGCGGCGGCTCGCACGGTAGGCCGGCACGCAGGAACTGTCCGGACCGGTGCGCGCGGGCGTCGTCGACCGCGGGGTCGTGGTTGCCGGGAACGAACACGACCGGTCGGTCCAGGACGGTCGTCAGGTACTCGAGGTAGTCCCAGGGCAGGTCGCCGGCCGCGAGCACCAGGTCCGTGGCGAGCGACGGGACCGTCGGCCCCCACAGCGCGTCCGACACCTCGTCGGCGACGGCGAGCACCCGGACCACGCCAGGAAGCGTAGGCCTGGCCGCCGCCTCACGGGTCGCCGATCCGCGCGAGCGCGTCGACGACGAGGTCCCAGAACCGGTCGCGGTGAAGCTCCAACGCCAGGCGGGTGCGGAATTCGGGCGACGCCGGGGCGCGCAGGTCCGCGACGGTCATCCCGGCGGTGAGCGTCCCGGAGAGCTCGACGTCCAGCGGGGCGGACCGGGTGGTCAGCACCTGCGGGTCGGCGACGAACGCCACCGGGCACGGGTCGTGCACCGGGGGAGCGAGAAAGCCCTGCGCGGCTCGGTAGGCGCCGCCGAAGAACGTGAGCAGCTCACCGACGAAGCGGGCAGGTGCGGTGCCCAGCGCCGTGATCCGCTCGACGACTATGTTGAACTCGACGACGGGCGTGCGGTTGCCGGTCCGGTAGGCCCCGCCCATGAGCACCACCTCGGCGACGCGCTCGACGATGCGCGGCTCCTTGCGCGCGGCCATCGCGACGTTGGTCAGCGGCCCCGTCGGGACGAGCGTGATCTCGCCAGGCTGATGGGCCAGCACGGTCTCGACGATGAGGTCGACGGCGTGCCGTGGATCCGGCGCCAGCGTCGGCTCGGGCAGCACCGGGCCGTCGAGGCCGGACTCGCCGTGGATGTCGCGCGCGACGTGGAGGGCGCGAACGAGCGGGCGCGGGCAGCCGGCGGCGAACGGCACGCCGGTGATGCCGCCGACCCGGGCGACGCCCAGCGCGTTGCGGGTCACCTTCGGCAGCGTCTGGTTGCCCGCCACGGTGGTCACCGCGAGCAGCTCGATCTCCGGGCAGCCGTGGGCGACCAGCAGCGCGATCGCGTCGTCGTGTCCGGGGTCGCAGTCGAGGACGATCTTGCGAGGGCGAGGCATGCTTCCAGCGTGCCCACCGGCGCGCGGACGCCACACCGGGGTTATGCGGCGGTCGTGTCCCTTCTTAGGGTGAAGCGGTGCCTCCGACCGGTCCGCTGCACGGCATCCGCGTGCTCGATGTGAGCACGGTCTACGCCGGGCCGATCACCGCCATGCTGCTCGGTGACTACGGCGCTGACGTCCTCAAGATCGAACTGCCGACCGGCGACCCGGCACGCACCCACGGCTACACGGTCAAGGGACACGGCCTGTGGTGGAAGGTCATCGCCCGCAATAAACGCGCAATGACACTCGACGTGCGCACGCCGGAGGGGCGGGAGATCCTGCTGCGGCTGATCGCCGACTCGGACGTGATGACCGAGAACTTCCGGCCGGGAGTGTTGGAGGCGTGGGGCCTTGGTCCAGACGTGCTGCTCGCCGCCAACCCGGGGCTGGTTCTCTTGCGCACCACCGGTTTCGGTCAGGACGGGCCCTACGCGCGGCGCCGCGCGTTCGGCTCCCTCGCCGAGGCGCTGACCGGGTTCGCGCATCTCACCGGCCAGCCCGACGGGCCGCCGACGCTGCCGCCCTTCGGCCTGGCCGACGGCGTCGCCGGCATCACGGGAGCGTTCGCCGTGATGACGGCGCTGTACGAGCGCGACCACGGCGACGGGCGCGGGCAGGTGATCGACCTGTCGCTGTTCGAGCCGCTGCTGGGGATCATGGGCCCGATCCCGAGCGCCTACGACCAGCTCGGGGTGGTGCCGCGGCGGCAGGGCAACCGCTCGCGCAACAGCGCCCCGCGCAACACGTACCTGACCCGGGACGGTCGGTGGGTCGCGGTGTCGAGCGGTGCCACCTCGGTCGCGGCGCGGGTGATGCGGCTGGTGGGGCGACCGGACCTGGCCGAGCAGCCGTGGTTCTCCTCGGCCGTGGAGCGGGTGCGGCGGGTGGACGAGCTCGACGGTGCCGTCCAGGAATGGATCGCCGCACGCGACCTGAACGAGGTCGTCGCCGCGTTCGACGAGGCGGGTGCGGCGCTCTTCCCGGTCTACGACGTCGCGCAGCTCGTTGCGGACCCGCAGGTCCAGGCGCGCGACGCGGTGACGACCGTGAACGACGAGGACCTTGGGCCGTTGCGCATGCAGAACGTGTGGTTCCGCCTGCGGCGCACGCCGGGCCGCATCCGGTTTACCGGGCGCCGGCTCGGGCAGGACACCGATGCCGTGTTGGCCGAGCGGCTCGGCCACACCCCGGAGGAGATCGCGGCGCTGCACGAGAAGGGTGTGGTGTGACCAGCAGTACGGTCGTCGAGAGCAGGGTCAACCGCAGCTACCTGTTCGCGCCTGGGCACAACGCCAAGCTTTTGCACAGGGTGTTCGAGGCGGGCGCGGACGCGGTGATTCTGGACCTGGAAGACGCCGTCCCCGAAGACGCCAAGGACCGAGCCCGCGCGATGGTCGCCGCCACGGTGCGCGAGCACGCCGCGCTCGTGCGGGTGAACCCGCCGCACACCGTCGAGTGCGCCGCGGACGTCGACGCCGTCGCCGGGAGCGCGGCGGGAATCAGGATCCCCAAGTGCGAGTCCGCGGACGACGTCGCGTGGGTGGCCGCCCGCGCTCCCGGCGTCCCGCTGGTTCCGGCGATCGAGACCGCGCGCGGGGTGCTGGCCGCCCAGGAGATCGCCGCCGCGCCGGCCGTCGCGCACCTGAGCATCGGCGGGCTGGACCTGCTGCGCGACCTCTATGCGGGCGACGGCGCCCTGCCGATGCTCTACGTCCGCTCGCACCTGGTGGTCGTCTCGCGTGCGGCGGGCTTGCCGCCGCCGGTGGACAGCGTCTACCCCCTGATCGACGACGACGCAGGCTTGCGCGCCGAGGCGCAGTTCGTGCGGTCGCTCGGGTTCGCGGCCAAGTCGGCGATCCACCCGCGGCAGATCCCAATCCTGCACGAGGTGTTCGGCCCGTCGCCGCGCGATCTGGAGTGGGCCCGTCGGGTGCTCACAGCGTTCGACGCCTCCGGCCGCGGCGCGACCCGGCTACCCGACGGGGAGTTCGTCGACCTGCCGGTGGCGCAGCGGGCTCAGCGGCTGCTCGAGATCGCGGGGGAGACAGGGCCGACGTAGCGGGTTCCTCCCGTGCGAGTCGCTACGAACTGGCGCGCGAATCACTACGAATTGGCGCGCGAGTCGGCAGTTTCTGGCCCGTGGGTCGACCGCTCGCGGGTCAGCGGCGGGTGGTGAGGCCGTGGGTGCCGGCGGTGAGCAGTCGGGCGTGGGTGGTGGGCAGGAGGCGAGCGAGGGCGTCGATAACCATGGCGTCGCGACCGACGAGGACCCGGCGCCGGCGCCGGTGAACCCCGCCCAGGATCGTCTCCGCAGCGACCGCGGGATCGCGGGAGAGGAACCGCTCGAAGCGCGAAAGCCCGGCGGTCCAGTCGGCGGCCGGCAAGCCCGAGCCGACGATCGCGTTGCGGGCGATGCCGGTGCGCACGCCGCCGGGGTGCACGACCGTCACCCCGACGCCGGCGGGGGCGAGCTCGCCCCGCAGCGACTCCATGAACCCGCGGACGGCGAACTTGCTCGTGCAGTAGGCGGTCTGGCCGGGGGGCGCGACGATGCCGAAAACGCTCGACAGGGCCGCTATGTGCGCGCCCCGGTGCGCGGTCAGCACCGGCAGCATGGCCCGGGTCAGCGTCACCACCGCGCGCAGGTTGACCGCCAGCACGGTGTCGAACTGCTCGGCGCCCACCTGGTCGAAACGCCCCGCCAGCGCCACGCCCGCGTTGTGGATCACCAACGTCGTGTCGGCGTGGTCCCGGGCGAGCTCCGCTGCGACACGGACGGTGGCGGCGTCGTCGGCAAGATCGACGACGTAGGTGGCGACGCACAGCGACGAGTGGTTCGCCCGCAGCGTGGCTGCACCGGCCTCGAGCCCATCGGCGTCGCGGTCGAGCAACACGAGGTGGCTGCCCCGCGCGGCGAGGCCGACCGCGAGGGCAGCACCGATACCACCCGCGGCGCCGGTGACCACCGCGGTGCCGCCGTCGAAGTGGTACGGGCCGACTCGCCGCGCACTCACGAGGTGACCTGCTCCCGCGCCGGCGCCGTGATCCGCAGGCGGCCGTCGTCGATCCGGCCGAGCCGCAGGGTCAGCAGGTCGTGCAGGTAGCTGTTGCTCAGGCGCCACGGTCCGGTCCGGCCCCGGCGGGGCAGCAGGTCCGCGCTGCGCTGCACGTACCCCGAGCGCAGGGCGATCAACGGCGCGAGGTCGTCGTCCGACGGTGCCGTCGGCGTGGCGACAGCGCCGCCATGTGCCCGCAGGTACCGCAGGAGCCGGCAGACGTACGCTGCAACCAGGTCCGCCTTGAGTGTCCAGGAGGCGTTGACGTAGCCGAAGGTCAGCGCGAGGTTGGGCACGCCCGAGAGCATCGCGCCCTTGTACACGACGGCCCGGGAGAGGTCGACAGGGCGGCTGTCGACCGTGAGGGTCGCGCCGCCCAGCATCAGCAGGGACAGGCCCGTCGCGGTGACGAGTACGTCGGCCGGAAGCTCCTCGCCCGAGGTGAGCGCGACACCGTGCTCGGTCAGCGTGGCGATGCGGTCGGTGACGACCGAGGCGCGCCCCTCGCGCACCGCGCGGAACAGGTCGCCGTCGGGCACCACGCACAGTCGCTGGTCCCAGGGGTCGTAGGTCGGCGAGAAGTGGCTCGCGACGTCGTAGCCGACCGGCAGCTGCCGGCGCACCGCGTCGAGCAACCGCTTGCGCACCCCGTCCGGGTAACGGCGGCTCAACCGGTAGGTCAGGGCGGTTAACAGCACGTTCTTCATCCGCACGACCGCGGCGGCGAGCCCTCGGGGAAGCCGCGCGAACAGCGTCTGCGCCAGCGGGTCCCGTGCCGGCAGCGACAGCACGTAGCTGGGGGAGCGCTGCAGCATCGTCACGTGCGCTGCGGTCTGCGCCAGGGCCGGGACGAGGGTCACGGCGGTCGCGCCGCTGCCGATCACCACGATCTTCTTGCCCGCCCAGTCGAAGTTCGCGGGCCAGTGCTGCGGGTGGACGATCTCGCCTGCGAACCGGTCGATGGCCGGAAGTGTGGGGACATGCCCGCGGTCGTAGCGGTAGTAGCCAGCGCAGAAGTACAGAAAACTGCAGGTCAGCTCGACCGTGCCGGCGGCCGTCTCGGCCGTGACCGTCCAGCGGGCCTCCGCGCTGGACCACTCCGCCGCGACGATCCGATGCCCGAACCGCACGGCCCGGTCGATCCCGCGCTCGCGCGCGGTGTCGCGGACGTAGTCGAGAATTGCCGCGCCGCCGGCGATGGCCGCGGGGTCCGTCCACGGCCGGAAGGAGTAGCCGAGCGTGAACATGTCCGAGTCCGACCGGACGCCGGGGTAGCGGAACAGATCCCAGGTGCCGCCGATGTCCTCGCGCGCCTCGACGATCGTCCATGTCGTGTCCGGGCAGCGGTCCTGCAGATGCGCCGCGGCCCCGATACCCGAGAGCCCGGCTCCCACGATCAGCACGTCGACGTGCTCGACCGCCATCAACAGTCCTCCTCCGGCCCCTCTCCGGGGTTCGGCTCGACGCTACCCGCGCGGCGCCCGCGGATGCCCGGGTCAGGACGCGGCGCTCATCACCACCGGGTGCGCGGCCGGAGCCGTCACGGCCGGACCGGACAGCTCGCGCGACAGGCTGCGGGCGGTCAGCGTCAGCAGGTGCCGCGCGGCTTGCACGCCCGCCTGCAGGTCCGGCACACGGATCTCCAGCGCGGCGACCACCCGTCCGCCCGGGCCTACCACGGGGGTCGCGACGGTGCACTCGCCCGCGACCAGCTCACCTGCGCAGGTCGCCAGGCGGGTCAGGCGGGTGACGGACAGGGCGTGCAGCAGCTGGTCAGGGCGGGTCATCGTGCGCGGGGTGTAGCGGGGCAGGCCGGTGGCGAGCAGCGCCCGGACGGCCGTGGACGGCGCGAAGGCGAGCAGCGCCTTGCCGAGCGCGCTGGCGTGCGCCGGCAGCACGGCGCCCGCGGCGAAGGACGTCGTCGGGGCGCGTCCGGCCTTCTCGATGTAGGCCACTCGGAGGTCGCGCAGCACGCCGAGCCGGACCGCGGCGCCGGTCGTGTCGGCAAGATCGGCAAGGACGGCGGGGGCGCGTTGCGCCAGCGTCGGGACGCCCGCGTCCTCGCCCCTGCACAACCCGCCAAGTGCCGGGCCGATGCAGTAGCCCCCTTCCGGTGACCGCTCGAGCAGCTGGGCGGCGGTGAGCTCGGTGACGAGCCGGTGTGTGGTGGTCAGCGGGATGCCGGTGAGGCGTGCCAGCTCGGAGAGCGACCAGCCGGTGCCACCGGCGAACGCCATGAGGATCGCCGTCACCTTGCTCGTGACCGTGCGTCCCGCTTCCACCGCATTACCCGCCACCGTTGGCCTCCCGTCGTGCCGCTC
>JAQSWF010000264.1 GCA_029266775.1 Pseudonocardia sp.
GCGAAGCGGCGCAGCTCCGCCTCGTCCGGGACGTACGTGAGCGCCTCCGGCCCGGTCAGGTACATCAGCCGCAGCTCGGCGGGCACGACGCCGCGCAGGAGCAGCAGCATGAGCGCGTAGAACTTCATCTGGAACAGCGCCCGCAACTCCGCCGCGGGGCGTGGCGCGGTGCCGGTCTTGTAGTCGACCAGGCTGATCCGGCCCGCGGGCGACACGTCGACGCGGTCGATGTAGCCCCGCAGCAGCAGCCCGGACTCCAGCTCGGCCTCCACCAGCAACTCCCGCGCCTCCGGCTCGAGCAGCCGCGGGTCTTCGAGCGTGAAGTAGGCGTCGAGCAGCGCGTCCGTGCCGGCGAGCCGCACGTCGGGCTGCGTCTTCTCGTCGTGCACGCCGGCTCGGGGTGCGCCCGCACCGGGAGCGCCCGCACCGGGAGCGCTGGCTTCGGGAGTGCCGGCTTCGGGAGTGCCGCCTTCGAGAGCGCCGACTTCCGGATCGGCGCCGTCAGGAACGGCGCGTCCCTGCACTCCGCCTTCCTGCGCACCGTCCTCCCGGCCGGCTCCGCCGGGACCGGGCTCCCGACCCAGCGGGGACAGCCGCGGGTCGTCGGCGAGCAACTGCGCCCACGCCGGCGCGACGAGCTCGCGTGCTGCCGCGGGCACGCGCTCCGCGGCAGGCAGGGTGTAGAGCCGTTCCAGCACGGCGTGCACGAGCGTGCCGCGGACCTGCGCGGCACCGGGCCTCTCCGGAAGGCGGTCGATCGCCCGGAACCGGTAGAGCAACGGGCACTGCTTGAAGTCGGCGGCGCGCGACGGCGACAGCGCAGGCCGGCGCGGCGCGCGCTCGGGCTCCGCGCCGGCGTCCGGTTCGGCCTTCAGCCGAGGGTCCGGCTCGGAGCCGGGCTCCGGTTCTCCCAGCCGGGGCGCCGCCGGTTGGCCCACAGCCGGCGGAGCGGAGTAGGTGTCCGCCACACCGCGCAGGCTAAAGCCCGGCACCGACACTTCTGCGGCCCGGCACCGCCCGCGGCGGAGCGGAGCGCGGGCGAGCTGACTAGCGTGTGCGCCGTGTCCGACCTGCTCGGCCCGCCTCGCGCCGACGCTTCCGCCGACTTCCCCGCCGATCTCACTGCCGATGCGCCCGCCGGGCACGACACGGGGCAGCCCGCACGCGGTGGGCCCTTCCGCGCCGGCGACCGCGTCCAACTCACCGACCCCAAGGGTCGGCGCTACACGCTCACGTTGGAGGCCGGGGGGCAGTACCACACGCACCGCGGCGGCCTGGCTCACGACGACCTGATCGGCCGCCCCGAGGGCAGCGTCGTGGTCTCCCCGGTCGGTACACCGTACCTGGCATTGCGTCCGCTGCTCGCCGACTACGTGCTGTCGATGCCCCGTGGCGCACAGGTCATCTACCCGAAGGACGCCGCGCAGATCCTCATGTGGGGCGACGTCTTCCCGGGTGCGCGGGTGCTCGAGGCCGGCGCGGGGTCGGGCGCGCTGACGTGCTCGCTGCTGCAGGCCGTCGGCCCCGAGGGCCGCGTCATCTCCTACGAGATCCGTCCAGACCACCTGGAGCACGCCGAGCGCAACGTCCGCACCTTCTTCGGCCGGCTCCCGTCGTACTGGGAGCTCCGAGCGGGCGACCTCAACCGCCATGACCGGAACGAGGAGCCGGTCGATCGGGTGGTGCTGGACATGCTCGCGCCGTGGGAGTGCCTCGACACGGTCCGGGCAGCGCTGCGCCCCGGCGGCGTGCTCGTCGGCTACGTCGCCACCACCACGCAGCTCTCCCGCCTCACCGAGGCGCTGCGCGAGCAGCAGTGCTGGACGGAGCCACAGGCGTGGGAGTCGCTGGTCAGGCCGTGGCACGTGGTTGGCCTGGCGGTCAGGCCGGAGCACCGCATGATCGGCCACACGGCGTTCCTGGTGACCGCCCGCCGGCTCGCCGACGGCGTGGTGCCGCCCCGGCCGCAGCGCCGGCCGACCAGCCGCTGACGTCGCCTGAGCACCGGCTGTGAGCAACGACGGCCGCCGACCCGTGCTCGATCCCGGCCCTTTTCCTGCATGGGCCAGGTTGCGCGGGGAACATCGTCGGGCGCCGCGGTCGGGACCGAACCTGGACCGGTGGGCAGGCCAGGCCGCGGCGGCGTACGGGCGTCACGTCACCGTCGGCTGAGTGATGGATCACCGGTTCGCCGCAGGGCCCCCGCTCTCGTTCGCAGGTACCGTGTGGAAAAGGAACACGGAGGGAGGATGCCGTGAACCCCTACGACGGTCCCGGCAGACATGGCCCGGGCGACCTCAGTCCCGCAGAGGCCGCCGCCCAAATCCGCTTCCTCGAAGAAGAGGTCGCGCTCCTACGGCGCAGGATCACAGAGTCCCCGCGGCACGTCCGCATCCTGGAGCAGCGACTCGCCGAATCCGCCGGCCGGCTCGCGCAGCTGTCCACCCGCAACGAGAAGCTCACGGAGACCCTCAAGGAGGCGCGCAGCCAGCTCGTCGCGCTTCGCGAGGAGGTCGACCGGCTCGCACAGCCGCCGAGCGGCTACGGCGTGTTCCTGGCCCGGTTCGCCGACGAGACCGTCGACGTGTTCACCTCCGGCCGCCGGATGCGTGTCGCGGTGTCGCCCGCCGTGGCGACCGACGAGCTGAACAGCGGCCAGACCGTCCGCCTCAACGAGGCCCTCACCGTGGTCGAGGCTGGCGACTTCGAGCGCACCGGCGAGGTCTGCGGCCTGCGCGAGGTGCTCAGCGAGCCCACCACGGACGGCTTGGCCGGCCGCGCACTGGTCGTCGGCCATGCGGACGAGGAGCGCGTGGTGTGGCTCGCCGCGCCGCTCACCCTGCCCGCAGAGCACCCCGACTTCGTCCCGCTCAAGCCCGGTGACTCCCTGCTCGTCGACACGAAGGCCGGCTACGCCTACGAGCGCGTTCCCAAGGCGGAGGTCGAAGACCTCGTGCTCGAGGAGGTGCCGGACGTCGCCTACGAGGACATCGGCGGGCTGTTCCGGCAGATCGAGCAGATCCGCGACGCGGTGGAGCTGCCGTTCCTGCACGCCGAGCTGTTCCGCGAGTACGAGCTGCGCCCGCCGAAGGGCGTGCTGCTCTACGGCCCGCCCGGATGCGGCAAGACGCTGATCGCGAAGGCGGTGGCGAACTCGCTGGCCAAGAAGGTCGCGGCCGCGCGCGGCGACGACCCCAGCGAGTCCCGGTCGTTCTTCCTGAACATCAAGGGCCCGGAGCTGCTGAACAAGTTCGTCGGCGAGACCGAGCGGCACATCCGGATGATCTTCCAGCGGGCCCGCGAGAAGGCGTCGGCGGGTACCCCGGTGATCGTGTTCTTCGACGAGATGGACTCGATCTTCCGGACCCGCGGGTCCGGCGTCAGCTCGGATGTCGAGACGACGATCGTGCCCCAGCTGCTTTCGGAGATCGACGGCGTCGAGGGGCTGGAGAACGTCATCGTCATCGGCGCCTCCAACCGGGAAGACATGATCGACCCCGCGATCCTGCGGCCGGGTCGGCTCGACGTGAAGATCAAGATCGAGCGGCCGGACGCCGAGGCGGCGCAGGACATCTTCTCGAAGTACCTCACCAACACCCTG
>JAQSWF010000265.1 GCA_029266775.1 Pseudonocardia sp.
CCCGGTGATGTCGCCCGGCAGCAGGTCCGGGGTGAACTGCACGCGGCTCACCGAGCAGTCGATCGACATCGCGAGCGCCTTGGCCAGCGAGGTCTTGCCAACGCCCGGCACGTCCTCGACGAGCAGGTGGCCCTCGGCGAGCAGCGTGACCAGCGCGATGCGCACGACGTCCGGCTTGCCGACGATGACCCGCTGCACATTCGTCGCCACCCGGCCGGCGAACTCGGCGACGTCGGTCAGGCCGAGCGACGGGTCCGTGCCCGGGTCGATGCGCGGATCGACGGGATCGTCGGCGGCACCCGGAGCTGCCGACCAACTACCCGTCGTCGTCACCCGTCCCCCTCGCGTCGGTCACTCCGGCCCGCCCAGTGTGTCAAAGCACCGGCTGTCCCGCGGCTGGACGGCCGGGCGCGGCGCGCCGAGCCGCCCCCACGCCGGGAAAGTGGCATTCCGGACACGAGCGGGCGCGGCCATTCGGGGCGGGCGACTTCGTCAGGCGCGGGGAACGAGGTCGTGGGGATCGGTGTTGGCGCCGCAAAGTAGGACTGCGACGCATTCGTCGGGAGCGGGCCGGTACGCGCCGCTGGTGAGGGCGGCAAGGGCCGTGGCGCCACCGGACTCTGCGACCAGGCGCGTGTCGTCCCACAGCCGCTGCCGGGCCGCGCTGATGTCGGAGTCGGTGACCAGGACACTGAGGGCGCCGGCCGCGCGGATCGCAGCGAGGCCGTGCACCCCGATCCGTCGCGCGCCGAGCGAATCGGCGGCGATCCCACTGACCTCGACATCGATGGCGCGATCCGCCTGCAAGGCTGCGTGCAGCGTAGGGGCTTGCCGTGGCTCGACAGCGACGATGCGGGTGCTGGCGCCGTACCAGGAGCAGATGCCGCCGATCAGTCCACCTCCGCCGACGGCGACGAGCACGGTGTCCACCTCAGGGGCTTGCTGCTCAAGTTCGCGGGCGACGGTGCCTTGACCGGCAAGGATTTCGGGACCGTCGTAGGCGTGAACGAACAGGTCGCCGGTCCGTGCGGCGTGCTCGACCGCAGCGTCGTAGGCGTGGGCGTAGTAGTCGCCGCCGACCTCGATCCTCGCGCCGAGCGCCGCAACCCGATTGATCTTGACCGGTGGGGCGCTGCGCGGAACAAAGACCGTCGCGGGTAGCCGAAGCTGTTGACAGGCGTAGGCGACGGCCATTGCGGCGTTGCCGCCCGAGGCCGTGACGACACCGGACGAGGTGGGCCGCGACAGCAGCAGGTTGAACACCCCGCGCGGCTTGAAGCTGCCGGTGTGCTGCATCGACTCGACCTTGAGCACCCAGCCCGTCGTGCTGCCCAGGGTGCTGCCCAGCGCCCCGGCTTCGAGGCGGAGAACCGGGGTGCGCCGTATCCGGTCGGCGAGGCGCTCGGCGGCCCGATCGATGTCCTCGCGGGTCACCGCCGTGACGGCAGCGGTCATCGTTGGGTCCACGCCGAGATGCTCCCAGCCCCGACCGAGCCCCACCGCCCTGCCCCACCGCCTGCCCCACCGCCCTGCCCCACTGGCCCCCACCCGCTCCTCCAATACAGGTGGCCGGCCGTTGCGACCGCGCCCGAGCTGCAGGTTCTTCCGTTGATCACCCTCCAACCCGCCGTCCCGCCGCCGAATGACGAGCAGTTTCCCCACGCTGCCCCACCGCCTCCGAGCTGCACCGACCGGACTGCGGCGCGGCCCGGCACGCGGTTCTGATGTTGACGGTGGAGCGATGTGGGGTAATGTGGTGATCGTTCCGCAGGGGTCGCAGGTGGAGGTGCCGACGTGTTCCTCGGCACCTACACCCCCAAGTTGGACGACAAGGGGCGGCTCACGCTGCCCGCGAAGTTCCGGGACGAGCTGCGAGGGGGGCTGATGATCACGAAGGGGCAGGACCACTGCCTGTACGTGTTCACCCGCGAGACCTTCGAGGAGATGGCCCGCAAGGTCGCGTCGGCGCCGCTGACCAGCGAGTCGACTCGCGCCTTCCAGCGCAACCTGTTCTCCGGCACGGACGAGCAGAACCCGGACGCACAGGGCCGGATCGCGATCATCCCCGAGCTGCGCCGCTACGCGGGGCTGACCAAGGACTGCGTGGTGCTGGGCGCGTTCACCCGGGCGGAGATCTGGGACGCCGATGCCTGGCAGCGCTACCAGGACGAGCACGAAGACGACTACGCGAGAGCGCAGGAGGAGGTCCTGCAAGGCCTCCTCTAGAGGGGGTGGGGCACGGGGCGCCGAGCGGTCGACACCGCCCGTGCCCCCACCCGGATGCCGTGCGACAAACCCGACGGCCCTGACACACCTTCCCCGGTGCCAGGTCCGCCGCGGGTCCCGCACGGCCTCCGGGAGGGGGCACGGTCGATCGGCCGGCTCGGAAGTAAGACGCGCGACGGTGGCTGCGGGAGCCGCCGTCGTCGCCGTCGGGGGACGGCGCGGGGCGGGAGGTGAGGAGTGTAGTGGGGCAGCACTCTGATTCTGCGGCGGGCGGGCCGGCTGGGGCCCGGCACGTCCCCGTTCTCCTGCCCCGCGTCGCCGAACTCCTCGATCCGGCGCTGCGGGACCGCCCGGCCGTCCTGATCGACGCCACGCTCGGCCTCGGCGGGCACGCCGCCGCCCTCCTCGCGGCGCACCCACAGCTGACCCTCGTCGGCCTCGACCGCGACCCGCAGGCCCTGGAGCTGGCCGAGCGGCGCCTGGTCGCCTTCTCCGACCGCACACATCTGGTGCATGCCGTCTATGACCGCATCGCCGACGTCCTCGCCGAACTCGGCCTGCCCCTCGTCGACGGCGTCCTGTTCGACCTCGGCGTGTCGTCCCTGCAGCTCGACGCGGACGAGCGCGGCTTCTCCTACGCCCGCGACGCCGACCTCGACATGCGGATGGATCCCGGCGAGGGGCCCACCGCTGCGGACGTGCTCAACACCTACCCGCCCGCGGAGCTCGCCCGGGTGCTGCGGGAGTACGGCGAGGAGCGGTTCGCGTCCCGGATCGCCGCTGCCGTGGTGCGCCGGCGGGCCCGGAGCCCGCTGCGGCGCAGCACTGAGCTCGTCGAGCTGCTGTACGACGCGGTGCCGGCGGCGTCGCGCCGGACCGGTGGGCACCCGGCGAAGCGGACCTTCCAGGCGCTGCGCATCGAGGTCAACGGTGAGCTAGACGCGCTGCGTGCCGCACTGCCCGCCGCGCTCGACGCGCTCGCCGTCGGCGGACGGATCGTCGTGCTGGCCTACCACTCCCTCGAGGACCGCATCGTCAAGCGCGAGCTGACCGCGCGCTCCACGTCTCGGACGCCCCCCGGCCTGCCCGTCGAGCTGCCCGGGCACGGGCCGCAGCTCCGCCTGCTCACCCGCGGCGCCGAGGTGGCCGCGGAAGACGAGATCTCGGACAACCCCCGGGCCGCCTCGGTCCGGTTGCGAGCTGCGGAACGGATTCGAGAGGAGGCCGCGTGAGCGAGCTTGCGCGCTCACCAGTCAACACAGCTGCGCGCGCCACGCGGCCTGCGAGCGCTAGCGAGGAGGTCGCGTGAGCGAGCTTGCGAGCTCACCAGTCAACACAGCAGCGCGCGCCACGCGGCCTGCGAGCGCTAGCG
>JAQSWF010000068.1 GCA_029266775.1 Pseudonocardia sp.
CGAGAAGCGGGCGACGATCCTCACTGCCGAGGGCCAGCGGGAGTCGGCGATCCGCAGCGCGGAGGGGCAGAAGCAGGCGCAGATCCTCACCGCAGAGGGCGCGAAGCAGGCTTCGATCCTGCACGCCGAAGCGGACCGGCAGTCGCGGATCCTCCGGGCGCAGGGTGAACGCGCCGCGCAGTACCTGCAGGCCCAGGGTGAGGCCAAGGCGATTGAGAAGGTGTTCGCGGCGATCAAGGCCGGTCGCCCGACGCCGGAGCTTCTGGCCTACCAGTACCTGCAGACCCTGCCGGAGATGGCCAAGGGGGAGTCCAACAAGGTCTGGGTGGTGCCCAGCGACTTCGGGAAGGCGCTGGAGGGCTTCACGAAGATGCTGGGTGCGCCGGGGGAGGACGGGGTCTTCCGGTTCGAGCCGTCCCCCGTGGACGGGCCGGGCGTGCGGCCGGAGGACGACGACGACGCGCTGCGCGACTGGTTCGATACGTCGTCGGATCCGGAGGTCGCCCGGGTGGTCGCGGACGCCGAGGCGCAGGCGCGTCGAGCGGTGCCGGAGCCGGGCCTGCCGCGTCCGTACCCGGGGATCGCGGCCGTTCCACCACCGTCCGCCGGGGCCGGCGCCCTGCCGCCCGCGGCGCTCGGCCGCGACGGGGACGTCCCGCCGCCCGCCGCCGCGCCCGCCTGAGTAGGGCGGGGGCTGCTCAGGACAGGTGGAACCCGAAAGGCAGCTCGAGGCGGTGCCGCGCGAGCAGCGCGGGGTCGGCGAGCAGCTCGCGGGTCGGGCCGTCGGCGACGGCCACGCCGTCGTCGAGGATCACGCTGCGCGGGCACAGCTGCAGGGCGTAGGGCAGGTCGTGGGTGACCATCAGCATGCTGGTGCCCAGCCCCCGATCCTGCAGCCCCCGGTCGCGCAGCGCGAGCAGCACCTCGGCCAGCTCGCGGCGGGCCACCGGATCGAGGTTGCTGGAGGGCTCGTCGAGCACCAGGATCTCCGGCCGGCAGGCCAGCACCGTGGCCAGCGCGACGCGGCGGCGCTGCCCTCCGGACAGGTGCAGTGGGGAGCGGTCCCGGTGCGCGTCCATCCCGACCGCCGCGAGCGCGGCGGCGACCCGCTCGCGCAACGCGGGACCCGTGACGCCGAAGTTCGCCGGGCCGAACGCGACGTCCTCGGCAACCGTCGGCATGAACAGCTGGTCGTCGGGGTCCTGGAACACGATGCCGACGCGGCGGCGGATCTCGCGCAGGTGTGCGGGCGCCACGTCCAGGCCCGCGACCGTGACCCGTCCGGCACCGCCGCGGAGGATGCCGTTGAGGTGCAGCACGAGGGTGGTCTTCCCGGCGCCGTTCGGGCCGAGCAGCGCCACGCGCTCACCGGGCTCGACGCGCAGGTCGATGCCGCGCAGCGCCTTGTGGCCGTCCGGGTAGGCGAACGTCAACCCGGCCACGTCCAGCGACGGTGGCGTCGGTGCGGCGGGGGCGGACCCGACGGGCACGTCGGCTCGGGGAACGGTCATGCGAGGTTCCAGCCGGCCGCCGCCAGCAGTACCGCGGCCGCGACGGGGGTGAGGCCGGCGGCCCACTGCCGGCGGGTGGGTGCGTCGTCGACGGTCCGGGGCATCGCGCCGGTGAAGCCGCGCGACAGCATCGCCAGGTGCACGCGCTCGCCGCGCTCGTAGGTGCGCAGGAACAGCGCACCGACGCCGCGCGCGGTGGCGCCGGTCTGCCACAGGAACCGGGGGTCGTGACCGCGGGCGAGGCGGGCCAGCCGCATGCGCCGGGCCTCGGCGACGATCAGGTCGACGTAGCGCAGCATCAGCGTCGCGATCGTCACGACCAGGGCCGGGGCGCGCAGCCGTTGCAGGCCGAGCAGCAGGTCGGGCAGCGGGGTGGTGGCGGCCAGCGTCAGCGAGATCAGCACCCCCAGCGTGCCCTTGACCAGGATGTTCCAGGCGCCGAGCAGGCCGGGTTCGGAGAGAGCAAAGCCGAGCCAGTCGATTGTCGGCGGGGGCCCGGTGATCGGGAGCAGCACCGCCAGCACCACGAACGGCAGCTCGATCACGGAGCGCCGGAGGATCCACAGCGGAGGGATACGAGCGGCGGTCCAGATGACGGCAAGCACCACCAGGTGCCCGGCGAACACGCTGAAGGCCTCACGCGGGGTCGCCACCACGCAGATGGCGAGAAGGAGCGCGGCGACGACCTTCACCTCGGCTGGGAGCCGGTGGACCGGGGAGACGCCGGGCAGGTACAGCGGGTGCGCATGACCCGCGCCCACCCGGCGTCACCCCCCGCCGCTCCGGACGCCGCGGCCGCGCGTGCGGCTCAGCGCCCAGAACACCAGTCCCGCGACGAGCACGGTGACGAGCACGCCGATCACGCCGGCGAGCCCGGTGGTGCCGTCGCGACCGTCGACGGCGTAGTCGGCGAGCGGGCCGCCGGCCAGCTGGTGCTCGCCCGCGTTCTGGGCGATGCACGTTCCGTCGAGCTGCTCGCCCTCGGCAGTCTCGGTGACCGTGCACCCGTTGAGCGTGACCGAGTCCAGCCCGTCGGGCTCGGGGCTGGCGAAGTACGACAGCCCGCCGGCGATCACAAGCGCGACCAGCAGGAAGCCGATCAGGAAGCGCGAGCTTCTCACGGAGCCACCCCCTCGCCGGTCGTGCGAACCACCGGCGCGGGTTCGCGCAGCAGGTACACCAGGTCCGGGCGGGCCGCCGCGACCGCGCCGACGGTGGCCGCGGTGATGACGCCCTCCCCGATGCCGATGAGGACGTGCAAGCCGACCATGAGCGTGAACACGGTACCCAGCCCGGCGCCGCCTGCGCCCCCGATGGTGTACTCGACGACAAACGCCAGCGCCGCGGCCACCGTGTTGACCAGCGCGGCGACGAAGGAGGTGGTCAGCAGCCCGGCTCGGGAGCGGCGGGCGAGCGGGCGCATCGCGCGGGCGACGGCGTAGCCGGTGAACACCCCGACGAACGCCATGTTCGTGATGTTGGTCCCCAGCGCGGTGAGGCCGCCGTCGGCGAACAGCAGGGCCTGCACGACCAGCACGATCGCGATGCACAGCGACCCGACCCACGGTCCCACGAGGATCGCGACGAGCGCGCCACCGAGCAGGTGGCCGCTGGCGCCGGGAAGGATCGGAAAGTTGATCATCTGCACGGCGAAGACGAACGCGGTCACCAGCCCGGCCATCGGCGCCGTGCGCTCGTCGAGGTCGGCGCGGGCCTGATACGCCGCGACCGTCAGCCCGAGGATGGCCACGAGGCCGAACCCCAGCGCCGTCGGCGCATTCACCAGGCCGTCGCTCATGTGCATCGCCACGTGCATCGCCACAGGCTAAGCGCCAACTCGCGCCAGTTGCAAAAGATGTGCGACAGATGGTCAGGTCGTCCTGCGCTCGTCCCTGCGCGCCGCGCGGTCGGACATGCGGTACAGCGCGCGACGCCGGAGGCGGCCCGACGGCGCACGCAGCCGCCCGACGGCGAGGTCCCGACGCCGGACCTGCAGGTGCGGCGCCGCGCCGAGCTCCTCGATCAGCGCCTTCTGGTGGGCGTAGATCGTCGCCTCGTTGCCGGCGGACAGGCTCTCGCGACCGATGCGGAAGGCGGCGAGGGTCTCGGGCAGGCCGAGGAACTCCCCGAACTGCAGCAGGCGGATCCACAGGTCCAGGTCCATCGCGAAGCGGTGTTCCGGGCGCCACCCGCCGGCCGCGAGGTAGTGCTGGCGGCGGAACAGCACGCCGTTCGGTTCGCCGATGGGGTTGGCGCCGCTGCGTACCACGCGCCGGGCGACCTCGACGCTGGAGCGCATCCCGGTCAGCCCGGTCAACCCGCGCCGGGGGACGAGCACGCGGCTGCGTTCGTCGATCATGTGCCGGCGGGCCGCGACCACCGCGAGCCCGGGGTCGGCCGTCATGGGTCCGACCTGGTACTCGAGGCAGCGTGGGTGCACCAGGTCGTCGGCGCACACGAGCTTGACCAGCGGAGCGCGACACAGCTCCACGGCGCGTCGCCAGTTGTCCGGCTGCGGGATCGTTGCGGGGTTGGTCTCCACGCGGACCCGGGGGTCGCCGAAGGAACGGGCGATGCGGCCGGTGCCGTCCGGGCTGGCGTTGTCCAGCACGACCAGCTCGAAGTCGGCGTAGGTCTGGGCGAGCACGCTGCGCATCGTCTCGGCGAGGAACCGCTCGCCGCGGTAGACCGGGATGCACACCGACACGCTCGGCCCCGCTCGCACCCGGCTGCCTCCTTGGTGACTTTCCGCCTCGCCGGCGGCGCCACGGTAGCGGGGTGGCCTCGCGGCACGCCGACCCCCGTTCCGCCGCTGCCCGTGGACCGCCGCCGCCCACCGGCCCGAGCGCGACGGCCGTAACGCAGCCGAACCGTGATCTCGATGAGAGGGCAGCCGGTGCGCTGTCGAGCTCGCGACGGCGGGGAGGAAAGGGACGATGCAGCGCGACGGCACCCCCCGCGTCACCGCGACGCCGATGGTCGCAACCGAGACCGACGTCGCGCGGCGGGTCGTCGCGGTCGTGCTGGTGGCCGCGGGGGTGGCGGCGTGCGGGCTGTCGCTGCTACAGGTCGCCGGCGGGCCGCTCGGCCAGGTCCGGCTGGTGGTCACCGTCGTGTTCCTGCTGCTCGGCCCCGGATGGGCGGTCGCCGGGTTTCTGCGCCGCGCGCCTGCCGCGCACGTGTGGCTGCTCGCCCTCGGGGTCGGCGTGGCGACCAGCTTGCTGGTCGGGCAGGTGATGGTGATGACGGGGTTCTGGGTGCCCGCGGGGGCGCTGTCCGCGGCGACGGTGCTGAGCGTGCCGTTCCTGGTGCGCCACGCGGTGTCTCCACGGTGACGCGTCGCCCACCACGGGGCGGCCCTGCCGTTCCGGCGGCGGGGTCGTTCGAGGATGCCGCGTCGATACCGGGGCCCGGAGCTCACCGCGGGGGTGCCGGTAGCGTGCCCGGCCGAGGGCTGACGGGCTCCCGGCGCGCTCCCGCCGCACCGCCGGGGCCGACCGGAGGTGCAGCCCGGAGGACGAGGGCGGGTCACCCAGCGGGAACGTCCGGCCCGGGGCAAGGCCCCGGCCTCCTCCCTCCGGCCCTGACCACGACCCATCTCGCGGGGCGCCGGCCGATCGTCTCGCACCCGCGGCCACGGCCCCATCCTTTCCAGCCCCGGCGTCGGCCCCCGCCGGTCCGCCCGCCACAACCGCTTCGCGTCGAGCCGGTGACCGTCCTGCTGCCCGCCGCGCCGAGCGAGCCGCCGGCCACCCCGGTGCCCACCCGGTGGCGGTGGCTGTCGCCCGTCCTCGCGGTGCTCGCCGTGGCCTTGCTGCCGGTCGCGGCCGCCACCACCGATCTGGAGGCGCTCGACGGCTGGGGCCTCGCGAAGGTCCTCGGCCCCGCCGCGTGGATCGCGCTGAGCTGTGCCGTGGCCGCGTGCGTCGCCGAGCTCTGGTCACCACGCCCGCGGGTCCCGATGCTCGCCGCGGCCACCGGCGTGCTGGTTATCTGCAGCACCGGCATGCCGTCGGTCGTGCAGCCGGTGGCGCGGTTCACCACGACGTACGTGATCGCCGGGTTCGTCGACGCGATCGCCGGCGACGGCGTGCCCCCCGACGACGTCGACGCCCGCTTCAACTGGCCCGCGTTCTTCGCGCAGTGGGCGTGGTTCCGCGACGCCGCCGGCGCGACCGACCTCGCCGTCGTCCTGCGCTGGTTCCCACCCGTGGTCGTGCTGGCGTGGGCGGTCGGCGTCTACGCGCTGGCCCGCTCGATGCTCGGCGGAACCCGGGCGCCGTGGGTCGCGGCGTGGCTGTTCGTCGGGCTGAACTGGATCGAGCAGGACTACTTCTCCCCGCAGGCCCTCGGCGTCGTGCTGATGCTCACGGTGCTGGCGTTCGCGCTGGGCCCGCTGGCAACGCGGCGCACCGACGCGGCGGGCGTGCCGGGCTGGCCACCGCCGCACCCGGGCGCGCCGCGGCTGCCGCTGCTGCGGCGCTGGGTCGTCGCGGCGCTGACCCCGCCCAACCGCCCGACGCTGCCGCCGCGGCAGGTGCTGCTCGTGTACTCCTGCGCGGCGTTGTGCCTGCTCGCACTCGCGCCCGAACACCAGCTCACGCCATTCGCGATCATCGGTCAGCTGGCGGTGCTCGCGGTGGTCGGCCGGTTCCGCGGGCGCAGCCTGGTGCTCGTCGCGACGCTGGCGCTGGTGGTGTACTTCGTCGTCGGTGCCCGGGACTTCTGGAGCAGCCAGATCGAGTTGCTGCTGGGCAGCGGCGGAGGCAACACCCTGCAGGTCGGGATCCTCGACCGGCTGACCGGCGACACCGGGCAGGTCGCGGTGAAGCTGCTGCGCATCGCCGTGCCCGGGCTGACCTGGCTCCTCGCGCTGGCCGGGGCGTGGGTGTACTGGCGGCGCCGCCGCGACCTCGTGCCGATCGTCCTCGCGGTGGTGCCGATGGCGTTCGCCACCGTGCAGAGCTACGGCGGTGAGCTGTTCCTGCGGATCGTGCTGTACGGCCTGCCGATCCTCACGATCCTCGGCGTCGACGCCCTCCGGGCGCTCGTCCGGCGGCGCCGCGGATTCGAGAAGCTGCTGGCCGTCGGCATGCTCGTGCTGTTCCCCCTGCTGGTGCTCATCCGCGGGGGCAACGATGCGTACATGATCGTCACGCCCGAGGACGTCGCGATGACGCGCGCGGCGTTCGCCGACACCCCGCCGGGGCGCAAGGTCGTGCCGCTTGACCAGACCGGGCCGTACGCGATGCAGGGCGTCGGCGTCTACGAACGGGCCGGGCACGTGAGGGGGTGCAGCGCCCCGGACGCGGACGTCGTCCGCTGCATCGAGGAAGACGACCCGGACGTCGTGCTGGTGTACGAGTCGATGGAGAAGCGGGGCGTGTACCTGGAGAACCGCCCACCGGGGTGGACGCTGCAGGCGATCGAGCAGCTGGTCTCGTCGGGCGGTTACGCCGTTCGGTACCGCCATGAGTTCAACGCGGTGCTGGTCAAGACGACGCCGACGGTGGCCGGAACCGGAACGCCTGCGGGGGTGCCCGGTGGGACCTGACGGGTGGGTCTGGTCGTCGTTCGGGCTGCTGCTGGCGCTGCTTGGAGCGCGGGCGTGGGTGGTCGAGACGGGGCAGACCGGGCTCGGGCGAACCCCCGGGCGCGTCCGGATCCTCACCGGCGCGTGCGCGCTGGCCGCGGCGCTGGTGGTGACCGCGGTGGCGGCGAACGGGGGCGCCCGGCTGGCGTACCTCCTGCTGCACCCGGAGGAGGCGGTGGCGGAGCAGGAGGCGCGCAAGGACGCCGAGGAGGCCGCCCGGAAGGCGGCCGAGGACGCGGCGGAGCGGGCCGCCCGGCCGCCGGCTGCGCCGGCCGTCCCGGGCGCAGCGCCGCCGGCCGTCCCAGCCCCGTGATCGCCGTTTGCGTGTGACAGGCTGTTGATCGACAAGCGGGATCACCAGCAGCAGACACACCGAACCGGCGAACCGCTGATCCGCCCCGGCATCGGTTGAGGCCGCAACGACCACGTTGAGGATCCTCACCGTGGTTCTGCGGCGGCCCCGAACCACGACATGTCTCCATGTCGTGGTGTGGATGGCTGTAGCTAGCGCAGCCCGACGGCCACGTACTTCGTCTCGAGGTACTCCTCGATCCCCACCGAACCGCCCTCGCGGCCGAGCCCGGACTGCTTGATCCCGCCGAACGGCGCGGCCGGGTTCGACACCAGCCCGGTGTTGAGGCCGACCATGCCCGCCTCCAGCCGCTCGACGACCCGCAGTGCTCGGTTGATGTTCTCGGTGTACACGTAGCTCACGAGGCCGAACTCGGTGTCGTTCGCCGCCGCGACGGCCTGGTCGTCGTCATCGACCACAGTGATCGGCGCGACCGGGCCGAAGATCTCCTCCCGGGACAGGCGCGCGTCCACCGGCACGTCCGCGAGCACCGTGGGCCGGTAGAAGTAGCCCGGCCCGTCGACCGTTTCGCCGCCGATCCGGGCCTGCCCGCCCCGGGACACCGCGTCGTCGACGAGCTCCGCCACCTTCTCGCGTCCCTTCGCGTCGATCAGCGGACCCACCTGCACGCCGTCTTCGGTGCCGCGGCCGACGTGCAACGCCGCCATCCGCTCGGCGAGCCGGTCCGCGAACGCGTCGGCGATCGAGCGGTGGACGAGGAAGCGGTTGGCGGCGGTGCACGCCTCGCCCATGTTGCGCATCTTCGCCGTCATGGCCCCGTCCACGGCCGCGTCGAGGTCGGCGTCGGCGAGCACGAGGAACGGCGCGTTGCCACCCAGCTCCATCGACGTGCGCAGGACGTTCGCCGACGCCTGCTCCAGCAGCACCTTCCCGATCTCGGTCGACCCGGTGAACGACAGCTTGCGGGCCCGGCCGTCACGGATCAACGGCTCCATGACCCGGCCCGCCGTCGATGTGGTGACGATGTTGAGCACGCCGTCCGGCAAGCCGGCCTCGGCGAGGATCGCGGCGAGCGCGTGCATCGACAGCGGCGTCTGCTGGGCGGGCTTGAGCACCATCGTGCAGCCCGCCGCGACCGCCGGGCCGATCTTGCGGGTGCCCATCGCCATCGGGAAGTTCCACGGCGTGATCAGCAGGCACACCCCGACGGGCTGGCGCATGACGAGCATCCGGCCCGCCCCGTTGGGCGTCACGCCGTACTGTCCGTCGATCCGTACGGCCTCTTCGGCGAACCAGCGGAAGAACTCCGCGGCGTAGCTCACCTCTGCCCGTGACTCGGCGACCGGCTTGCCCATCTCGAGGGTCATGAGCAGGGCGAGGTCGTCCACCCGCGACATGATCAACTCGTACGCCCGGCGCAGGATCTCCCCGCGCTCCCGAGGCGGCATCGCCGCGAAGCCGTCCTGGGCAGCGGCCGCGGCGTCCAGGGCGGCGAGTCCGTCGTCGGGGCCGGCGTCGGCGACCTCGACCAGCGCCTTGCCGGTGGCAGGGTCGTCGACGGCCAACGTCGCGCCCGAGGCGGCGGGGCGCCACCGGCCGCCGATCAGGAGGTCCGTGGGGACGGCGTCGACGACGGCGTGTTCGCGGGCGGGGTCGGTCATGCCCTGATGCTGCCACCGTGACGGGGCAGATGCAGCGGCCTTTAGGCTCCGCGCGTGCCGGTGGACGAGCGGCTCGGCCGCGCGCGGCTCGACGCCGTGCACCGCGACGGGCTCGCGCTCGTCCTGAGCTCCGGGCTGACGTCGGCGGTCGGGCTGCTCTACTGGGTGCTGGCGGCTCGGCTCTTCGCCCCGACGGTGGTGGGCGTCAACTCCGTGGCGCTGTCGACGATGATGCTGCTCGGCGGGCTCGCGCACCTGAACCTCACGCAGGCGCTGCTGCGGTTCGTGCCGGTCGCGGGGCCACGGACGCGCCGGCTGGTACTGACCTGCTACGGCGTCGTCGCGACGCTCGCGGCGCTGGTCGGGCTGGGGTACGCGGTGGGGGCGCCGCGGTGGGCCCCGGAGATGGTCGACGCCGTCGGGCGGGGGCCGCTGCTGCTGTTCTTCGCCGTTGCCACCCCGCTGTGGGCGGTGTTCACGATGCAGGACTACCTGCTCACCGGCCTCAAGCGAGCGGCCGTCGTGCCGGTCGAGAACCTCGCGTTCGCCCTGCTCAAGATCGCGCTGCTCGGGGTTGCCGGGTGGTATGCCGTCGTGGGCGGCATCGCGGCGTCCTGGGTGGTGTCGACCGCGCTCGTCGTGCTCGGCGTCAACGTCTGGCTGCTGCTGCGGGTGGTCCCGGAGAAGGCGAGCCGGGGCGGGGCCATCGCGGTGCCGGTCCGGTTCGCCCCGGTGGCCCGCTTTGTGCGCAGCGACTACGCGGGCGCGACGCTCTGGCAGCTGGCGGTCAACGGCTTGCCGGCACTGGTCCTGGCCCGATTGGGGGCCGCCGAGGCCGCCGTGTACGGCATCGTCTGGACGATCACGATGGCGCTCTACCTGGTCCCGTCCGGGATCGGGCAGTCGATGGTCGCGCACACCGCCGACGACCCGGTGCGCGCGGACGCCGCCCGGCGCGCGATGGTACGCCGCTCGCTCGTCCTGGTGGCGCCGGCGGCAGCGGTACTGGCGGCAGGTGCGTACCCGGTGCTGTGGCTGTTCGGCGAGCACTACGCCGAGCGGGGGTCGTGGGCGCTGGCGCTGGCCGCGCTCTCGGCGATCCCGCAGGTGATCACCGCGTCGGTCGTCGCCCAGGCCCGGGTGCAGCAGCGGATGCGCGTCCTTGTCGTGGTTCCGGGTGCGACCGCCGTCGCGGTGCTGACCTGCGCCTGGCTGCTCATGCCTCCACTCGGTATCACCGGCGTCGCCCTGTCGTGGCTGCTCGTGCAGGCGATCACCGCCACCTTCCTCATCCTTCGCCCCTCCTTCGACCGCGACGAGTTGCCCTGACATTGTTCGGCGCTCTTGACGGTGCCAGGCTGCCTGCTACGGTTGGCGCTGCTCGGCAGAGCGAACATTGTCAGGCAAGACGCGACCTCGAGGAGGACGACGTGCGTCCCACGCACCTGCGACAGGTGATCTACGGCGTGCTGGCGGCCGCCGGGCTGGTCGGGACCTGGTACTTCAACCTCACCTACACGGGGCCGCCGTCGTACCTCAGTGCCTGGTTCGCCAACGCGGCGTCGTCGTCGGCCGCGGTGGACCTGCTCGTCGCCTTCGCCGCGGGCAGCCTCTTCATGATCGTCGAGGGCCGCAGGGTCGGGATGCGCCGGCCGTGGCTCTACCCGGTCTTCGGGATCATCCTGGCCTTCGCGTTCACGTTCCCGCTGTTCCTGCTCCTGCGCGAGCGGGTTCTCGACCGCGAGGCGACCGCGACGACCGCCGTACCGGTGTCGTCCTGACCCGGTGTCCGCTCACCGCCGCCGCGCGGCCAGCAGGCCGCGCTGGGGTACCCCGCGGATCGGCTCGGATCCGGCTCCGACCTCGGCCAGCACGTCGTTGGCGGCGAGCACCCCGGACGCCGCCGCACGCTCCATGAGCCCGGTGAGGAACGGGGTCTCGACGTAGTCGCCTGCCACCCGCAGGCCCCGCGCCTCGCCGGCCGGCGCGGGCCGGCTGCCGGCACCACCGGGCGGGAAGGTGGGTGCGGTGGCCTCCATCCGCTCCTGCAGGTGGAGCACGCCCACATCCGCGGTCTCGGGCCAGAGCGCGGCCAGCTCGGCCCGCATGCGGGCGGTGGCCGTCGAGGCGTCGGGTGCGGTGCAGGCGTACGAGTGCAGCTCGACGATCGAGCCGCCGGTCCGCGCTGCCCACTGCGCCGACGGGCGCTCCAGTCGGGAGTACACGGTCACGGAATCCAGCGTGGGCTCCCGGCTGACCGCGCTGAACGTCGGCCGCTCGGGGGCGACGTCGCGGTCGAGCCACAGCCGCGTGACGGCGAACGGCGGCGCGACGGCCAGCCCCGCGGCCTTGGCGGCGAGGCGGGGTGCGGCGTCGGCGGCCTGCGGCGAGGCGGCGAACAGGTCCCGCAGCCCCCCGGGCTCGGTGGCGAGCACGACGTGACGCGTCGTCAGCGGCTCGGTTTCGGTGTCGACCCGCCAGCGGTGCCCGTCAGCCGGAGAGAGCATCCGGGCAGGCGCGCCGGTACGGACCTGCACACCGTGCTTGTCGAGGTACACCGCGAACGGCGCCCAGATGCAGGTGAGGTAGTCGGTGTCCGGAGCGTCGAAGCCGATGCCCTCGGGGTTGCCGAGGAAGTAGTAGTGGAACATCGCGATCAGCTCGCCGGCCGAGAGCGATCCGGGCTGGGCGAAGAACGAGCGCGCGAACGCCTCGAACAGCATCGCCTGCGCGCGGTCGGACATGCCCAGGCCGGCGAGGAACTCCGCGGCGGGCATGTCGTCGAAGCGCGCCGTGGTGGCGACGCGGTCGTAAGCCAGGAGCTGGGTCGCGAGTGCGGTGTTGGAACCGAGCAGGTCGCGCAACCCGAGGCTGGGGGAGCGGGCGAACAGCGCCAGCAGGTTCAGCGGAGGCGCCGCCGGCAGCCCTGTGAGGTCTTCGGGCGGCCAAGTGCGCGACACCACGGGGTAGCCGCCAACCGGCCGCAGGAACCCCAGCTCCGGGTCGATCCGCCGCAGCACGTCGCGCCAGGTGTAGTAGTGCCGGAAGAAGGCGTGGAATCCGTGCTCGACCACCTGCTCGGTCCCGTCGGGCAGGGTGTGCGGCCAGGCGCCGAGCCGCCCGCCGAGGGTCGGCGCGGCCTCGAGGAGGGTCACGGCGACGCCTCGCTCGGCGAGCACCACGGCCGCGCTGATCCCGGCGATGCCGCCGCCGACCACGACGGCCTCAGTGCCCGCGGGGACGGTTCGGGGCAGGCGCGGGTCGGCGGGGACCAGCGTGCGGGGGCGCATGCGCAGCGGCGCGGCGCGGGCGGTGCGGGACGGGGGAGCGGGCACGCCGTCGAGGGTAGGTGCGGGCGGCAAGGGGCGCGTCCCGGCCCGGGAGGCGCGGGTTCGCGGAAACGACCGCACTTCGGAGCCATCGTGCTGTCCGGGTGGCCCGAGAACAGCAGTATGGCTCCGTCGTGCGGTTCACGAGGGTGCGGCGGCTCCCTGGAAGAATCACACCATGCGCGCGCTGCCGCTGCTCGCCCTGGTGCTGACGGCCTGCGCGCCGGCCCCAGCCCCCGCCGCACCGACCACCGTGCCGCCGGACCCCATCACGGTCTGCACGAACCAGCTGGCCTACTGGGCGGGGGAGCAGCTGCGCGGCGCCCCCGACGTCGGGTTCGACTACCAGCACATGGGCTTGACCGCGGCCCAGGCCGACGCCCTCCGGTCTCTCGTCGGGCGCGCCCGGGCGCAGGGCCCGAGCCTGCCCGCGGACTGGGTGCCCGAGCAGGCCCGCGCGGCCTGCGCGGAGATCGCGGCTCAGCCCTCGCGCACCGGCGACCCGTGGGGCTGAGCCGCCGCAGCATCGCGTCCCGCGAAGCGTTCTACGCCTAGTAGAAACAGGTAGACTGGACACGTGCCGAGTTTGGGCGAGCTGGAGCGCGCAGTCATGGAGTGCCTCTGGGTGGCCCGGCAGAACGGGTC
>JAQSWF010000069.1 GCA_029266775.1 Pseudonocardia sp.
CCGCGTGCACGTCCCGCCGCACCGCCGCGGCGTCGGCCTGCTCGCCCAGCAGGCGCTCCTGTTCCCCCACCTCACCGCGCTGGCGAACGTCGCGTTCGGGCCGCGCGCCCAGGGTGTCGCGCGCCACGCGGCGCAGGCCCGCGCGCGCGAACTGCTCGAGGCGGTGGACGTGGGCCCGCTCGCCGACCGGCGTCCCGCCGAGCTTTCGGGCGGGCAGCAGCAGCGGGTGGCACTGGCCCGCGCGCTGGCGGCGGGACCGGGTTTGCTGCTGCTGGACGAGCCGCTCGCCGCCCTCGACGCCGACGTCACGCCGGCCATGCGCGCCCTGCTGCGTCGGACGGTTCGCGACGGGCGGCGCACGGCCGTGCTCGTCACCCACGCGGCACTCGACGCGCTCGTGCTCGCCGACCGGGTCGCCGTGCTGATCGACGGCCGGATCGTCGAGCAGGGGCCCACCCGCGAGGTGTTGGCTCGGCCGCGCAGCGCGTTCGCCGCTCGTGTCGCGGGGCTGAACCTGGTGCCGGGCACGGCGTGTCCGGACGGCTTGCGCACACCGGACGACCTGGTCGTCATGGGCCACGCGGAGCAGGCCGTGCCGGGAGAGCCGGCGGTCGCGGTGTTCCCGCCCGCGGCCGTCGGGGTCTTCGTCGACCACCCGCACGGCAGCCCCCGCAACGTCGTCCCGGTCCGGCTGTCTGCGGTCGAGCCGCACGGCGACCTCGTCCGGTTGCGCGCCGCAGCGCGCCACGGCGGGCCGTCTTGGGCGGAGGGACTGGCCGCCGATGTCACGCCCGCGGCGCTGCTCGATCTCCCCGCCGAACCGGGCGCGGAGCTCTGGTTCGCGGTGAAGGCCACCGAGGTTGCCGTCCACCCCGCCGGCCGCCCGCCCCCGTAACCGCCCAGCTCCCCCCGCGAGTTGTGCATCTGTGCACGGCGAGTTGTCCGTTCGTGTACGGCGAGTTGTGCATCCGTGCGCGGCGAGTCGTGCGAACGAGTACGCCGGGAGCATCCGCTCAGGTGCTGCGTATCACCCGGTCTCGGCCCGGTTCTTCCCAGCCAGGCGCCACGTCCCGACCACGTCGTGCGCGGCCGTTCCTCCCGGACCTGCACCCAGCCGGCTGCGGACGAGGTGTAGCGCGTCGGCCGTCCAGGGCGAGCCGGTGAATCCGGCCAGCTGCTCGACGGCGGGCCGGAGGTCGGCGCCCGGACGGCTCCGCGCGAGGGTGATGTGGGGGCGGTAGCCGCGCTGGTCGACGCCGATGCCGGAACGCCGCGCCGCTGCCGCGGTCGACGCCGCGAGCCGGCGCAGTCCCTCCACTGGCTGGCTCGACCGCCCGTGCTCAGATGCACGACTCGGCGTGCCGGAACGCACAACTCGCCGTGTCGGAATGGACAACTCGCGGTCGTCGGCGGGCGCGGGCAGGACGCGGGTCCAGAGCACTCGATCGCCGAAGCGGCCTCCGCTGGCCAGCACCAGCCGAAGTGGCGGATACCGGTGGGCCGCGCGGTCCAACCGCTCCGTCAGCTCGGGCACCCGGCCCTCGTCGACGTCGCCGAGGAACGCCAGCGTCAGGTGCCACTGAGTCGGCGGTGTCCAGCGGAGGTCGGGGTGCGCCTCGTGCAGCGGGGCGACGGCGTCGGCCAGCTCGGCGAGGGCCCCGGCAGGCGGGATCAGAGCGACGAACGCGCGCACGGCGGCGCGGTCAGGGCGGCGTCAGGACGTCGAAGCCGGTGTAGGGGACCAGCGCGTCCGGGATCCGCACCGAGCCGTCGGCCTGCTGGCCCTGCTCGAGGATCGCCACCACCGTGCGGCCGATCGGCATGGCCGAGCTGTTGAGGGTGGCCGCGTAGCTCCGGCTGCCGTCGGCCGCGCGCGTGCGGATGCCGGCGCGCCGGGCCTGGAACGTGCCGAAGTCCGACGCCGACGCGATCTCCCGGAACCGCTGCTGCCCGGGCAGCCACACCTCCAGGTCGTAGGTGAACTGCGCGGCGAAGCCGATGTCGCCGGCCGGCAGCGTCACGACCCGGTAGACCAGCCCGAGGCGCTGGAGCACCGTCTCCGCGTGGCCGACCAGCAGCTCCAGTTCCTGCCGCGACGTCGACGCCTCGACGATCCGCACCAGCTCGACCTTCGAGAACTCGTGCATCCGGATGAGCCCGCGGGTGTCGCGGCCGTACGAGCCGGCCTCCGAGCGGAAGCAGGGGGTGTGCGCGGTGTAGGCCAGCGGGAGGTCGTCGACGGGGAGGACCTCGCGGGCGTGCAGGTTCGTCAGCGGCACCTCGGCGGTCGGGATGAGGAAGAGCTCCCGGTCCCCGACGCCGGTCTTGAAGAGGTCCTGCTCGAACTTCGGCAGCTGCCCGGTGCCCGTCATCGTCTCCCGGTTGACCAGCGTCGGGACCGAGAACTCGGTGTAGCCGTGCTCGGCGGCGAGGTCCAGGAAGTAGCGGGCGAGGGCGCGTTCGAGGACCGCGCCACGGCCGCGCAGCACCGCGAACCGGGGCCCGGCGAGCTTCGTCGCCCGGGGCAGGTCCAGGATGCCGAGCCGCTCGCCGAGGTCGACGTGGTCGAGCGGGGTGAAGTCGAACGCGGCAGGCTCGCCCCAGCTGCGGACCAGTGCGGCGTCGTCCTCGCTGTCGCCGTCCGGGATCTCGTCGCTGGGCAGGTTCGGGATGCCGAGCAGCACGTCCTGGAGCTCGGCGTCCAGCCGACGTGCCTCGGCCTCGGCGTCCGCGATGACTGCCTTGAGCGCCCGCGCCCGCTCGACGAGCGCCGGTCCGTCGTCCGGCTGCGCCGATCGCACTGCCGTGGCCGTCCGCTTCGACTCCGCCCGCGCCTCGTCGGTGCGGTGGATCGCGGCGTTGCGTGCGGCCAGGAGCTTCTCGAGCGCCTCGACGTCCAGGACGTAGCCACGCCGGGCGAGCCGACGGACGGCGTCGGTGGCCGGGTCGAGGAGGACGCGCGGGTCATACATCCATTCAGGCTATCGCCGCTCACCAGCCGGTTTCATCGGCCCCGCCGCAGTTCGCGTGACTCTCGAACTGCGGGAGGGAGCTGCATGTGCCGGGACGACGGGGCTAGGCTGGTGGGGCGCGTCCCGGTCACGCACCTCGGGGCGCGTTCGTCGTCGGGACGCCGCCCGCGACCGCAGGCTTGATCGAGGAACGGGTGAGCAGGGTGCCGACCGGCAGGGTGAAGTGGTACGACGCCGACAAGGGCTTCGGGTTCCTCGCCCAGGACGGCGGTGAGGACGTCTACGTGCGGAAGGCCGCGCTGCCGGCCGGCGTGTCGGGTCTCAAGCCCGGCCAGCGCGTCGAGTTCGGCATGGCCGAGGGACGACGCGGGCCGCAGGCCCTGTCTGTCCGGTTGGTCGACGCGCCGCCGTCGGTCGTCGAGGCGACGCGGCGGCCGGCGGAGGAGCTGCACGGGCTGATCGAAGACATGATCCGGGTGCTTGAGACCAAGGTGCAGCCCGATCTGCGCCGCGGCCGCTACCCGGATCGACGCACCTGCAAGCTGGCCGCGGAGGTCGTCCGAGCGGTGGCGCGCGACCTGGACGGCTGACGCCGCTCGTCCCGCGAGTTGTCTGTCTGTGCACGGCGAGTTGTGCGTTCGGCACGGCGTGTTGTGCGTCTCGGTACGCGTCCCCGCGGCAGCGTCACACTCCGGTCGTGGTCAACACCCAGCTGCCGCGCACCGGGAACTCGATCTCGCTCGTCTCCTCGTTAATCCGTGGCGCTGGCCCGAACTGCTGAACCTGCGCGGTGAGCAGGCGATCGTCGGGCGTCGGAAGCTCGAGCGTGTACTCGCCGCGCTCGTCGGCGGGGAACAACGGGCTGCGTGCGTCGACCTGCTCGCCACCCGCGGTGCGGTAGGAGAAGACGACGTGCCACGGCGCCTCGGAGACGTCGTCGGGCACCGTCACCAGCAGCGGTGTCCCGGCGGGGACGGCGAGCTGCACCGGTGCCGCGGCGTCGTCGGAACAGTCGGTGAGCTTGAGGTCGCAGTACTGCGTGGGCCGGGCGTTCATCGTGGCGCTCCCTGCGGTGAACGTGACCTCCGGCGGTTCCCCGGTGCCGCACCCCGCCACGAGCAACGCGGCGCTCGCCAGGGCAAGAACGCGGATCACGGCGCCACACTACGTGCCGCTTCTCGTGGGGCGCCCCGTACCGAAACGCGCAACTCACCGTGCCCGTACGGGCAACTCGCCGCGCACGACCGGACAACTCGCCGTGCGCAGATGGACAACTCGCCGTGCGCAGATGGACAACTCGCGGGGTGACGTGCGGTGATCAGGGGGTGCGGGGGGCGAGGGCGGGCACGAGGCTCCAGCCGCGGCTGACGAGCGCGGCCTGCACGGCGACGAGCAGGACGACGCCGGCCACCACCCCGAACCCGATGCGGTAGCTGTCGTGCGGCAGCAGCACTCCGACGGCGCCGCCGAACACCCAGGCCAGCTGCAGCACCGTCTCGGAGCGGCCGAACGCCGAGGCCCGAGAGCGTTCGGGCAGGTCGCGCTGTATCAGGGCGTCGAGCGCCACCTTCGCCAGCGCGCTGCACGTCCCGGCCACCAGGGCGAGCGCCGCGGCGGCCCAGATCCCGGGCAGGAGCGCCGCGACCCCGGCTGCGGTCGCGGCCACGCCCACCGCGCCGAGGACGAGCCTGTCCGGGTGGGTGAACCCCCGATGTGAGCCGACCGCGTTGCCGACGAACGCCCCGATGCCGCCGGCCGCGCCCACCAGCGCGATCAGCGCCAGCTGCCGGGTCGGCTCCGCCTCGGTCTGCGCCTTTACCACGAACGCGACGAACAGCGTGAGGAAGCCGGTCAGCACCCGGACGGCACCGTTGCCCCACAGTGCGACGAGCACGGCCCGCCCCAGCGGCGTCCGGTCGCGCCGGGCACCGCGGATCGTCGCCGGCACCTCGCCCGCCGTGCGCTCGACCCATCTCGGGATGCGCAGGCACAGCACCGTGCCCGCGACCCCGAGCGCGGCCGTGAACCACAGCGCGCCCGGCGACCCCCACAACGCCGCAACGGCCACGGCGATCCCGCCGCACACCGCCCCCGCGGCGAGGCCGAAGGTCGTGAGCCGGGAGTTCGTCGTGACGAGCGTGATCGCCTCGGGCAGCACCCGCGGCGTCACCGCCGCCTTGAGGACGACGAACGACTTGCTCAACACCAGCACACCCAGCGCCGCCGGGTATAGCAGCCAGCTGTCGTAGTGGAACACCAGCACGACGGCGAGCGCGGCGCGTCCGGCGAACGACACGGCGAGCGCGGCGCGCCTGCCCCGCTGCAGGCGGTCCAGCAGCGGTCCAATGACCGGTGCGACCACGGCGAACGGCGCGACCGTGATCGCGAGGTACAGCGCGACGTTCGTCCGGCTCTCGGCGACTGCGGCCGCGAAGAACAGCGTGTTCGCCAGCGCGACGGCAACGGCCGCGTCCAGCGCGTAGCTCGTCATCGTCGCGTAGGTCAGCGCGGTGAGGCCGGAGCGGTCGGCGCCGTCGGCAGTGGTCGCCCGCCGGAACGCCCGGATGCCGTTCTCGGTGATCTCCCGGCTGCGCAGCGCGGCGACGCGGGTGACGGTCAACTTGCGCGGCATCCGGACCGGCCGGGGCGAGGAGCCGCCGAGCGCTTGCGTCCCGGTCGGCGGCGTCGGCTCGTCGTCGCCTGAGCCGGCTCGGCCCCGCGGGCCCGTCTCCCGCCGATGCCCCCCGCCGAACCCCACGCGGCCATTCTGACGCACCGCGTCAGCCCACGAACCGAACCCGGAACATCACCGGCCACAGCTTGCCCGTGATCAGAAACTCGCCGCTGCCGCCCGGCACCGCGGCGATGCCGTTGAGCACGTCCGCCCCGGCCCGTCGTGCGGGGTCGAGCAGGCCGGCGGCGTCGACGACCGCGGTCACGCGCCCGTCCGCGGGATCGATCCGCACGATCCGATCGGTCTGCCAGACGTTCGCCCACAACTCGCCTCCGACGCACTCGAGCTCGTTGAGCCGGGTGACGGGCGCGCCGTCGAGCGTTACCGCGATCGAGCCCTGCTCGGCGAAGGTGTCGGGGTCGTGGAAGCGCAGGCGGTCCGTGCCGTCGCTGCGTACCAGGCGCCCCCCGCTGTCACCCCTGTCCTCGTGGCACAGCCCCCAGCCCTCGCCGTCCAGCGGGACCTCGCGGCGCAGCGCGAGGGTCGCCCGGTCCCACTCCAGCGCGACGCCGTCCTGCCACGTGAGCTGCCAGACGCGCGCCCCGACCACGGTCAGGCCCTCCCCGAAGTACCGGTCGGGCAGCGGGACCGCCCGCCGCACCGCACCCGTCGCCGGGTTCAGCTCGCGCAGCTGCGACCGGCCCTCGAGGCCGGTGCCCTCGACGACGTCGTCGCCGTCGACCTCGAGCCCCTGGGTGAACGCCGTCGGATCGTGCGGCAGCTCGGCGACGATCTCGGGCCGCAGCACCGGCACGCTGCGCGGGGGTGCGGGCGGCGGTGCGGTGGGCGCCGCCGCGCCACTGCACCCGGCGACCACCAGCAGGACGACCAGGAGCAGCGCCGCTCGCAGGGGGAGAGCCCGCACGGTCACGTGGGGGAAGGGTGGCACAATCATGCGGTGGGTGCCGTAGCGATCCCGGACGCGTCTCCGGACCTTGTGCGCCGCCTCGTCGACGCGGTCGACCGGGCGCGCGCAGCCGCTGTCGAGGACGCCGCCGTCGACATGGGTACGAAGGCCGCGGCCGAGGCGGTCGGCGAGCACCGCGACGCGCGCGTCGAAGACGGCGCCGTGACCCACTTCTTCGCGGCGCTGCAGGGCGGCTACCGCGGCTGGTGCTGGGCGGTGACGCTGGCCTGCGCCGACGTGGACGCGCCGATCACGGTCAGCGAGGTCGCGTTGCAGCCTGGTTCCGACGCGCTGGTCTCGCCGACCTGGGTGCCGTGGCACGACCGGGTCCGGCCGGGGGACCTCGGCGTCGGTGATCTGCTCCCCGCGCCCGTCGGCGATCCCCGGCTCGCGCCCGGGTACCTCGCGTCGGACGACCCGGGTGTCGCGGAGGTCGCGCGCGACCTCGGCATCGGTCGGCGGGCGGTGCTCAGCCGCGAGGGCCGGGACGCCGCCGTGGAGCGCTGGGTCGGCGGTGCTCACGGCCCGGGCACGGACATGGCCCGTGCTGCTCCCGCCCGCTGCGGCTCATGCGGGTTCCTGTGGCCGGTCGCGGGTGCCTTGCGGGGCGCTTTCGGCGTGTGCGCGAACGCGTACTCCCCGGCGGACGGCGCCGTGGTGACCACGGACTTCGGCTGCGGCGCGCACTCGGACGTGGTGTTCGAGCCGGCGTCGCCCGTGGCCGTCGCAGAGCTCGTCTACGACGACGGCGTCGACCTGGAGCCGGCCGGCACCCGGGCGTGACCGACCCCTTCGGCACCGCGGCCTTGCGCACGGCCACCCTCGCGGCCTGGGCGGACTCCCCCACGCGGTTCCGCGAAGACGCCAACGCCGAGGAAGACCTGCGCCTCGGCGGGTACGCCGACACGTGGTTCGTCGAGCTCGCGCAGAACGCCGCGGATGCCGCCCGCGCGGCGGGTGTCGCCGGACGTCTGCGCGTCTGCCTCGTCGACGGCGAGCTGCGGGTGGCCAACACCGGTGCCGCGCTCGACCCGGCCGGGGTTGCGGCGCTCGCGGCATTGCGCGCCTCGGCCAAGCGGGACGACCCGGGCGCGGTGGGCCGGTTCGGCGTCGGGTTCGCGGCCGTGCTCGGGGTGTCCGACGAACCCCGCCTGGTCACCGCGCGCGGCGGCGTCGCGTTCTCCGCCCGGGCGACCGCCCAGGCCGTCCGCGAGCTGCCCGGGCCGGCCGCCGAGCTCGCGCGCCGCGGCGGCCAGCTTGCCGTGCTGCGCCTCGTGTGGCCGACCGGTGTGGAGGAGCCCCCGCCGCCCGCCGGGTACGACACCGAGGTCCGGCTGCCGGTGCGCCCCGGCGTCGACCCGGCTGCACTCCTCGCCACCGCCACGGCAGGCGCCCCGGACCTGCTGCTCGCGCTGCCCGACCTCGTCGAGATCGACATCGACGGCCGGGTCCTGCGCCGCGTTCACGACCCACTCCCGCACTTCGGAGCCACAACGCGGTCTGAGGGCGCTCAAAACAGCACTGTGGCTCCGACGTGCGAGCAGGCGGCGGCCGCGGACGGCGTTCCTGCCCCGAAGTGCGATCGGGGAGGGGTCGTGCGGATCGGGGAGCAGCGGTGGCTGCTGGCTCGCGCCACCGTCGACGACGCCGCCGATGCCGCCAGCGAGCAGCGCGGACGGCGGCAGCGCGAGCTGTGCTGGGCGCTCCCGGTGGACGCCAACGGACGGCCGGCGCCGCTGGACGACGACGTGCTGCACGCCCCGACGGCCACCGCCGAGCGCGTCGGCCTGCCCGCCCGGCTGATCGCCGACCTCCCGCTGGACCCCGATCGCCGGCACGTCCGGTCCGGCCCCGGCACGGACCGGGTGCTGCAGGCCGCGGCCGGCACCTATCCAGGGCTCGTCGCCGCGCTCGCTTCCGACGACCGGCTCGCGCTCGTCCCCGCCGCAGGTTTTCCGCGCTCCGAGGTCGACGGGCAGCTGCGTGCGCTGCTGCTCGAGGTCCTGCGCAGCACAGCGTGGTTGCCCGCTGCCGGCGGCGGTGAGCTCGCCCCGGCCCGGGCCACCTGGCTCGACCTGCCCGCCGCGGACGACCTCGCGGCACTGCTCGCCGACGTCGTCCCCGGCCTAGTGGCGCCGCGCGTCGTACCGCCGCCCGAACTCGGCGTGCACCGGCTCGGTGCCGCCGACCTGGCCGACCGCCTTCTCGGCGTCGGCCGGCCTCCGTCCTGGTGGCGGGCGCTCTACGCGGCGCTGGCACCGGCCGTCGACACGGTGCCCGGCCTGCGCGACGAGCTCGGCGCGCTGCCCGTCCCGCTGACCGACGGCCGCGTCGTCGCCGGTCCGGCCCGGGTGCTGCTCCCCGTCGACGGGGCCTGGCCTGCCGATGCACCCGCACTGCCCGGCCTGCACGTCGTCGCGCCCGACGCGGTGCACCCGCTGCTCGTCCGCCTCGGTGCCGCCCCCGCTGAGCCGCTTGCGCTGCTGGACCACCCCGCGCTGCGCGAGGCGGTCGACCGGTCGATCGACGACGCCGAGGCCGGGCTGGACCCGGCTCCGCTCGCGGCGGCGGTTCTCGCGCTGGTCGCACAGGTGGGCTCGACCGCCGCGGCTGCCCGGCGCTGGCTCGCCGGGCTCGCCCTGACCGACCTCGACGGCGAGCCGGCCCGGGCGGACGAGCTGATGCTGCCCGACGCCGCGCTGCGGCCGTTGCTGGCCGACGACGCCCCGCTCGCGGTGCTGGCCGCCGACTGGCCCGCGCGGATCGCCCGCGAGGTCCTGGTCGCCGTCGGCGTCGTCGACGGGTTCACGGTCGTGCGGGTGTCGGATGCCGGCGCCGTTGACGCCGTCCCCGATGTCGACGATCTCGATCGCTGGCTCGACGAGCAGCCCGAACCGCCCGAGGACGTGGCCGCCGTCCGGGATCTCGACCTCGTCGCCGACGACGCCTGGCCCGCTGCGCTGGCGCTGCTCGGCGCGCACCCGGACACCCGGGCCGCGCTGCTCGCCCCGCGCTCGTTCACCGCGTGGTGGCTGACCCGGCACGCCCGCCTGCACGGTCGGCGCCCTGGCCACTGGCGCCTCGCGTCGGCCGTCCGGCTGGCCGGGCTCTACGACCCGCTGCCCGAAGCGGCCGACGACGAGGCGGTGCTCGCTGCTGCCGGCGTGCGGGCGGATCTGGACGTCGCGGACGTCCGGGAGGCCGCCGACCTGCTCGCCCGGCTCGCCGACCCGTCCCGCCGGCCCGACGCCGCCCTCGTCTCCGCCGCGTACGCCGCCCTCGCCGCCGCCGTTGTCGACGGCCGGCTCGACGTCACCGACCCCGACCCGCCGGAGCGGGTCCGCACGCTCGGCGGCTCCGTCGCCGACGCCGCTGAGGCGGTCGTGCTCGACGCGCCGTGGCTCGCCGCGGTGCTGCCCGACGACACGATCGTGGCGGGCGGCGAGCCGCGTGCCCTGGCCGATCTGCTCGACCTGCCGATGGCGGCCGAGGTGGTCGACGGCGACGTGGTGGGCGAGGGCCGCGGCGTGCCGTGGAGCGCGCTGCCCGAGGTGGTCGTGACGTGCCACACGCTCGGGGTCGCGGTGCCGATGGGCGAGCTGCGCCGGCACGAGGAGCTCGCCGTGGTGCTGCGGGCGCCGCGTCCGGGTCGACACCGGGTGCCGGCCTGGCGGGACGAGGTGGGCCGCTGGCACGCCGCCGACCCCGTGCGTGCCCTGCTCGCCCTCCTCGCGGCCGAGCGCGCGGCCGAGACGATCGGAGCGCCGCGTGGTAGGTAAGGAGTCGTGACTGCTCGCGGCGATGCGGGGCGCGGGCCGGTGCGGCCGGTGCGGCGGGTGTGCCTGCTGTCGGTGCACACCTCCCCGCTCGAGCAGCCGGGCACCGGCGACGCGGGCGGGATGAACGTCTACGTCGTCCAGACGGCGCTCCGCATGGCCCGGCGCGGCATCGAGGTGGAGATCTTCACCCGGGCCACGTCGTCGGAGCACGCTCCCGTGGTCGAGCTGGCGCCCGGCGTTCTGGTCCGCCACGTCGTCGCCGGGCCGTTCGAGGGCCTTGGCAAGGACGACCTGCCCAGCCAGCTGTGCGCCTTCACCGCCGGGGTGCTGCGCGCCGAGGCCCGGCACGAGCCGGGCTGGTACGACGTCGTGCACTCGCACTACTGGCTCTCCGGCCAGGTCGGCTGGCTCGCGCGGGACCGCTGGGGCGTTCCGCTGGTGCACACCGCGCACACCCTCGCCCGGGTCAAGAACGCCGCGCTGGCGGACGGAGACCCGCCCGAGCCGATGGTCCGGGTGATCGGGGAGGACCAGGTCGTCGCCGAGTCGGACCGGCTGGTGTGCAACACCGACATCGAAGCCCGTGAACTCGTCGACCTCTACGGGGCCGATCCGGCGCGGATCGTCACCATCCCGCCCGGCGTGGACCTCGCGCGCTTCCGGCCGGGGGATCGAGCTGCGGCGCGCCGGACGCTCGCGATCGCTCCGGACGCCGTCGTGCTCGCGTTCGTGGGTCGGATCCAGCCGCTGAAGGCACCGGACGTCGTCCTGCACGCCGCGGCAGCGCTGCTCGCCAGGGAGCCGTCGCTGCGCGCGCGGCTCGTCGTCCTCGTGGCGGGTGGGCCGTCGGGCAGCGGGCTGGCCGAGCCGACTGGGCTCCAGCGGCTCGCGTCCCGGCTGGGCCTGGACGACGTCGTGCGGTTCCTCCCGCCCCAGCCCGCGCACGGGTTGGCCACGGTGTTCCGCGCGGCGGACGTCGTCGCCGTGCCGAGCCACAACGAGTCGTTCGGGTTGGTCGCGTTGGAGGCGCAGGCGTGCGGGACGCCCGTCGTGGCCGCCCGGGTGGGCGGGCTTCCTGTCGCGGTGGCGGACGGGGTGTCGGGTCTGCTCGTGGACGGGCACGGTGCGGGATCGTGGGCGGACGCGCTGGCCGCGGTGGCGCTGGACCCTGACCGGCGGCTGGCGGCCGGCGCCGTCGCGCACGCCCGTCGCTTCTCGTGGGACCGCACCACGGACGCGCTGTTGCAGACCTATGCCGGTGCAGTGGCCGAGTTCGACGCGCGGCAGGCGGCGGGCCTGCGGGCCGCGGCGAGGATCGCGTGACTCCCGGCGGCGAGCCGGAGCGGGTTGCCGCCGTGCTGGCGCACGCGCTCACCCAGATCGAGGTGGAGCACGAAGTGCGCGGCCAGGGGCAGTTCCTCGTCACGCTGCCCGGCACGAACCGGCTGCGGACGCACTGCTGGCTCGTGGTCCGCGCGCAGGCGCTGTTCGTGCAGGCGTTCGTGTGCCGGCGACCCGACGAGGCGCACGACGTCGTGCACCGGTTCCTGTTGCAGCGCAACGCGCGCCTGTACGGGGTGCACTACATGCTCGACCGGGTCGGGGACATCCACCTCGTCGGGCGCGTGCCGCTGCAGGCGGTGACGACCGACGAGGTCGACCGCGTGCTGGGCCAGGTGCTCGAGGCCGCGGACGGCGACTTCACCACGCTCTTGGAGCTGGGCTTCGCCAGCTCGATCCGCCGTGAGTACGCCTGGCGGACGGAGCGCGGGGAGTCCGTGGCGAACCTGCAGGCGTTCGAGCACCTGTTCACCTGAGGGCCACCGAGCTCGCAACCCAATCGTGACCCCGCCTGCCCAACCCGTCCGCACCCTGGCCCCGTCCTCCGTCAAGAACACGGAGGAGGGCTGGGATGACACGACGGCTGGTGGGGACGGCGGTCACTGTGGTGGTCGCACTGCTCGGGGTCCTGGCGGCGGCCGTCACCCTCGCCGGCGGCACCGGCGATCCAGGCGACCGGGCGAGCGTCGGGTTGCTGCCGCCCCCGGGCCCGGCACGGGAGGGCGCCCTCGCGGAGGCTCCCGACGACGCTCGTTCCAGCGTCCCCGGGGAACCCGCGCCGCCCGTCGCCGATGTCGTCGGTCGCGACGTCGTGCGCACCGCCCAACTCACCCTCGAGGTCCGCGATCCCGCCGCCGCGACGCGCAGGGTGCGCACGGCCATCGCGGCCGCAGGCGGGTTCGTCGCCGAGGAGCAGGCCGACCCGGCCGGCTCGTGGCTGGTGCTCCGGGTCCCCGCGGCCGGGCTCGACCGGCTCGTCGACGACCTCGCCGCCACCGGTACCGTGCTCGTCCGCTCGGGCCGGGTCGAGGACGCGACCGCACAGGTCGTCGACCTGGACAGCCGGGTGGCCAGCCAGCAGGCGAGCGTCGTGCGGGTACGGGCGCTGCTCGCGCAGGCCCGCTCGATCGGTGACGTGGTGACCGTCGAGGCCGAGCTCGCGCGCCGCGAGGCCGACCTCGACGCGCTCGAACGCCGCCTCGCCGCCGTCCGCGACCAGGTGGCGCTCGCCACCCTGACGGTCGAGCTGCGCGCCGCCCCCGCACCGGACGCCGCGCCGCCCGGGTTCGGTGCCGGGC
>JAQSWF010000070.1 GCA_029266775.1 Pseudonocardia sp.
TGGGCTACGACGTCCAGCTCACCGAGGCCGCCGCCTAACCCTCACCACCCCAGCCGGGTCACCAGCGGTGGCCCGGCCAGCCCGTCCCCGACGCCGCGACCAGCTCCCGCCGCGCCGACGGTCCCGTTCGCCCGTCCCCGGCTTGGCTTTCCGGTCAGGCGAGGTTGGCCCCGAGCCAGGCGAGCATCCGCTGGTAGATCTCGCGCGCCGCACCCGCGTCGTAGCGCGGGCCGGTGTCGTTGAAGAACGCGTGGCCGACCCCGGGCACGACGACGATCTCGTGGCGCACGCCGGCCATGGTGAGCGCACTGTCGAGGGTCTCGAGCCCGGCGTTCACCCGGGCGTCGTTCTCGGCGAACACCCCCAGCACCGCGGCGTCGACGCCGGTGAAACTCGGGTTCTCCGGCGCCGGGCCGTAGAACGGGACGGCCGCGGCCAGCTCGGACGGTCCGGAGTTGAGCAGCCTCCACACCATGCCGCCGCCGAAGCAGAACCCGACGGCGGCGAGCGCGGTGCCCGGCGCGCGTCGGCCCAGTTCCGCCAGGCTGCTGCGCACGTCGGCGACCAGGTCGGCCTCGGGAATCGTGCCCAACGCGGCCGTGGCGTCCGGCACGCCGGAGGTGCCGCCCACGCGGGACAGCAGGTCCGGGGCGAGCGCCGTGTAGCCGTCGCCCGCAAGACGTCCCGCGACGGCCCGAATGTGGTCGGTGAGGCCTCGGTTCTCGTGGATGACGACGACCGCTCCGCGCGGGGTGCCCTCCGCCGCGGCGAAGGCGCCCGACAGCTCACCGGTGCCGCCCGCGAACGTGATCGGCGACGTGCGGGCCAGTGCCGCCGCGACGTCGTAGTCCGGGGCGGCCGGCGGGGCAGGCGGGGGAGCGGCCTGCGCTGGCGGCGGCGGTGCGGCCTCGGTGCCGCACGCCGACAGCAAGCCGGTCGCCGCGACGGCCGAGAGGCCGAGCAACCCGAGCCGCTGCAGCGCCTCCCGGCGGGTGAGGTGGCCCTCGGCATGGTCCAGTGCGACTTCGGTCGCGAGGTAGTCGCGCATCTTCACAGGGCGGACGGTAGCGGGGAGGCCTCACGCCGTGGGACGGCCGGCTGCGTCGGTCACTCGATCGCCGGGATGATCCGCAGGTCGCGCTCCGCGGCGTCACCGAGCACGCGCAGCGCTGCCTGGTAGTCCGGGGAGTGGTACGCCGCCACGGCTGCCTCCACCGAGTCGAAGGCGATCAACGTCGTCCGGCAGGCCGTGCCGCCCTCGAACGTGTGTGCGGGTTCCCCGCGGGCGAGGAAGCGGCCTCCGGCTGCGCGCATCGCCGGACCGGCGAGGGCCGCGTACGCGGCGACGCGGTCGGGGTCGGAGATCCGGGTGAAGAAATTGATCCAGTAAGCGGTCACCGGGGCTCCTCGGGGCGATCGGGTGGGACGTCCGTGACCCGTCCCACGACGGCCTCGGCCTCGATCTCGACCCGCCAGCGCGGGTCGAGCAATCCGGCGACGACGACCATCGTGGCCGCGGGGCGGATGTCGCCGTAGACCTCGCCGTGCACGGCCGACACGGCCTCCGCGTCGGCGACGTCGACCAGCAAGACCCGCGAGCGGACGACGTCGGCGAACGAGGCGCCCGCCTCCAGCAGGGCCGCATCGATGATCGCAAAGCAGCGTCGGGCCTGGGCGGCGGCGTCGTCGGGGCACGAGCCGTCGGGGAACACCGGGGCGGTGCCGGACACGAGCACCCGGTCGCCGACCCGCACGGCGCGGGAGAAGCCGATGGCGGGCTCGTAGGGCGAGCCGGACGAGACGCGCTGCCGGGCGGACGCGGGGGGAGGGTGGCCTTGTCCGGTCACCGGTAGAGGGACCCGATCATGTCGGCGAACCCGGGAACTCACGGCGGCACCGTAGCCCGAGACACCGGTCACCGGGGCGCAGACGAGTGGGAGACGCGAGTCGGTGCGCGGCCCATCGGAGCAGTTCCTCTTCGCGCATCGCGGGTAGCCCTTCTCCGGCTCGGGTCATCGGCACCTGGGCGACGACGGCGTGGAGAGGCGGTGGGGTGATGGGGGTGATGCCACGACCCAGGGCGGTGGTCACGGGCGGTGCGGGGTTCCTCGGGTCGCACCTGTGCGAGCGGCTGCTGCACGAGGGCTACCGCGTCCGGTGCCTGGACGACCTGTGCACCGGTTCGGCGGTGAACGTCGCGCACCTGCCCGAGGTCGGCCCGTTCGAGCTGCGGCACGCCGACGTTACCGACGTCGTCCGTGTGGACGGTGACGTCGACGCGGTGCTGCACTTCGCCTCGCCCGCCTCGCCGATCGACTACCTGCGGATGCCGATCGAGACGCTGCGGGTCGGCTCGATCGGCACCCTGCACGCGCTTGACCTGGCCGAGGAGAAGCAGGCCCGGTTCCTGCTGGCGTCCACCTCGGAGACCTACGGCGATCCCCAGGTGCATCCGCAGCCCGAGAGCTACTGGGGGCACGTCAACCCGGTCGGGCCCCGCATCTTCAACACGCACGGCCCCCGGATGCGGGCCGACGACGGCCGTGCCGTGCCCACCTTCATCCGGCAGGCGCTCGTCGGCGAGGCGCTGACCGTCGCGGGGGACGGGAGCCAGACCCGCTCGATCCAGTACGTCGACGACCTCGTCGAGGGCTGCCTCCGGCTGCTGCGCTCGGCGCTCCCCGGACCGGTCAACATCGGCAACCCGCAGGAGGTCTCGATGAACGAGCTGGCCGAGCTGGTCCGCACGCTGACCGGATCCGCGAGCTCGGTCGTGCACATCGCGCGACCCGAAGACGACCCGACCGTGCGCCGCCCGGACATCACCCTTGCCCGGGTGGCGCTCGGGTGGACCCCGCAGGTGGACCTCGCCGCCGGACTGCGACGCACGATCGCCTGGTTCCGCGACGGCGCCGCCGTCCCCGGGCTGGGCCGCGAAGTTGTGCACGCCGCGCGGGTGGCCGGCTGAAGCCCCACCCCTGCGGCCAGGCCTCAGCCGGCCTCAGCCGGCACGGACCAGCTCCCGCACCACCGAGACGGCCGCACCGACAAGCGCGGCGTCCGGGCCGAGCGGCGACATCCGGACCTCGACAGGGGAGCGCCACAGCACCCGTCGGGCCAGCTCGTCGGCGACCGCCTTCTGCAGCACCCGACCCAGCCGCGCGTAGGCGCCGCCGAGCACGACCACCGGCACATCCAGCAGGTTGACCGCTCCCGCCAGCGCGATGCCCAGCGCCCGTCCGCCGGCGGTGAGCGCCTCGACGGTCGGCCGCTCCTCGCGTGCCGCTGCGGCCGTCAGGGCGTCGAGGTCGCCGACGCCGGCCGCCCGGCACAGCGCCTCCAGCCCGGCCGCGCTCTCGAGGCAGCCGCTGCCGCCGCAGCTGCACTCCGGGCCGGCGGCGTCCACGACGACGTGTCCGAGCTCACCAGCCCGGCCGCCGGCGCCGCGGAACGCCCGCCCGTCCAGCACGATTCCGGCGCCCACGCCGATCCCGCCCGAGACGTAGAGGACGTCGTCGCCTCCGGATCCCGTGACGTGCTCGGCGAGCGCGCCGAGATCGGCCTCGTTGCCGGCGGTCACCGGCACGTCGCCGACCTCCGGGGCGAGCACCTCGCCGACCCGCGCGGCGACGTCGACGTCCCGCCACCGCGGCAGGTTCGGTGCCCTCTCCAGCACCCCGTCCGCGAGCACCCCCGGCACCGCGACTCCCACTCCGGCCACCGGCAGCCCGGCCCCGGCCACCACCCGGGCGGCCACCGACACCAGCGCCCCGAGGCCGACCGCGGGCGCCTCCGTCCGGTGTGGCGACGGGATCTGCGCCTGCGCCCGCACCGCGCCGGTGAGGTCGACGACGCACGCCCCGACCGTCTCCACGCCGATCTCCAGCCCCAATCCGGCGGGCCCGGATCGGTTGAGCTGCAACGGGCTTGCCGGGCGTCCGGTCCCGCCGCGCGTGACGCCCAGCTCCGCCACGAGCCCGGCCGCGAGCAGGTCGTCGACGAGCGACGACACCGTTCCCCTGGTCAGACCGGTGCGCGCGGCGATCCGCGCCCGCGACACCGGCTGCTCGCCCGCCACCGTCTGCAGCACCAGCGCGCGGTTGTGCCGGCGCACCGTGTGCTGGCCGGCCGGGGCCGACAGGATCAGCGCGCCCCCGTCAGGTGGTCGACGGCGAGCTGGGCGAGCCGCACGTAGCCCCAGCCGCGCTCGCCGGCCTTGTCGGCGTCGAAGTCCTCGAACGCGCTGCGGTCCGCGCGCAGGTCCTCGAGGGTCTCGCCCGGTCGCAGGGTCGGGGTCGCCAGGTCGGCCACGCCCGACGCCGCCATGGCCTCGACGACCTCCGGGTCGGCCCGGAACGCCGCCGCGCGCTCCTTGAGCACCAGGTAGGTGCGCATGTTCGCCGCGGCCGAGGTCCACACGCCCTCGACGTCCTCGGTGCGCAGCGGCTTGTAGTCGAAGTGCCGGGGTCCGTCGTACACCGGCCCGCCGCCGGGCGCCCCGTGCTCGAGCAGGTCCACCGTGGAGAACGCGTTGAGCAGGTCGCCGTGGCCGAACACCAGGTCCTGGTCGTACTTGATGCCCCGCTGCCCGTTGAGGTCGATGTGGAAGAGCTTGCCCGCCCACAGCGCCTGCGCGATCCCGGCGGTGTAGTTGAGCCCGGCCATCTGCTCGTGCCCGACCTCCGGGTTCACCCCGACGATGTCGGCGTGCTCGAGCTCGGCGATGAACGCCAGCGCGTGCCCGACGGTCGGCAGCAGGATGTCGCCGCGCGGCTCGTTCGGCTTCGGTTCGATCGCGAAGCGCAGCCCGTAGCCCTGCTCCTTGACGTACGCGGCGAGCAGGTCGATGCCCTCGCGGTAGCGGTCGAGCGCGGCGCGGACGTCCTTGGCGGCGTCGACCTCGGCGCCCTCGCGCCCGCCCCAGAAGACGTAGGTCGACGCGCCCAGCTCAGCGGCGAGATCGATGTTGCGCAGCACCTTGCGCAGGGCGAACCGGCGGATCCCGCGGTCGTTGCTGGTGAACGCCCCGTCCTTGAAGACGGGGTGGGTGAACAGGTTGGTGGTCATCATCGGCACGACGACGCCGGTCTCGTCGAGCGCGGAGCGGAAGCGGGCGATCAGGCGGTCACGCTCCTTCGCCGGCGTGCCGAAGGGGACGAGGTCGTCGTCGTGGAAGGTGACGCCGTAGGCGCCCAGCTCGGCGAGGCGCTGCACGCTCTCGACCGGGTCGAGCGGGGGACGGGTCGCGTCGCCGAAGGGGTCCCGAGCCGGCCAGCCGACCGTCCACAGCCCGAAGCTGAAGCGGTCGTCGCGGGTGGGCTGTGGCGCCATCACGGACTCCTTTGTTCGGGCACCGTACAAAGCCGGGAAAGCGTAGCGCCGGGACCGAGCTCGGGACCAGCGTCAACCCGTGAACTCCAGCGCGGGTAGCCCGCGCACTCCCGGGACGTCCACCGAGAACAACGCTCCTGCCAGCGGCTGCGTGGCCTGTGCGGCGTCGTCAAGACCCTCCCGGGAGGTGGTGATGTAGAGCCGGTCCAGGTTCGGGCCGCCGAACGTGCACGCCGTCACCTGGGCGGCCGGGATCGGCACCACGGCCAACAGGTCGCCGTCCGGGGTGTAGCGGTGCACGGCGGAGCCGCCGAACAGCGCCACCCACACGCAGCCCTCGGCGTCGACGGTCAGCCCGTCGGGGTTGCCCGGGCCGTCCGCGATCCGCACCGCCCTCCGGCGGTTGATGAGCGTCCCGTCGACGTGGTCGAACAGGTCGATCTGCCGGGTGGGGGTGTCGACGTAGTAGGCGCGGGTGCCGTCGGGGGAGAAGGCGAGGCCGTTGGAGATCGTGACGCCGTCGAGCACCTTCTCGGCGGTGAGGTCGGGGGCGAGGCGGTACAGGGCGCCGGCCCCGGGCGACTCGTCGTAGGCCATGGACCCGCACCAGAAGTTGCCGGCCGGGTCCGCGCCGCCCTCGTTGAACCGCACGCCGGGGTCGTCCCACAGATCGGGCAACCGGTGTTCGACGTGCAGGTCGGCGTCCAGCAGCGCAAAGCCGCGCTCGTCGGCCAGCACGATGCCGCCCCCGCGCCGTGGTCGGAAGGCGGCCGCGACGGCGCCGACGTGGGTGCGTCTGACGTCGTCGGGGGCGGCGAGCTCGAGGATGTCGCCCTCGTGCATGTCCACCCAGCGCACCCCGGCGAACGACGGGTGCCACACCGGCCCCTCGCCGTGGTCCGCGACCGCGGCCGTGATGGCCCGGGACGTGAGGATGGGGACGCCCGCGGGCGCGTTGGTCGGGATCGGCACCGGCCGAACCTACCCAGACGCCCTACGGCTCACACGCCGTCACGGCCTCCGCAGGAGCGGAGGCAGGAGCACGGCGATGCCCATGCCGACCGTCACCAGGCCGATGACCAGCCACGCCGTCGATCCGGTCATGGCGCTGCCGCCCACGACGCCGAGCCCCTGCAGCGCCCACAGCCCGCCGACCAGCACCAGCACGATCCCGATGATCCGGCCGACCCACTGTCCCATGGTGAGCATTGTGCCGGTCACCGTTGCGCCCGCAGCACCGAGAACCCGGTCGGCGGGGGCACCCGCCGGACATCGACCAACCGCAGGCCGGCGGCGTCCAGAAGGCGGCCGAACTCCGTCAGCGTGCGCTCCCGGCCTCCCGTGCACACCAGCATGTTGAGGTCGCTCATCAGCATGACCCGCTGTGCGACCAGGTCGGCCGTGTCCTCGGCGAGCACCGGCTCGACGAGGAACAGGCGGGCGTCGCCGTGCATCGCCTCGCGGATGCGGCGCAGGATCGCGACGCTGCGTTCGTCGTCCCAGTCGTGCACGACGCTCTTGACGACGTACGCGTCCGCGGGCGGCACCGCGGCGAAGAAGTCGCCGGTCACGATCTCGATCCGCTCACCGAACCCGCGCGTTGCAGGAAAGCCACCTTCACGCAACCTGGTTGCATGACGGTGGCTTTCCTGCAATGGGCCGAGGACGTCCTGCGCGTCGCCGACGCCGTGTGCGGTGTCGAACAGCACGCCCCGAAGGTGCGGGTGCGCGGCCAGGAAGGCTGCCAGCAGGGTTCCGTTGCCGCCGCCCACGTCGACCAGGACCTCGACGCCGTCCACATCGCAGGTCTCCACGATGCCGGACGCAGCCATGCGGGTGCCCTCGGCCATCGCCTCGGTGAACACGGCCAGCATCCGCGGGTCGTCGGCCATGTGCGCGAACGCGGAGCGCCCCGTGACCTTCTCGAACGCGACCTCGCCGGTGCGCACGCTCCACTCGAGCTCACCCCAGGAGCGCCACGGGGCGTCACCGCAGAAGAGCTGGGCCAGCGACCCGAGCGACCCCGGAGTCCCGGTGCGCAGCAGCTGTCCGTCCGCCGTGAGCGACCAGCGACCGTCGCCGTCGACATCCACCAGCTCGAGCCCGCGGGCCGCCCGCAGCAGCCGGCCGAGCGCGTCGCGGTCGCAACCTGTTGCGGCGGCGAGCTCCGTGAGGTCGCGCCGGCCGTCGTCCAGCAGGTCCGGCACACCCAGCCCGGCGAGCGTCCGCAGCACCTGCGCGGGGAAGAAGCCCCACAACATGTCCGCGACCCGGGCCCGGTCCGGCCTGGTCACGACGGCACCGTCGGCCGATAGGTACCGATCGACCAGACATTGCCCTCCGGGTCGACGGCCGCGTACTCCCGGGAGCCGTAGGGCTGGTCGACCGGACCGTGCAGGATCTCGGCGCCGGCCGCCACGGCCTTCTCGTGGTGCGCGTCGACCGCGTCGGCGCCGTCGAGGACGAGGTAGGTGACGGCCCGGCCGGTGTTGAACGGGCCCGGTGGGGTCGCACGGCTGCCGAGCATGAGGACGCCGTCGCCGAAGGCGAGCTCCGCGTGGGCGACGCTGCCGTCGTCGGCGGTGTCGACGTGGCTCGCGACGAAGCCCAGCGCGCCGGTCAGGAAGGCGATCGCGGCGTTTGCGTCGTCGTAGCGCAGGGTGGGATGGATGCTCATGGCCGCACGGTAGGGGCGCGCGCGGCGTCCGGTCTTGGACGAATGGGAGGCGGTCTCAGACCCGCTCGGCCAGGAACTCCGTCGCGGTGCAGCCGGCGAGGTCGCGGAACTCGCGGGCGAGGTGAGCCTGGTCGGCGTAGCCGCAGCGGGCGGCGACGTCGGCCAGCGAGCGGGGTCTCGGGTGCCCGGGGCCGCCGGTCGGGCTCGGCGGGACGAGCAACCGGGTCGCGCGGGCGAATCGCACCACGCGAGCCGCCGGCTTCGGCGCAAGCCCGATCTGGTTGCGGAAGCGGGTGAGGAGGTGGCGGCGGCTCCAGCCGACCTCGTCGGCCAGCCGCTGGACCGCGACCGTGCCCCCGGTACGGACCATGCGCTGCCACGCCCAGGCGACCTCGGCGTCGGGATCGGCTCCGTCGTCGAGGCGGCGCAGCAGGGCGGCGTCGAGGCGCGCGAAGCGGGCCGGCCAGGTCGGGTCGGCGGCCAGCCGCTGCGGGAGGGCGGTCAGATCGGGTGCATCCAGCTCCTCGAGCTGCGGGGTCCGGTTGGTCAGCTCGGGCATCGGGCGGCCCAGCAGCGTGAACAGCCCCAGCGGGGTGAGGTCGACCTGCACGCCGTGCTGCGGTCCGACGAACTCGGTGATCACCGCGGCGTCGTGCACGCCGGCGAGGAACGACGCCGGGGCGAGCGGGCCGGCCGGGCCGACCAGTCGGATCGGCGGCCCGAACGACAGGATCAGCGTGCAGGCGCCGTGCGGCACCTGGCGGCGGCGCAACGGGGTGGCGCTGGCCTCCCGGTAGCCCTCGTAGCGCAGGACGAGGCCGGCGAGCGCGCGGTGTGGGCGCCCCGTCACGTACTCGGCCTGCACGTGCTCAGGGTGCCAGCATCCGCCACTCGCTGGACGACGAAGGAGCTGACCACGTGGACCGCGGGGCACAGAGCCGGGCGGGTCGGTGCATGGGGAGGAGGAGCCGGGGGTGGGCCGTGGTCCGAGATAGGGAGCCGCTACCGCCGAGATGGGGAGGCTTCCCGACGAGGCCGACCCGTCCGCGAACTTAGCGTTCTCCTCGTTCGCAGGAGCGCCCCGACGGGCGGACCGCACAACGAGGAGTTGAGATGACCAGCACCACCAGCACGACCGACCAGGCCGCCGACCGGGCGCTCAAGGCCCGCCATCGGGCGATGTGGGCGCTGGGGGACTACCCCGCCGTCGCGATCGACGTGATTCCCGAGCTCGGACCCGAGCTCGTCGCTGCCGCCGGGATCCGGCCCGGCGACGAGGTACTCGACGTCGCTGCCGGCACCGGAAACGCTGCCGTCCCCGCCGCCCTCGTCGGGGCCCGGGTGACCGCTTCCGACCTGTGCCCCGAGCTGTTCGACGCGGGACGTGCCTTCGCCGCGCGCCACGACGTGCAGATCGAGTGGGAGGAGGGCGACGCCGAGGCGTTGCCCTACGAGGACGACAGCTTTGACGTCGTCCTGTCCTGCGTCGGGGTGATGTTCGCCCCGCACCACCAGCAGGCCGCTGACGAGCTGGTCCGCGTGTGCCGCCCCGGCGGCAAGATCGCGCTGCTGAGCTGGGTGCCCGACGGGTTCGTCGGTCAGCTCTTCGCCACCATGAAGCCCTACGCGCCCCCGCCCCCTCCGGGCGCGCAACCCCCGCCGCTCTGGGGCGACGAGACCCACGTGCGTGGCTTGCTCGGCGACCGCGTCACCGACGTCGTCACCGCCCGGCAGACCCTGACCACCGACCTCTTCGCGTCGCCGGAGCAGTGGCGGGACTACTGGAAAACCGTCTACGGCCCCACCATCGCCGTCTACCGCTCGCTGGCAGACGACCCCGGAAAGGTCGCAGCGCTGGACGCCGACCTGACGGCGCTGGCGGCGCGGTTCGACCGGGGGACCGACGGCACGGTCATGGACTGGGACTACCTGGTCCTCACCGCCCGTAAGCAGGGCTGACCCGGCGCATTGCGATCACCACCGCCGACGGCCAGCAGCACGGCCCACGGCACGACCAGGAGAGAAGCAGACCATGTCCACCGCACTCGTCCAGCCGGTGCTGATCACCGCGATGGTCGTCCTCGAGGTGGCCGTCTGGCAGGTGCGGGTGGCACTGGCGACCCGCGGACGCAAGCGGATCGCATCCGTACTCGGCTTCGTCAACGCGGTGATTTCGGTCGTCGCGCTGGGCCAGGTGGTGACCAACCTGGACCGTCCGCTGAACGTCATCGGCTACGCCGTCGGCGTCGCGCTCGGCGTGTACGTGGGGGTGGTCGCGGACGGTCGGTTCGCCGGCGATCCGGTGGAGTACCGGGTCGTGCTGCCCGACGCCGGCGTCGCGCCCGCCGAGGAGTTGCGGGCGCGGGGTTGGCCGGTGACGGTGCATCCCGCTCTCGGCCTGCGCGGGCCGGCGTCGGTGCTGTTCGTGGTGGTCGACGCGGGTCGCGCGGTCGAGATCGAACGCGACCTCGATGAGTTCCGCCCGATGGGTTCCGCACCAGCAGCCGGCTGCGGTCGGCAACGTGGATGCCGCTGCCCACCGGCTACATCGCGATGAGCACGGGCGCACGCCTGCTGCGGCCCCGGACCGCGCCCGTCGATCTGGAGGTCGTGTCGCTAGTTGACCGCCCGCCAGCCCGGGGGACGCTGTGCACGCCGGCGTCGCGCAGCCGGGCGCGGACCAGCGCGGCAACCGCGCGGGCTTCGAGGGCGTCGAGCAGGGGGAGCGCCGCCAGCAGGTCGTCGGAGGACCCGGCGTCCCACAGCGTCATCGCCCGCTCGTAGGGCTGGTGCGGCGCGGCCGGAACCACGGCCGACGACGGCGGCCCGACCTGCTGGACCCCGGCCTCGGCGAGACGGCGCAACCAGCGCCGCAGCGGTGCCAGCGCGACGTCCCGGCCGGCGAAGGGCTGCGCGAACAGGTCCGTGGCGAGGGGTCCGTCGAGCCGCGGGTCGGGGCAACAGGTGATCCAGGCGTTCTCGGCCAGCGCGGCGACGGCCGCCGCGACCAGGCCGGGCTCGTCGAGCGTGGTGACCAGCCGCCACATCCGTCCAGGTTCGGGTTCACCGGCGGCCCTTCGCGCCGTGCTGCGAGCAGCCCGAGCACGAGGTGGGGCCATAGCTGACCCAGCGGGAGGTCACCAGACCGCAACACGGCGTGGGCGTCCTGCTCGGCCTCGGCCCAACGTCCCTGAAGCAGCCGCAGCCGCGCCCGCACCCCGAGCTGCCACGCCGTGCAGCTCGGGGTGTCGCGCTGCTCGCTCAGGCGCAGCGCTTCGACCAGCGACTCCTCCGCCTCGGCGAAGCGCCCCTGCTCGACGTCGAAGTGGCAGACGTTGGTCATTGGTGGCGTCACGAGTCCGTCGATGCGATGCGCAAGACCGACGTCGGTGGCCGCGAGGAGGTCGGTCCGCCCCTGTAGGTCGCCCTCGAGCAGGCGCACCAGCGCGACCCCGATGGACGCGGAGGTGCGCAGCACGACGTCGTCCAGCTCGTCGGCGATCCGCGCCGCCCGGCCGCCCGATCGTCGCGCCTGCGGAGCGTCGCCGCGCCAGGCCGCGAGGAACGACTGCCGGGCCAGCGCGAACCCCAGGGCCCTCCGGTCGTCGGTCGAGGAGAGGATCTCGATGGCGGCCGCGACGTGCCGCTCGGCCAGGGCACGGTCGGCCGCACCCCACGCGAAGCCGGCGAGCGCGGTGTGCGCGGCGCCGACCGCCGCGACGTCCCCCGTTGCCCGGCGCAGCTCGAGTGCCTGCTCCTGCGCCGCGACGGCGGCGTGCAGGCGGTCGGTGAGGTCGAGCTCGACGGACAGGGCTTCGAGCAGGGCGGCCCGGGTGGCGGGGTCGTCGCCCACGTGGCGCAGCGCCGTCTCGTAGAACGCGACGGCCTCGCGGTGCGCCCCGGAGCGGGCCGCCTCGGCTGCTGCTTCGGGCGCGTACCGCAGGATCCGCGGAACGTCCCCCGATGCCGTGGCGTGGTGCGCGAGCAGGCTCGGGTCTCCGCCGACCGCCTCCAGAGCGTCGATCATCGTAGCGTGCAGCTCGGGTTCGGCGCCCGGCGCGGTTGCCTCGAGCACCGCGGCTCGGGCGATCTCGTGGCGGAACGCGACGCCCTTCCCGTGCCGGTCGACCAGGCCGGTGGCGGCGAGCACCCCCACCGTCGTCCGCGAGACGTCCAACGCGCCGAGCAGTGCCGGGCCGATCGGCTCCGGTGTGCAGGACAGCAGCTCCAGGCTTCGGCGCGCCGACGGGGCCAGACCGGCGATTCGGGCGAGCACGGCGTCGCGGACGTTCACGGGCAGCGGGGACTCCGGCTGCGCCAGGATCTGGCTGACGAAGAACGGGTTGCCAGCGGTGCGACGGTGTACATCGGCGGCGTCGGGACCACGTCGGTTTGGGTCGCGTTCGGGGGAGCTCGTCCAGATGTGTGGCGACCGCGGCCCGGCTCAGCGGGGCCAGCTGGAGCCTCCTCACCCCGGGGACGGAGACGAGGTCGCCCAGCACCGGGCTCAGGGAATGGTCGGTGCCCAGCGTGTCGCGGTAGGACACCACGAGCAGCAGTGGCAGCGCCGTGATCCGGCGGGCCACGAACCGCACGAGGTCCAGCGTCGCCTCGTCGCCCCAGTGCAGGTCCTCCACCACGAACACGCGCGGGCGTGAGCGCAGGACGTCCAAGACCGCACCGAAGATCTCGTGAGGGGCGGCGGTGCCGTGCAGCAGGTCGGACACCGGGGCGCCCAGCTCGTCCGCGACGTCCCGCAACGGGCCGAGCGGGCGGGGCGTGCTCAACGAGTCGCACATCCCCCACAGCGGCTGCGCCGTCGCCCGCACCCGCTCGACGAAGGCACGCAGCAGGACGGTCTTCCCGATCCCCGCCTCACCAGCGACGAGGACGACGCCGCCGCGGCCGGCGATGGCGTGGTGCGATCGCTCCGCGAGCACCTCGAGGGAATGCTCGCGCTCCAGCAGCTGCACGACGGCAGCGTAGGCGACACCGAGGCCGCCGAACACCGTCCGGACCAGCGACGACTCGCGAGCGCCCTCGTCGGCCGCGCCCCATCGGCGTCGAGCCGCGTCACGCCTGCCGGGCCCGCTTCCGCCGCTTGCCCTCGTGCATCGCCTGCACCCGGGCCACGGGGATGCTGTGCCCCTCCTCGACGAGGTCCGCGGGCAGGACCTGCGGCGCCGGCAGCGCGGCGGCCCAGGGATCGCCGTCACCGATGAGGGCCGGCACCGTGGCGATCGTGAAGTCCGCGGGGGTCACGCGCTCCAGCTCGTCCCACGAGATCGGGAACGACACCGGGAGGCCGGGACGGATCCGCGGGCTGTAGGCGGCGACGACGGTGGCGCCGATCGCGCGGGTCGAGTCGAGGAAGACCTTGCCCTGCCGGTCGGCCCGGATGAAGGCGGTGGTGGCGATCGACGGGTCCAGCGCGGCGGCGCGCGCGGCGAGCGCCCTGGTGGCCGCGGCCGAGTCCTCGACGGCCATCGGCGTGATCGGCACCACGATGTGGACGCCCTTGCTGCCGCTGGTCTTGACGCCGCCGACGAGGCCGGCGGCGTCGAGTGCGCGGTGGACCAGGCGCGCGGCCTGCGCGACGTGGTCCCAATTGACGGGTACGGGGCCGTCGCCCTCGGGCGGGTCGAGGTCGAGTACGAGGTCTGTGGTGTGCCGCTGCCCGACCTTGATCAGCGCCGGGTGGTACTCGACGGCGCGTTGGTTGGCCAGCCACAGCAGCGTGCGGCGGTCGTTGCAGAGCGGGTAGTGGATCTCCCGGTGCGACGCCTGTGCCCAGACCGTCGTGCGCGCCACCCAGTCCGGGGCGTAGCGCGGGAGGTTCTTCTGCATGAACGGCTCCTGCCCCGGCCGCACCCGCACCACGGAGAGCGGACGGTCGGCGAGCGCGGGCAGGATCGCGTGCCGGACGGCGTCGAGGTAGTCCACGAGGTCCCGCTTGGTCGCGGGGCGGCCCTCCGACCCCGGACTCGTCACCACAGCATCGTCGAGCAGCGGGCCGTCCAGGCTGGTCAGCTCGACGCCGTCGCGGACGTCGTCGGCCATGTCGCCTCCTCGCTGTCGCGGTACGCCGCCCGGAGGCGCCGCATCCCCTCGTCCAGGCCCACCCGCGGTGCCCAGCCGAGCGCGGCGCGGGTCGTGCGCTGGTCGAACCAGTGTGCGGTCGAGAGCTGTTCGGCAAGGAACCGGGTCATCGGCGGGTCGCCCTGCCCGCGCAACAGGGGCCAGACGAGCTCGGTGACGGCGCCGGCGGCGCGGGCGAGCCCGGCCGGGACGCCGATCCGGGGCGGCGGGACGCCGGCCGCGGTGCAGATCGACGCGAGCAGCTCGGCGACCGGGCGGGGTTCGCCGCCGGACACCACGAGGGCCCGGCCGGCCAGCGCCGGAGCCCGGTCGAGCGCCGCGACCAGCGCGTCGACGGCGTCGTCGAGGTAGGTGGTGTCGATCAGCGCCGCGCCGGTGCCGACGACGGGAAGCCGCCCGGCCCGGGCGCGCGCGACGATGCGCCCGACCAGCTGCGTGTCGCCCGGCCCCCACACCAGGTGCGGGCGGACGGCGACGACCGCGGGGCCCGGCGCAGCGAGCGCGAGCTGCTCGGCAAGGGCTTTGCTGCGCGCGTAGTGACCGCGGGCGCGGTCGGGGTCGGCAGGGCCCGCGGCGGCAGCCACCAGCGAGGCCCCGGTGTGTGCGACCGACGGCGACGACACGTGCACCACGCGGCCGACGCCCGCGGCTCGGGCCGCGGACAGCACACCGTGCGTGCCGTCGACGTTCACACGCGCGTACTCCCGCCACGGCCCGACCACGTCGACCTTCGCGGCGAGGTGCACGACCGCATCGCAGCCCGTGATTGCCGTGGCGAGCGCGGGGGCGTCGGCAGGGTCACCGAGGTCGGCGCGCACCTCGCGGAACGGCAGCCCGGACGGGCGTCGCTGCAGCACCGTCACGGTGTCGCCGCGTGCCGCGAGCGTCCGCGCGACCGCACCGCCGAGCATCCCGCGGGCTCCGGTGACGAGCACCCTCACGGTTTTCGGCCGGCCCGATCGCCCGCCAGCACCCGCTCGGCCCAGGCCGCGACCCGGGCCCGGTTGATCTTCGCCGCATGGCGGATGTCCACGGGCAGCGCGTCGGCGACGAGCACGGCCGCCACCGGGATGCCCGCGGCGGCGCGGACCGCGGCCGCGAGCGGACCTGCGGCGAGCAGCGGGGCGCCCGTACGTCGGGCTCGTCGTTCTGTGTCCGGAACTGTGTCCGGGAAGCCACGTTCCCGACGTGTGGCGTCCCGATCGTGGCCCCACCGCTGCCGCGGCCCGCACACCGGCGACCGACTCGGCCCGCTGCTCGATGCCCACAGGTGTCACCGCGCCCTTCGCGGTGGTGATCACGTGCACCAGCCGGCCCTCGACCCACAGCCGGCCCGCGTCGTCGAGGTGGCCGACGTCGCCGGTGCGGTGGCGCCCAGGATCTCGCGTCGATGCCCGTTCGACGGCCCACAGCTGGTCGTAGCCGTCCTTGACGTGGGCGGCCGCGACGGAGATCTCCCCGGTCACGGCAGGGTCGCGGGTGAGCGCGCCGTCCGCCCGGCCGTCGGGCGACAGCGGGCTGATCGCCACGTCGACGCCGGGCAGCGGCCGGCCGACGCACACCCCGTTGCCCGGGCCGGCGCCGTCGATCTCGGGCAGCGCGACGTCCGTGACGGGCAGCGCCTCGGTCATGCCATAAGGAGTGTGCGCGGCGGCGTGCGGCAGGACGGCCCGCAGCGCGTGCAGCAGCGCGACGGGGACCGGTGCGCCGGCGGAGACGATCCGGCGCACGCGCGCCAGAGCCTCGCGCTGGACAGGGCCGACGTCATCCGCCGTGCGCACGACGCTGCGCAGCGCGGCGGGGGACGCGAAGACCATTGTCGCGGCGACGGCGGCGACGGCGTCGGCCAGCGCGGCGGCGGTGAGCGCGCCCGGCTTCAGCGCGGCGGGGACGGCCGATGCGATGCCGAGCGCCGGCCCGTAGAGTGCGAACGGGGGAAAGGCCGCGACGAGCCGGTCGTCCGGACCGATCCCGTAGACGTCGCGCAGCGCCGCGAGCTGGGCGCGGGCCTGCCGGTGCCGGTACACGACACCCTTGGCCGGGCCCGTGGCGCCGGAGGTGAACAGCACGGCGGCCTCGGCGTCCGGTCCCGCCGGGGCGGGCAGCTCACCGCCGCGCTCGAGCAGAGCCCGTCCCCGCCGGGCGAGCGCGCCGAGCCCGACCGGCGCGATTGCCGTGGCCGGGGCGCCTGCCGCGATGCGCGTACCGGGCACGCCCAGCACAGCCGCGAGCGCGAGGCCGGGGAGGCGCCCGACCACGTGCGCCGGGTGGGCGCCGCGCAGCGCCCGGGCGAGCCCGGCGGCGCCGAGCCCCGGGTCGGCGACGACGACCGACGCCCCGGCGCGCCAGCAGGCATGCGCGGCGGCGGTGAGGTCGGCGCCTGGAGGTACGAGCAGCGCGACGCGGTCGCCGGGCGCAACCCCGTGCGCGGCGAGCCCGGCGGCGAGCTCGCGGACGCGCCGGGCGAAGGCCCGCCACGACACCGTGCGCCCACCCAGCTCGACGACGGCGGGGGAAGGGTCGTCGGCTCGCACCTCCCAGCCGGCCCACAGATCCGGCACTCCGGAGCCATGGTGCGGTCCGGAGGGGGGTGGTGGGCGCACGTCGGAGCCATGATGCGAGGTGATCCACGCCCAGGCGTCGCTCGCCGCCTGCGGCGCGTCCTCCAGGACCAGGTGCGACGCTCGCTCGTAGCGCTGGACGGCGGCGTGGGGCAGACGGTCACGCAGGTCGCGCAGGTAGCGGTCGGAGAAGACCGGGTCGCGGGGGCCCCAGAGGAGCAGCGCGGGCACGTCGTCCAGCTTGCGGACGCCCTCGGCGATCTCCCGCAGCGTCGACGCGCTGTGATGCACGGGCTCCAGCGGGATGTCGGCGACGAACTCCGCGACCGCCCGGCGACGCGCCCCGGTCCGGTACGGCGCCGCCAGCGCGTCCCGAATCGGGGCGGGCAGGTCCGGGCGCGACAGGGCGCTGGTCGCACGGACGAACAGCGGCGTGCGCCTGCAGACCGCGTCGCGCAGCGTGGGCGTGCGGGCGAGCCGGATGAGCGTCGGAGCCGGCGCGCCGGCGGGCTGGTGCACGGCGGTGTTCGCGAGCACGACGCCGCGGAGCCGGTCCCGGTGCGGCACGGCCCAGCCGAGGGCGACCGCCCCTCCCCAGTCGTGCCCCGCGACCACCACCGGACCGTGGACCGCGAGCGCGTCGAGCACGGCGTCGAGGTCCGCGATCCGCTCGGCCAGCGTCCGCGGCGCCGTCCGCTCGGAGAACCCCATGCCCAGCTGGTCCACGGCGACGACCCGCCAGCCGGGCGGCGCGGACGCGAGGAACCGCCGCCACAGGTACGACCAGGTCGGGTTGCCGTGGACGCAGACGAGCGTGCCCGCCGTCGGCTCGGCCCGGTTGTCCAGGACGTGCCAGGTGTGGCCGCCGGCGTCGGTGACGAGCCGGGACCAATCGGGGTCGAGGCCGGGCAGCCCGGCCGGGGGGAGGCTGGCGTCGATCACCACTCGAGTTCCGTACAGCAGCCGTTGAGCCCTGAGCCGACGCCCATCAGCAGCACGCGGTCCCCCGTCTGCAGCGCGTCGACCTGGGTGGCCAGGGTGAACGGGATCGACGCAGGCCCCATGTTGCCCCGCAGCGGGAACGAGCGGGGCACCCGGTCCGAGTCGATCTCGAGCGTCCGGCACATGGCGGCGGTGTGCACCTGTGACACCTGGTGGGCGATGTACCGGTGCATGTCCGACCAGTCGAAGTTCGCTCTCGCGTCACGCCACATGTCGCCGGAGATCGCCATGCCGGCGTCGAGGAGACCCTTGGTGTCGGTGGTCATGCCGTTGAGGTCGCCGACGCAGAGCTCGTGGTGTTCCGTGGCGGCCCGCAGCACGCTGCCGACGAGCCGGTGGCCCTCCGGATGCACGTCCGCCCGGCCGAGCACCATCGCCGCCGCCCCCGACCCGAGGGTCAGGGTGGCGAACTGGTCCAGCACCTCCTCGCGCGTCGCATCGGGACGGGCCAGCCGGTCCAGGGTGGCCTCGTGGATCTCCCGCGCGCCCTCCCCGTCGACCACCAGCGCGTACTCGATCCGCCCGGCGTCGATCATCATCGCGGCCAGCTGCATCCCGTTGAGAAAGCCGAGGCAGGCGTTGGCGACGTCGAAGTTCAGGCAGGTCGTGGGCAGGCCCAGGGCGCGGTGGACGGCGCAGGCCGCTGACGGCTCGAGGTGTGCGCGGCTGACGGAGGTGTCGACGAGCAGCCCGACCTGCAGCGGATCGACTCCCGCCTCGGCCAGCGCCTTCGCGCCGGCCATCGCGGCGGCGTCGGCGAAGCCCACGTCGCGCGGCCACCACCTGCGCTCGACGATCCCGGCGAGGTTCTCCAGGAGCCCGGGACGCAGGCCCACCCGCCGGTAGGTCGCGGCGAGCCGCTCGTCGAACTCGGCCGAGGTGACGACCTGCGGTGCGTCGACCTCGCAGACCGAGAGCACCGCCGTGTTCGCGTAGCGCTGGGTCGCATTACCACTCATGGACTGCCTCTCCTGGCCGGTGACGTCCCCGTAGATACCACGAGACGGCCGCTCCACTTGTTCCTGAACGTCGCAGGGGGTGCCGGACGTCTCGTTCTTCCCGTTGCCGCGCCGGCGAACCCACTTGCTTCAGGCGGCGGAGCCTGCGCCCCCCTGCGCGCGAGTCGCTACGTCTGGGCGCGCGAGTCGGCCAAATCGGGCGCGCGAGTCGCTACGTCTGAGCGCGCGAGTCGGCCGAATCCGGCGCGCGCACCGTCGGCACGCCGGCCGGGCGGGATCGGGCTACAGGTTGTGCCTAAGAGGGCCGGCCGGAGGCCGCCAGCCCAGCACGGCCTCGACGACGCCCAAGCCCGCGCGAACCGCTGCCACGTCGTGCACGCGGACGACCCGCGCGCCGGCAAGCACGCACAGCACCACCGCGGCGACCGTGCCCTCGGTCAGCGCGTCCGCCGGACGGTTCAACGTCTCCTGGAGGAAGTCCTTGTTGGACACCGACACCAGCAGCGGATGTCCGAGCGTCGTCAGCTCGCCGAGCCGGCGCGTGAGCTCCAGCGAGTGGATCGTGTTCTTGTTGAGGTCGTGGCCGGGGTCGACGACCAGATGGTCGGTGGGCACGCCCTCGGCCACCGCATATGCCACCCGCTCGGCCAGGAACTCCCGCACCTCGCTGACGACGTCGGCGTACTGCGGGTGAGCCAGCTCCACACCCGGAGCGGCACGGCTGTGCGTGATGACCAGGTGAGCGCCCGCGGCCGCGACCACCCCGGCCATGTCGGGGTCGTGCAGCCCCGACGTGTCGTTGACGGCGTCCGCGCCGGCCGCCAGCGCCCGCCGGGCGACCTCCGCGCGGACGGTGTCGACCGAGATCACGGCGTCCGTGCTGGACCGCAGCGCCTCCACCAGCGGGAGCAGGCGCTCCAGCTCGTCGCGCTCCGTGACCTCTCGCGCGCGGGGGGAGAACGGCACGGCGCCGACGTCGACCCAGTCGGCTCCCTCCGCAACCACCCGCTCCGCCGCCGCGACCGCGCGGTCGAGCGCAAACGTTCGTCCCCCGTCGTAGAAGGAGTCGCGGGTCCGGTTGACGATGGCCATGACGGCCACCTGGCGGGAGAAGTCGAACGTGCGGGCGCCGATGCTGCGAACCGACCCGAGTGCGACGGGGACGTCCATTGCCGATCACCCTAACGCGGCGTCGATTGACGCGGCCCAGCCCAGATACCCAGGTCGGTGTGGTGGAGGTGCGGTGCGCGACGACCGCCGACGCGGACGCGGTGTGGACGGTCCTCGCCGACGGGTGGCGGCTGGCGAGCTGGGTGGTCGGCGCGGCCCGGGTCCAGGCCGTTGACCCCGGCTGGCCGCAGGTCGGCGCCACCCTCACCTGCGGCATCGGCGCCTGGCCGCTGGTCCTGCCCGGCGCGGCGCGGGTGACGCAGTGCTGGCCGAGCCGCGCGCTCGCCCTGCACGGCGACGCGCCCTTCGCCGGCATCGACGTGCAGGTGCGGGTCGACTCGGCGTCGACCGGGTGCACGCTCGTCATGCGCGAGGACGTTGTCAGCGGCCCCGCCAGCCTCGTCCCGGCGCCACTGCGAGCGGCCGCGATCGGGGCGCGCAACGCCGAGACCCTTCGCCGGCTCGCGCTGCTCGCCGAGGCACCGAGCCCGTAGCTCCTGCCGCGCAACTCGCGCGCCGGTTTGTAGCGACTCGCGCGCCGGTTTGTAGCGACTCGCGCGGTGGGGTGTGGCGCCTCGCGCTCAGGCGTCGTCCCGTGCTCGGGCCTCCTGGACCGCGAGGGGTTCCTCCTCGAGGTCGAGTGCCGCTCCGATCAGGGCGAGGTGGCTCAGCCCCTGGGGCAGGTTGCCGAGGAACGAGCCGTCGCTCGGGTCGATCATCTCTGCGAGCACCCCGACGTCGTTGGTCAGCGGCACGAGTGCGTCCATCAACGTCCGCGCCTCGCCGGTCCGGCCGACCGCGTGGAGCGCCGACACTGCCCAGAACGACGCCGCGACGAACGCGCCCTCGTCCTTCCCCGCGCCGCTGTAGCGGTAGAGGAGCGGCCCGGCGCCCAGCTCGGCCCGCAGCGCGTCGATCGTCGCCGACATGCGCGGGCCGACGTCGAACCCGCTGCCCGCGTGCAGCAGGATCGACGTGTCGAGCTCCTCGGTGCCCGGATACCAGACGTAGCTGCTCCGGGTCGCCGACCAGCAGTGCTCCTCCACCCACCGCCTGATGCGCTCCGCTTCGCTCGCCCACCGCGGGCTGTCGCCGGGGATCTGGCCCATCTGCGCCAGGCGGACCGCGCACCGCAGCGCCTGCCAGCAGCTCAGCTTGGACGACGTGTAGTGCTCCCGGCGGTCGAGCTCCCAGAGGCCGGCGTCGCGGTGCCGCCACACATCGCAGGCCCGGTCCGCCATCCCGGCCAGCAGCCGGCCGGTCGCGGTGTCGAGGACGTGGCCGTTGTCGACGTAGAGCCGCACCATGTCGAACACGTCGCCGAACACGGACAACTGCAGCTGGTTCGCGGCGTCGTTGCCCACCACGACCGGCCCGATGCCGCGCCAACCCGGCACCTCCGGGTACTCCGGCGGAAGGGGCAGTTCGCCGTCGAGCCGGTAGAAGACCTGCATGTCCGGGCCGTGCCGATGGATGGCGTGCAGCAGCCAGCTCACCGCCGCCTGAGTCTCCTCCCGGAGCCCGAAGCGGAACAGCGCCTTGAGGGTGTAGGCCGCGTCGCGGATCCAGGCGTAGCGGTAGTCCCAGTTCTTTCCCTCGGTGTTCTTTCCCCCGACGAGGTTCTCCGGCAGCGACGTCGTGGCTGCCGCCGCGATCGACCCGCTCGGGCTGTGCAGGAGTAGCTTGAGGATCAGCGCGCTGCGCGCGACGGCGTCGGCCCACGGCCCGCGCGGGCGGAACTGGGCGGACCACCGCTCCCACGAGGCGACGGTGCGGTCCAAGCCGGCGTCGACGTCGCGTGGGGTCGACAGGTGCAGCGGCTCGTTCGCCGTCGCGGTGACCCCGACCAGGTGGCGTGAGCCCCGGAAGGTGGTGAACCCGCCGCGCACGGCCTGGTCGCCGACGTCCGTCTCGAGCTCACCGAGCAGGCGCACGGCGAGCGTCACGTCGTGCACGCGGAAGACGGTGCCGTGCACCGTGTCGTGCGCCCACGGCGACGACGAGTTCAGGCAGGTCCCGGGCGCCACGTCGAACCGCATCGGTACCCGTCCCTCGACGCCCTCGACCCGGCGGGCCAGCTCCGTCCACGGCAGGCGCCCGGCCACGCCGGTGTTGAGGGCGTCGATCACGCGCACCGTGCCGGACGGGGTCACGTGCGTCGTCTCGAGGACGTTCGTCCCGGGCAGGTAGCGGCGGGTGGTGGTGGCCGGTTCCAGCGGGGTGAGCTCGAGCCGGCCGCCGTTGCGCGCGTCGAGGACGGCGGCGAACGTCGGGCACGAGTCGAGGTCGGGAATCGGCCACCAGTCGACGGCGCCGTCGAGGGCGACCAGCCCGATCGTGCGGGTGTCCCCGATCGGGGCGTAGGAGCGCAGCTCGGCATACCCGTCCGCCGGCCCGCGCTCGGGTCCGATCGAGGACGCAGCGGGGCTCAGCTCGGGCGCGGTCATGCGGGTCCTCCGGTCGGCGGCGCGTGCTGCCCAGTCTTCCCCCGGCCGCGGCGACCGGCAGCGCCACCCCGCGCCACCCCGCCGGCTCCGGAGCGAGCGACGACTGAGCGAAAGCGGCGTTGGCAACGTCTACCTTTGCCAACGCCGCTTTCGCTCGAAAGGGCGACGCAATCTCGGCGACGAGCGACGCCGCTTCGCATTGTGTGGCGGTTGCGGTGTCGACCCGCTCACCTCTCGCTGCGCTCGGACCGGTCGACGGTCATCATGGGAAAAGATGCCTGCCGTCCGCTCTCCGCACTCCCCGACGGTCCGGGCGGCGGCTCCGGCGGCGGTCCTGGTCGCGGCCGTCCTTCTGCTCGGCCTCAACCTGCGCGGGCCGATCGTCGCGGTCTCGCCCGTCCTCGACACCCTCAGCGCGGACGTCGGCATCGGTGCGGCCACCGCCGGGCTGCTCACCAGCCTCCCGGTGCTCTGCTTCGGCCTGGCGACCCCGCTGGCCGCCGCGCTACTGGCGCGGGCCGGGCTCGGACGGGGCGTCTCGGTCTCACTCGTGGGGCTGATCGCCGGAATCGTGCTGCGGTCGGTCGACGGGCTCCCGTCGGTGCTCGCCGGAACCGTCCTCATCGGGATTGCGATCACGGTCGGGAACGTCGCCGTGCCGGTCGTGATCGCCCGCGACCTGCCCCACCGGTCCGGCCCGGTGCTCGGCGCCTACACCGCAGCGCTCAACGTCGGGTCGATGCTCACCCTGTCGTTGACGGTCCCGCTGGCGAACGTGACGGGCTGGCGGGTGGCGCTGGCGTCCTGGGGCGCGCTGGTGCTCGTCGCGCTCGCGGCCTGGATGTACGCCTTCCGCAGATCTCGGCCGGCCGACGACCCGGAGGCAGCAGGGCCGGACGTCGCGGATGCCGACGACGGTGCGCAGGCGGAGAGCCGCACCTGGTTGCGCAGGCCCGAGGTGTGGTGGCTGACCGTCGCCTTCAGCGGTCAGGCCTTCGCCTACTACGCCGTGACGGCCTGGCTGCCGCTGCTGCTGCGCGACGAGCTCGGGATGCCGCCCGGCGCCGCGGGCCTGAGCGCGTCGATATTCCAGATCGCGGCGCTCGTCGGGGCCCTCGGGGTGCCGGTGCTCCTGCGGGTGCTTCCCGGACCGCGCGGCGTGGTCCTGATCGTCGCGGGGGCGTGGTCCACTCTGCCGGTGGGGCTGCTCGTCGTGCCCTCGTGGTGGCCGGTGTGGTGCGCGATCGGCGGGGCGGCGCAGGGCGGCGGCCTCGTGGTGGTCTTCGCGCTCGTCGTGCGCATCGCCCGCGACCTCGCCGAGAACCGGCGCGTGTCCGCGCTGGTTCAGGGTGGCGGGTACGTCGTGGCCGCGACCGGCCCGACGGTGATGGGGGCCGTGCATGAGGCAACGGGAGGATGGACCGCCCCGTTGCTGGTCGTGCTCGGGGCGATCGCCCTGCTCGCGGTCGCGGGCACGGCGTCGGCCGGCGGGTCTCGATCCTGATACGGCCTCGTGCGCGAGGGTGCACCCGGCCTACGGTGGGGTGCGAGGCTGCACGGGCCCGATCGCAGGAGATGTGCGATGGACGTCTGGATCATCTGGCTGATGCTCGCGGCCCTGCTCGGCATCGCCGAGCTGTTCACCCTCAGCGCCGCACTCGGCCTGCTCGGCGGGGCAGCTGTGGTGACCGCCGTTGCCGCCGCGCTCGGCGCGCCGGTGGCTGCGCAGCTGGTGGTGTTCGCCGCGAGCGCCGGCGGCAGCATCTGGCTGGTGCGCCCCGTCGTCCTGCGCCACCTGCACCAGCCTCCGGCACAGCCGTTCGGGATCGAGGCGCTCGTCGGGCGCTCGGCAGAGGTCGTGCGCGACGTGAGCAGCCGCAGCGGCACCGTGCGCATCGACGGTGAAGACTGGAGCGCGCGGCCCTGCCATCCGCACGACCCGGAGTACGTCATCCCGGCCGGGGTGACCGTGTCCGTCATGGCGATCCGGGGTGCCACCGCGCTGGTCCATCCCCAGGAGTAGGCACCAGGAGTACGCATGCCCCTCATCGAGCCCGCCCTGATCGTCGCGCTCGTCGTCGTCCTGCTCGCGGTCATCGTGTTGATCAAAGCGGTGCGGATCGTGCCCCAGGCGCGGGCCCGCAACGTCGAGCGGCTGGGTCGCTACCACCGCACGCTCAACCCGGGGCTGAACGTGGTGATCCCGTTCGTCGACCGGGTGTACCCGGCGATCGACCTGCGCGAGCAGGTCGTGACGTTCAAGCCGCAGCCGGTGATCACCGAGGACAACCTCGTCGTCGAGATCGACACGGTGCTGTACTTCCAGGTCACCGACCCGCGCTCGGCGGCCTACGAGATCGCGAACTACCTGCAGGCCGTCGAGCAGCTCACGGTGACGACGCTGCGCAACGTCGTGGGGTCGATGGACCTGGAGCGGACGCTGACCTCCCGCGACGAGATCAACAGCCGGCTGCGCGGCGTGCTCGACGACGCGACGGGCCGGTGGGGGCTGCGGGTGAACCGGGTGGAGATCAAGGCAGTGGACCCGCCGCGCAGCATCAAGGACGCGATGGAGAAGCAGATGCGCGCTGAGCGGGACAAGCGCGCCGCGATCCTGTCGGCAGAGGGTGCGCGCCAGAGCCAGATCCTCACCGCGGAGGGCGACAAGCAGGGAGCGATCCTCCGGGCGGAGGGGGAGCGGTCCGCCGCCATCCTGCGGGCGGAGGGCCAGAGCCGCAGCATCGACCAGGTCTTCACGGCGGTGCATCGCAATGACCTCGACCCGCAGGTGCTCGCCTACCAGTACCTGCAGACGCTGCCCCAACTGGCGAACGGCCAGGGGAACACGTTCTGGGTGATCCCGAGCGAGGTCACCACCGCGCTGTCCGGCATCGCGCAGGCGTTCGCGCGGAACGACGCGCCGAGCACGGCGGCAGAGCACGACGAGAGTCCGGACAGTCAGGCGCGGCACGAGATCGAGTCGGCCGGAGCAGGGCCGACCGGAGCAGGGCCCAACGGGGCGGGGCCGAACGGGGCGGGGCCGAACGGGGCGGGGCCGAACGGAGCCGGGCCTGCCAGCACCGGCCCCGATGAGCCCCGGCTCTCGGACACCGGCTGACGACGGGGGAGAGGCTGGGGTGGCTGCTCCCGGCGTGGACACTCCCGCTCGGCGCCCGACGAGACCGATCCCCGTGGATCGTGTTTACCGTGACGCACGTCACGGCAGCTGGTTGTCGAACTGAAGCGGTCGCGCGCGTCGTACCGGGTGAGCAGAGTCGTACCGGGTGAGCAGAGAGGACCGGCCCATGGAGTACCTCATGATGGCCCTGGAGACCCCCGACGACTTCTCGGCCCGCAGCGACCCGGACCGCGCAGACGAGTACTGGGCTGGCTGGCGGGCCTACCTGGACGCGCTGACCGAGACGGCGTGCTCAGTGGCGCCGGCGGGCTCCAGCCGCCCACCATGTCGACGACCGTCCGGCTGCGCGACGGGCAGCGGGTCGTCCACGACGGGCCCTACGCCGACACCAAGGAGCAGCTGGGCGGCTACTTCGTACTCGAGGTGCCGGACCTGGACCACGCGCTGGTGTGGGCCGCGCGATGCCCGGCCGCCGCCGCGGGTTCGGTCGAGGTCCGGCCCCTGCTCCCGCCGCGAACGGCCTGAGTCCCGCCTCGTGCTGTCGGCCCCTCCCGAGCCGTGTCCCGATGCCGCCCGCACGGCCATCGACGCGGTGGCGCGCACCTCCTACGGCCGCCTGCTGGCTTACCTCGCGGCGGGCACCCGCGACCTCGCGGCGGCCGAGGACGCGCTCGCGGATGCGTTCGTGGCAGCCGTGCGGACCTGGCCGGGCGGGGTCCCCGAGCATCCGGAGGCATGGCTGCTCACCGCGGCCCGGCGCGCGCTGATCGATGCCGCCCGGCGGCGCGACGTCGCCGCTCGCGCGCTTCCGGCGCTGGCCCGGCTGGTCGACTCGGCCGCGACCGAGCCCGACCCCGCCCACCTGCCCGACGCCGACGACAGCGCCGTTCCGGACAAGCGCCTCGAGCTCATGTTCACCTGCGCGCACCCGGCAATCGCCGTCGGCGTGCGCAGCCCCCTGATGCTGCAGGCCGTGCTCGGCCTGGACGCGGCGCGGATCGCCGCGGCCTTCCTGGTCGCCCCCGCGGCGATGGGCCAGCGCCTGGTCCGGGCCAAAGCGAAGATCAAGGACGCGGGCATCCCGTTCGCCCTGCCGTCGGCCACGCAGCTGCCCGAGCGGTTGACGTTCGTGCTCGACGCGATCTACGTCGCGTACGGCACCGGCTGGGACGACCCGACGGGCAGCCACGCCCGCCGCCGCGGGCTGACCGAGGAGGCTCTGCGGCTCGCCCGCCTGGTGACCGAACTGCTTCCCGGCGAGTCGGAGGCCCACGGCCTGCTGGCGACCCTGCTGCACACACAGGCGCGCGACGCGGCCCGCCGCGGGCCCGGCGGCGCCTTCGTGCCGCTGGACGAGCAGGACGTCCGGATCTGGTCGCCCGCGCTGATGGCTGAGGCCGAGCGGCACCTCGCGACGGCGGCT